>NZ_KV787893.1:0-90992 GCF_001807145.1 Enterobacter sp. HMSC16D10
AAAAACGGGAGTGACCATAGATTCCGTTTTCCAAACGGCCCTCTATAGTCGCTCGCAGGAACCCGGCGTCGCGTAGTTCCTCTCTTTTCTGCTATTCTGCCCCCGCTATTAAGGGGGCAGCATGCTTAACATCGTTTTATTCGAACCAGAAATTCCGCCGAATACCGGCAATATTATCCGCCTGTGTGCCAACACCGGTTTTCGTCTGCACATTATTGAGCCGATGGGCTTTACGTGGGACGACAAACGCCTGCGTCGCGCAGGGCTGGATTATCATGAATTTACCGCCGTTATTCGCCACCACGATTACGCCGCGTTTCTGGAAGCAGAGCAGCCGCAGCGCATGTTCGCCCTGACCACCAAAGGCACGCCAGCGCACAGCGCCGTAAGCTATCAGGCAGGTGACTATCTGATGTTTGGCCCGGAAACCCGCGGCCTGCCGGCCACGATCCTGGATGCCCTGCCCGCTGAGCAGAAAATCCGTATTCCGATGATGCCGGACAGCCGCAGCATGAACCTGTCGAACGCGGTGTCGGTGGTGGTGTATGAAGCATGGCGCCAGCTGGGATATCCGGGCGCCATTCTCAGAAGTTAAATGCCGTCACCATACTCGAAGGTATGGTGAATGCCGTTGAAGTGCTGATCCATATCCATGGACGGCTTATCGCTGTCTGGCTTACCGACGATGCGCGCCGGTACGCCAGCGGCGGTGGTGTGCGGCGGCACCGGCTGGAGCACCACGGAGCCTGCGCCGATCTTCGCGCCGCGTCCGACTTCGATATTGCCGAGGATTTTGGCACCCGCGCCAATCATCACCCCTTCACGAATTTTCGGATGGCGATCGCCGCTGGTTTTCCCGGTACCGCCCAGGGTAACCGACTGCAGGATCGAGACGTCGTCTTCAATCACCGCCGTTTCCCCGACAACGATCCCGGTGGCGTGGTCGAGCATGATCCCGCGGCCAATCTTCGCCGCCGGGTGAATATCAACCTGAAACGTCACGGAAACCTGGTTTTGCAGGAAGATCGCCAGCGCGCGGCGGCCTTCATTCCATAGCCAGTGGCCGATGCGGTAAGCCTGCAGGGCGTGGAAGCCTTTCAGGTACAGCAGCGGCGTAGAGTATTTATCGACCGCCGGGTCACGGGTGCGCACGGCCTGGATATCACAGGCGGCAGAGGCGATCATTTCCGGGTCAGCGGCGTAAGCCTCTTCCACCACCTCACGAATCGCAATCGCGGGCATGATCGAGGACGCCAGCTTGTTGGCGAGCATATAGCTCAGCGCGCTGCCGAGGTTTTCGTGCTTGAGTAGCGTTGCGTGGTAGAAACTGGCCAGCATAGGCTCACAGTCGGCCAGCGCCCGGGCTTCGGCTTTAATGTTATTCCAGACGATATCCAGTTCTTCACACGGCATTGCTTACTCCAGACGATAGTTAATGACCAGCCAGTTCTGCGCTGGCTGGGTCATTCAGGTGACAACGGTTCCGACTAGTTACTGCTGCGCTCGTCCTTGCGCGCACGACCTAATAAGGTCAATGCTGCCTCGCGCGCATTTTTTCCGCAATACAATACCTGATAAATTTCCTCGGTTATTGGCATTTCGACACCGAAACGGTGCGCCAGCTCGCGGACTTCTTTGGTATTGCGGTAGCCTTCCACCACCTGGCCAATCTTCTCCTGCGCGTCTTTCACATCGCTGCCCTGTCCGAGCATCATGCCAAAGCGGCGGTTACGAGACTGGTTGTCGGTACAGGTCAGCACCAGGTCGCCCAGGCCCGCCATTCCCATAAAGGTGGCCGGATCGGCACCCAGCGCTTCGCCCAGGCGGGACATCTCGGTCAGACCGCGGGTGATCAGCGCCGTACGGGCGTTGGCACCAAAACCAATGCCGTCGGACATCCCGGCGCCAATCGCAATCACGTTCTTCACCGCGCCGCCCAGCTGCACGCCGATAAAATCGGGGTTGCTGTAAACGCGGAAGCTCTTGCCGCAGTGCAGCAACTGCTGGAGATCGTCGGAGAAGGCCTGATCGGTGGAGGCCAGTGAAATCGCCGTCGGCAGGCCAGCGGCCAGCTCTTTCGCAAAGGTCGGGCCGGAGATGACCGCCAGCGGGATCGCATCACCCAGCGCTTCGCGGGCAACGTCCTGCAGCAGGCGTCCGGTTTCGGCTTCCAGTCCTTTCGTCGCCCAGACAACGCGCGCATCCGGGCGCATCAGCGGCTTAATCTGACGCAGCACGTCGCCAAAGACATGGCTCGGGACCACAATCAGAATGTTGCGGCTGGCCGCCAGCGCGGTCGCAAGGTCGCTTTCAAGGTGCAGGGAGTCAGGGAACGGAACGTCCGGGAGAAACGCCACGTTACAGCGGTCGCGCTGTAGCGTCGCGATATGTTTTGGGTCGTGGCCCCACAGGACCACATCGTGACCATTTCTTGCCAGCGTGATGGCAAGAGCGGTGCCGTATGAGCCGGCACCGATCACAGTCATTGACGCATTAACAGTGCTCATCAGGCATCCTGATGTTGTTCAGCACCTTCGCCAGCTTGCTGCTGCAGATAGTTCATGAACAGCGCATCAAAGTTAACTGGCGCAAGGTTCAGTTGCGGGAATGTACCGCGAGAAACCAGGCTGGTGATGCATTCACGTGCATACGGGAACAGAATGTTCGGGCAGTACGCCCCCAGGCAATGCGCCATCTGGTTTCCTTCGATACCGCCGATGGAGAAGATACCGCCCTGCTGTACTTCACACAGGAAAGCAGTCTCTTCGCCCAGAGAAGCGGTCACGGTCACACGCAGTACGACTTCATACACGTCATCAGCCAGTTGGGTTGATGCGGTATCCAGATCAAGTTTAACCTCTGGCTGCCAGTCTTTCTGGAAAACGTGCGGCGCATTTGGCGCT
The DNA here is from genome assembly GCF_001807145.1 of Enterobacter sp. HMSC16D10. NCBI lineage: Bacteria > Pseudomonadati > Pseudomonadota > Gammaproteobacteria > Enterobacterales > Enterobacteriaceae > Enterobacter > Enterobacter sp. HMSC16D10. The sequence goes on from NZ_KV787893.1 coordinate 2,904, forward strand.
TCAAAAGAGACATCTTTGGTGTAGATGCGCTGGATCTGGAAAATCATTTCATTATTGCTTTGTTCTGACATGGAAATACCCTTTTTAATTGTCCTAAAGTCTCTTAGCTCAGCAGCGGATCGAGTCCACCACGGGCGTCGAGCGCATACAAGTCATCACAGCCGCCAATGTGCTGCGCATCAATAAAAATCTGTGGAACCGTCGTACGACCACTACGTTGGATCATCTCTTCGCGTTTAATCGCGTCACCGTCAATCGGCAGTTCCTGGAACGTGACGCCTTTGCTGTTCAGCAACGCTTTCGCACGGTGGCAGAACGGGCACGTCGCTTTGGTGTAGATCTCAATATGGGCCATGACTGAACTCCTTATTTACCGCGTACCAAAGGAAGATTTTCCCCGCTCCAGCCGGAAATGCCTTCTTTCAGCACAGATACGTTTTCGAAGCCTGCTTTATGTAGCAGGCTGGCGGATTCCTGCGCCTGCATGCCGGTACCGTCAACAACGATAATCGGCTGGGCTTTATGCTTCTCAAGCTCGCCCACATTGTTCGCTTTGATTTCAGCAGGCAGCAGGTTAATCGCACCTGCAATGTGCCCTTTGCGGAAATCGTCACGCTGACGCAGATCGACCACGACAGCATCTTCTTTGTTAATCAGACGCGTCGCTTCACCACGGGTGATAACCTTAATCTTAGACGTCAGGCTCTTAAATGTGGTGAACAGCACAGCAGCCAGCAGGCCAATCCACGCGATGCTCAGAACCGGATGGCGGCTAACGAATTGCATAATTTCTTGCATGGAGGGTAACTACTCCCGACTTAGTGATTAAAAAAACCAGGACAGGAGTATACCTGTGCGTTCTGGCAAATACAGCCAGCGACCCTAACCTAATCCATTTTCTGCGGCATGCCACCTAAAAAAATGCCTCAAAATGGTCTGGCGAGTACCTTGCCCCTGCGCTTTCTTTGATCTTCTGCGGCTATTTGATCGATTCAGCTGTAGTAAAATTACGCAAATTTTGACTCTTGAGCATGAGGTTGTCGCAATGTCGGTTTCTAAAAAACCTATGGTACTGGTGATTCTGGATGGCTATGGCTACCGTGAAGACAGCCAGGATAACGCTATTTTCAACGCCAAAACCCCGGTCATGGATGCCCTGTGGGCAAAACGTCCGCATACGCTGATTGACGCGTCTGGCCTGGAAGTGGGCCTGCCGGACCGCCAGATGGGCAACTCCGAAGTCGGTCACGTTAACCTGGGCGCCGGGCGTATCGTGTATCAAGACCTGACGCGTCTGGACGTTGAAATCAAAGAACGCACCTTCTTCTCCAACCCAACGTTGTGTGGCGCGGTTGATAAAGCCGTTGCTGCTGGCAAGGCCGTTCACATCATGGGTCTGCTCTCTGCTGGCGGCGTTCACAGCCACGAAGATCACATCATGGCAATGGTTGAACTGGCCGCTGAGCGCGGTGCGGAAAAAATCTATCTGCACGCCTTCCTGGACGGTCGCGACACGCCACCACGCAGTGCGGAAGGCTCCCTGAAAGCCTTCGAAGACAAATTCGCCGCGCTGGGTAAAGGCCGCGTGGCCTCCATCATTGGTCGTTACTACGCCATGGACCGCGACAACCGCTGGGATCGCGTTGAACAGGCCTATGACCTGCTGACCCTGGCAAAAGGGGAATTCCAGTTTGCGACCGCCGTTGAAGCGCTGGAAGCGGCCTATGCACGCGATGAAAACGACGAATTCGTGAAAGCGTCCGTGATTCGCGCTGAAGGCCAGGCCGATGCCGCCATGGAAGACGGCGACGCGCTGATCTTCATGAACTTCCGCGCTGACCGCGCGCGCGAAATCACCCGTGCGTTCGTCAACAGCGACTTCGACGGTTTTGCCCGTAAGAAAGTGGTTAACATCAACTTCATCCAGTTGACCGAATACGCGGCAGACATCAAAGCGCCGTGCGCATACCCACCGGCCTCGCTGGCAAATACCTTCGGTGAGTGGATGGCGAAGAACGACAAAACGCAGCTGCGTATTTCCGAAACGGAAAAATACGCGCACGTGACCTTCTTCTTTAACGGTGGCGTTGAAGAGCCGTTCAAAGGCGAAGAACGTATTCTGATCAACTCCCCGAAAGTCGCCACCTACGATCTGCAACCAGAAATGAGCTCTGCAGAATTGACTGAAAAATTGGTTGCGGCCATCGAGAGCGGCAAATACGACACCATCATCTGTAACTACCCGAACGGCGACATGGTCGGTCATACCGGGGTGATGGAAGCGGCAGTGAAAGCGGTTGAAGCGCTGGACCACTGCGTTGAGCAGGTGGCGAAAGCGGTTGAGTCCGTTGGCGGTCAGCTGCTGATCACCGCGGATCACGGTAACGCTGAACAGATGCGCGACCCGGCGACCGGACAGGCGCACACCGCCCACACCAACCTGCCGGTTCCGCTGATTTATGTGGGTGATAAATCAGTGAAAGCCGTAGAAGGCGGCAAGCTTTCTGACATCGCGCCAACCATGTTGTCGCTGATGGGTATGCCGATCCCTGAAGAGATGACTGGTAAGCCGCTGTTCATCGTGGAATAATCGCTCCCCATGAGGGGAAAGGCGATTTTTTCAATCACATGGGTCGTGAAGCCGCTTAGGTTATCAGTCAGACCTCTGTTTTACGCCAGCGCACTCAGCGCTGGCGTATTGCTGTGCGCCGCATCCGCCCACGCGGATGACCGCGACCAGCTGAAATCCATTCAGGCCGATATCGCCGCCAAAGAGCGTGCGGTACGCCAACAGCAGCAACAGCGCGCCGCCCTGCTCGCCCAGCTTAAGCAGCAGGAAGAGGCCATCTCCGCTGCCACACGTAAACTCCGTGAAACGCAAAACACCCTTGCCCAGTTGAATAAGCAGATCGACGAGATGAACGCGTCGATTGCCAAACTGGAGCGCCAGCGCGATGCGCAGGAGCGCAACCTTGCCGCACAGCTTGATGCCGCATTCCGCCAGGGTGAACATACCGGGCTCCAGCTCATCCTCAGCGGCGAAGAGAGCCAGCGCGGCCAGCGCCTGCAGGCCTACTTTGGCTATCTGAACCAGGCGCGTCAGGAGACGATCGCGCAGCTGAAGCAGACGCGCGAAGAGGTTTCCACGCAAAAAGCCGAGCTGGAAGAGAAGCAGAGCCAGCAGCAGACGCTGCTCTACGATCAGCAGGCCCAGCAGGCAAAGCTTGAGCAGGCACGCAACGAGCGTAAGAAAACCCTGGCCGGTCTCGAGTCCTCGATTCAGGAAGGGCAGAGCCAGCTGAGCGAAATGCGCGCCAACGAATCGAAACTGCGCAACAGCATCGCCCGTGCTGAAGCCGCGGCGAAAGCGCGCGCCGAAAAAGAGGCTCGCGAGGCGCAGGCCGTTCGCGACAAGCAGCAGGAAGCGTCCCGCAAAGGGACCACCTACAAGCCAAGCGAAAGCGAACGTTCCCTGATGTCGCGTACCGGCGGCCTCGGCTCTCCTCGCGGTCAGGCTTTCTGGCCCGTTCGCGGTTCAATTCTGCATCGCTATGGCGAACAGCTGCAGGGTGAGCTACGTTGGAAAGGGATCGTTATCGGTGCGTCTGAAGGTAGCGAAGTGAAAGCCATCGCCGATGGCCGCGTGATTCTGGCCGACTGGCTGCAGGGTTACGGGCTTGTGGTAGTGGTCGAGCACGGTAAAGGCGACATGAGTCTTTACGGCTACAACCAGAGCGCGCTGGTCAGCGTCGGCACGCAGGTGCGCGCCGGACAACCCATCGCCCTTGTGGGCAGCAGTGGCGGTCAGGGCCGCCCGTCACTCTATTTCGAAATTCGTCGTCAGGGTCAGGCGGTCAATCCACAGCCGTGGTTGGGAAGATAAGTTTTGCTTCAATTTCGTCGAATCGTTTTCTCCGTCGTCAGCGCGCTGGCGCTGGCTGCACCGGTATACGCCGGTAAGCTCGCTATCGTGATTGATGACTTCGGTTATCGCCCACATTATGAAAACCAGGTGCTGGCGATGCCGTCGGCCATCTCCGTTGCCGTCCTGCCGAATGCCCCCCACGCGCGTGAGATGGCGACCAAAGCCCACAGCAGCGGGCATCAGGTTCTCATCCACCTGCCTATGGCCCCGCTCAGCAAGCAGCCGCTGGAAAAAGATACCCTGCGCCCGGATATGAGCAGCGAGGAGATTGAGCGCATCATCCGAGACGCCTACAACAAGGTGCCGTATGCCGTAGGGCTGAACAACCATATGGGCAGCGCGATGACCTCCAGCCTGTACGGGATGCTAAAAGTGATGCAGGCGCTGGAGCGTTACAATCTCTACTTCCTCGACAGCATGACCATCGGCAACAGCCAGGCGATGCGCGCCGCTCAGGGAACGGGCGTAAAGGTGATTAAGCGCAAGGTGTTCCTGGATGATACCCAGAACGAAGCCGATATTCGCGTGCAGTTTAATCGCGCGGTACAGCTGGCCCGCCGCAATGGTTCGGCCATTGCCATCGGTCACCCCCACCCGTCTACCGTCCGCGTCCTGCAGCAAATGCTGCCGACCTTACCTTCCGATATCACGCTGGTGCGCCCGAGCGATCTGCTGAATGAGCCGCAGGTGGATACCACTACGCCGAATTCTGCGCAGCCCACCCCGACGGCGCCGCGTAATCCGTTCCGCGGCGTGAAGCGCTGCGTACCGAAGCAGCCGCTAGAACCGGTCTACGCGACCCGCTTCTTCTCTGTCATCGGAGACAGCATCAGTAACAGTACGCTGGTGAAATACGTCCAGCAGCAGTGGCAGGGATGGGGTAAGAAAGCCTGACGATAATAAGCCACCGTCATGGTGGCTTTTTTCTCACTTTAGTTCGAAAGTGCCATCAAGGATCAGGCTATATATTGTCGGCTGGCCGTTGTTTGAAGTACGGTAAGACCCTTTATAAGACAATTTATATATGCCTATAGGGTCTTCCATAACTTGTTTTTGTAGTTCAAGTGAGAAATGCTCATTCATACTATTTTTTAGTAAAAAACGATTTTCACCGAGCACAGGTTGAGATAAAATAATTTCTCTTGAGTGGCTATCATTTTCAAAATAATAAGAAAAGATATAATCCATTAAAAAATAGTCTATGATTTTATCATGCTTTTGCCAGTATTCTAAAAGCACATTCATTACATTACCGATTAAATAGCCATTTTTCTCGGAAACCAAAAAATAAGTTGTCCAGAAACCGTTGCTAATACTCCCAGAGCAATCTGCTGGAGTGAAACGCAAAGAACAAAATGAGTAATTGGCAAGGTAGGAAGGTAAATCATGAGCCATAAATATGGTAGAGTCAAGCCATACACCGCCATATTCATACAATAAACAGCAACGTAATAAATCAGAGAAGTGAGCTTTACCGATCAATTCAGAATTATATTTCTCAATAATCACACCAGGTAGTGTGATATAATCCGAAAAATTATCTTCAGTAATAATTATAATCTCATATCCATTTGAGTGTTTATAAACAGAGTCGACACAGCGTTTAACTAACTCAGGCGCGTTATCCAGCCCCTGGAACCAGCAGATCCAGATAATGTTTGATTGCATCGGTTCCGATGTGTGCGAATCGTCAGGTTGAACCTTGAGATCATCAATAATGCTAAAAATCGCTTCTTTTTTCTTCCGCTCAAAATGGCAAGCAGCACGCTGAAAAAGAGAAAAACCCGTTTTTTTGTGCCAGCGCCGGGTTTTCTTGATGAGCTTATTCGTTGCATTCAGATTCATCATTTCACCTAATTAAATTCAGAATAGCTCTTTTAGCGTACGGCGAAACAGTTTCATTTTTAATTTAGCGTCTTTTTTACGCCCGCGTAATAAGCAATTCATGCGCGATGATGTAAAGCCACGAAACGACATAAGTTGGAATAAATTATTGCTGCGGGTCACTTCAGACATGTGCCGACGGTATTTAAAATAGAGTTTCCGATACGCATTGTATTTTTTAACCTGCGACGTAATACGATCGCTCCCGTGTTCAGCATCCACCATCGCAGTACTGAAACTGTATTTGATTCCTGGACCATACTTCAGAATTAATTTAATCCACACATCGCGATCTTGCTGCTGTTTAATTTCAGGGGAAAATCCGCCTACGCCTAACAGTTTTTCTTTTGTGGTCAATACCTGATTGCCAACCACGTTTTCACACAGAATATCCTGCAGCTCAATGATTCGTTTGTCATCAGTTTCCGGATAGGTACGGTGGGTTTTGTCCAACCTGGCGGGCGTGTCCGTCACGAAAGCATACTTATCATCATACCGCTCAGTGAGCTTCGTCAAACGCTCTGGCAGGAAATAATCGTCGTCATCAAGCCCCGTTACAAACACGCCGTGCGAAAGCGCATAGCCCCGGTTACGGCTGAAGTTAGAACCGCTGTTCTTTTCGTTACGCTCGTAGATGAAATGTACAAAGCGCGCCTCACACTCAGCGCGCATACGCTCGATAAGTTGAGGGGTTTTCTCATTGGAGCAGTCATCAACAATAACCAATTCTACTGCGGGATATGTCTGAGCAATAACTGAACGAATTGCGCGTTCCAGCAACGCCTCTCTGTTGTAGGTGGTGATGATGACTGAAATCAGTTCGTTCATGGGGTACTCGTCTGGTAAAAGGTATTTCTCCCTCGGAAGAATACCTTTTTCCCGAGGGAGAATCAAAACGGTTACTTAATGACAGTACGATGTTTGTTTTGTTCCAGAAAAACAATCGACATTATCAGCGTCAACATCCACGCAACAGGAGTTGTTTTAGAATAGAACATCACACCACCTACGCCGAACATAACAATCGAAACCAGGAACGCGAAAAGTATAATACTTTTACGTTTACGTAATGCATACCAGCCAAGCGATATCACAAACAGAATATAAAGAAGAACGCCTGAAGGTCCTTTCACTGAAAGCGTTTCGACGATTTCATTATGAAGATGACCGCGGATGTGATCCAGCGCGCCTGACAAGCTTGGGTCTTTATTAACCTCGGCAATTATCTTTGCGTTTCGCTCATCTGTCGACTGCCATAAATAATTATTTTTAGACGCAGCTAATCCCGTTTTCCACATAGCAAAACGAGCCCCAACAGAAGTGGCACTGTTCGCTTTATCATAGGAAACAATGTCATTGTTAAAGTCGTTATAACGCTTTATCAGGCTGTCTTTCATCATAAATGCACCAGCCAGCAACGCGATCAGGAAAACCGCAACTCCCTTCCATGGGATATGCTTTTCCTTGTAGAACTTCACCACCAGCAATGCGAAGAAAATAATCGGATAGGTCAGAATGGCTGCTCGAGTTTCTGTCGCCACCAGTACCAGGAAAGTGATAAAAAAATGCCCGAGTACAAACAACTCTTTCCATCTACTTAAACTGTGCTGAAGAACCAGAATCGTGTAGAAGGAAATAAATGCAATGGTATAAGCGGCCCCTGTCGCATCCGCCCCACCGGCAAGGGAAAGCGTAACTCTTTGGTTTCCAAGAAAAATATTTTGATATCCTGCATAGACAATAATCATCACCTGCAGCGTGATGACCAGCAACATATGGATTTTATTACTGCCGATTTTGAATTGCTCTCTGCTCACAAGCATGAAGATGGAGAATGCCCCGAAAAGGCAGATTTTCCCGACTTCAAGATAGGCGCGATAAGAGTTGATCGCCTCACTATCAACCTTATACATTCGGTACCAGGCCAAATCGCAAATTCCAATAGCCAGCAGGACCAGACAAAGCCAGAATGCATCGTTCTTTCTGGAATTTTTAATATCCAATAAGAAAATAACGAATGCTGTTACACCCGCCAGGCCCAAAATTTTGGCGGATAAATTAGGTGAAACAACGACGCAACCAAAAGCTAAAGCACACATTCCGAAGAGTAGCTGCAGCAATACAAACTGGACCTTATCTCGTTCTACATTAATCATCATTATTCCATTTACTATAAAGGAAAAACAGGCTAGCACACTGAAAAAACAAGTTTATCACACCTGTGTTAACGAATATTACGCCAGTCAAAGGACTTCCCGGTCGTATCCAGCACGGTTACGTTTTTATTATAACCGGCAAGCCATGATTGTACAGACAGGGCAGGTTCTCCCTGACGATGGATCCCAAGCCATAGCTCAGCCAGCGTATTAATATCATCAGCAGACCAGACAGTTTTATAATCTCCGGTATACTGCTTATCGGAATCCACCTGATGTCCGTACCAGATAAACACAGGGATATGCAGAGCCTCTCGTGGAGGATTAACATTTCCGTGCGAATACGCAACCGCACGCTTCGGATCTCGGACCAGGCCATGATCGGAAAAATACATAACTGATGAGCGCGAGTCTTCGAGCAAGCTAAAGACCTTACCCATCAACATATCCGTGTATCGCACCGAATTGTCATAACAATCATCAGCTTCATTATCACCCTGCAGCACCGCCTGGCTGGCAGGGAAGCGTCGACAGGACGGTTCGTGACTTCCATACAAATGCAGAACAATCAGTTTCTTGCCCGGCGTTTTTAACGCATTCCGCAACAGCGGCAGAAGGTCTTCGTCGTAGCCCCCGTCAATCCACTCATGCTGTTTCGTGTTCAGGGCAATTCCGGTAATGACGTTATTATGCGCCCCTCCTTTACCCTGACGACTAAACCAGTACGTATCATATCCCGCTTTGTTAGCGATATTGATGACGTTATCGCCATACTTACGAGGATCTCGTGCATTCACAGTATCGGCGGTCAACGCCAGCGGAACCGCCATAATCGTGACCGGAGCAGGCGTTACAGCATTACGGAACAATAATAGCTGCGATTTTTGCTTCTCCAGCTCCGGTGTCGTATCTCGAGGATAACCATAGATACCCATATTTGCCGTGCGCTCAGACTCACCAATAATCAATACATAGTTTTCGATGCCAGTATCGGATAGCGTGATTTTATAATCAGGAATGTTATTACCGATATTGGCCACCACGGCATTATCTTCGATGGCCTGCATAAAGACTTTAGACGTGCTGACAGGTGTTGCCTGAACCACGCGCTGCGCCAGGCTCTCTACGCTGCTTTTCCTGAGTTGATGCTGCAAGGCCTGACCATAAAAAGCCAGCAGCGTGACGGCAAGCGCAATGGCGGGCCAGCGACGAAAACGCGGCGCGACAGGCCATATCCCGGTATTGGTGGTAAAAATGAAAAACGCCGAGAGGGCGATAAAAATCAGGCAATCGCGCCAGTACAAACCGAGCATCGAACTTGCTTCACCCGGTGTCGTATTAAGTACGCTTAGCGCAAACCCATAGCTAAACGCAGAATTGAAATTACTCCAGGCATATAACTGTAAAGTGATGTCTGCCGCGACTGGAATTAATAAAATAATCGCAAGTACATTTCTGAATATTTTATTGTTTATACATTTTAACGCCAGCAATATCAGCGCAAAAACCAGCGCACGGTTAATTACCGCATTATATTTAGCATGTATAATATTAACGCCAATGACTATTAGCAGGGAAATAAAGAAAGTTAAGAAAGCGGTAAATCGCGAAGGTGTCTCAACCAACTTCTGTGGAAACAGTGTGGACATAATGACCTAATTAGCCTGGCAGAATCTTTCCTGACGCAATCATTTTAACTACTTGAATGAACGTGCGGAGAAGACGGAATGGAGAAAATTTCGCCAAAAGTTAACAAGTAACCTCTGGAAAGTCAAACCGCTAAGAAAGAACGCTGGCACCCGTAAAAGTGGTGCCAGCAGGCAGATTTAATCCCAGCTCAGAATCACTTTCCCTGACTGGCCGGAACGCATCGCGTCAAAGCCCTGCTGGAACTCATCGATGGAGAAACGGTGAGTAATAATCGGGGACAGATCCAGACCGGACTGAATCAACGCAGCCATCTTGTACCAGGTCTCAAACATCTCACGACCATAGATACCCTTGATGAACAGCCCCTTGAAGATCACTTTGTTCCAGTCGATGGACATATCCGACGGCGGAATACCCAGCATCGCGATACGGCCACCGTGGTTCATGGTGTCGAGCATGGTGCGGAACGCCGGTGGCGCACCGGACATCTCCAGACCCACATCGAAGCCCTCGGTCATGCCCAGCTCTTCCATCACGTCGGTCAGGCTCTCTTTCGAGACATCCACCGCGCGGGTGACGCCCATTTTGCGCGCCAGCGACAGGCGGTATTCGTTTACGTCGGTGATCACGACGTTGCGCGCACCTACATGCTTCGCCACGGCTGCCGCCATAATGCCGATGGGGCCCGCGCCGGAGACCAGCACGTCTTCACCGACCAGATCGAAGGAGAGCGCCGTGTGCACGGCGTTACCGAACGGATCGAAAATGGAGGCCAGATCGTCAGAAATATTGTCCGGGATTTTGAAGGCGTTAAAGGCCGGGATCACCAGGTATTCCGCGAAGCAGCCCGGACGGTTCACGCCCACGCCGATGGTATTGCGGCACAGGTGCGTACGCCCGCCGCGGCAGTTACGGCAGTGGCCGCAGGTAATGTGACCTTCACCGGAGACGCGGTCGCCGATTTTGAAGCCTTTCACTTCCTGGCCGATACCCACCACTTCACCGACATATTCGTGACCGACAACCATCGGTACAGGAATGGTTTTCTGCGACCACTGGTCCCAGTTGTAGATGTGAACGTCAGTACCGCAGATAGCCGTTTTACGAATTTTGATCAGCAGATCGTTATGACCGACTTCCGGTTCCGGCACGTCGGTCATCCAAATCCCTTCTTCCGCTTTCAGTTTGGATAACGCTTTCATCACACGTCCTCAGGCAATGACGCCCAGCTGTTTACCGATGCGGGTAAAGGCTTCCACCGCACGTTCAATTTGTTCAGGCGTATGCGCCGCAGACATCTGGGTGCGGATACGCGCCTGACCTTTTGGCACCACCGGGAAGAAGAACCCGGTGACGTAAATCCCTTCCTTCTGCAGTTCGCGGGCAAAGTTCTGCGCCACGACCGCATCACCCAGCATCACCGGAATGATCGCGTGGTCAGCACCGGCAAGGGTGAACCCTGCTGCGCTCATTTTTTCACGGAACAGACGCGCGTTGGACCACAGACGGTCGCGCAGTTCAGCGCCGGACTCCACCATCTCCAGCACTTTGATGGAGGCGGCAACAATCGCCGGTGCCAGGGAGTTGGAGAACAGATACGGACGCGAGCGCTGGCGCAGCCACTCCACCACCTCTTTACGCGCAGCGGTATAGCCGCCGGATGCGCCGCCGAGCGCTTTGCCCAGCGTGCCGGTGATGATGTCCACGCGGCCCATTACGTCGCAGTATTCGTGGGAGCCGCGACCATTTTCGCCGACAAAACCGACCGCGTGAGAGTCATCGACCATCACCAGCGCGTCGTATTTATCCGCCAGGTCACACACGCCCTTCAGGTTGGCGATCACGCCGTCCATGGAGAATACGCCGTCGGTGGCGATCAGCACATGGCGAGCGCCCGCTTCACGGGCCTCTTTCAGGCGCGCTTCCAGCTCAACCATGTCGTTATTGGCGTAGCGAAAACGCTTCGCTTTACACAAGCGCACGCCGTCGATGATGGAGGCGTGGTTCAGGGCGTCGGAGATAATCGCATCTTCTGCGCCGAGCAGGGTCTCGAACAGGCCGCCGTTGGCGTCGAAGCAGGAGGAGTAGAGAATCGCGTCTTCCATTCCGAGGAAATTCGCCAGCTTTTGCTCAAGCTGCTTGTGGCTGTCCTGGGTACCGCAGATAAAGCGTACGGAGGCCATACCAAAACCGTGGGTATCCATGCCGTTTTTTGCCGCGGCAATCAGCTCAGGGTGATTCGCAAGACCTAAGTAGTTGTTCGCACAAAAGTTGATCACATGGCTGCCGTCGGCAACGGTGATGTCCGCCTGCTGTGCAGACGTGATAATACGCTCTTCCTTGAACAACCCTTCCGCACGTGCGGTCTCAAGGTCGCTGTTTAACTGTTTGTAAAAATCACCACGCATTGCAATTCTCCAGACTCGGCAAATTTCGGGACATATTACCCAAACCTATAGTTCATGACGAGATGACACGTCATCTCTTGTCGTTTTTGCAGCATAAATCACGTGTACCCTTGCGCTATGTCGGTGAATGGCTGAAGGGCAGCCATACTAATGATATGATAGAAACATTAGCGTCCGGGATTGTCCCCGGGCTCCACACTTCAAAGGTTACAGTTATGATCATCGTTACCGGCGGCGCAGGCTTTATCGGCAGCAATATTGTTAAGGCTCTCAATGACAAAGGCATCACCGACATCCTGGTGGTTGACAACCTGAAAGACGGCACCAAGTTCGTTAACCTGGTGGATCTGAACATCGCTGACTACATGGATAAAGAAGACTTCCTTATCCAGATTATGGCAGGTGAAGAGTTCGGCGAGATCGAAGCCATCTTCCACGAAGGTGCGTGTTCTTCCACTACCGAGTGGGACGGCAAGTACATGATGGACAACAACTATCAGTATTCCAAAGAGATCCTGCACTACTGCCTGGAGCGTGAAATTCCGTTCCTGTATGCCTCTTCTGCCGCCACCTACGGCGGGCGCACCTCGGACTTCATCGAGTCCCGCGAATATGAGCAGCCGCTGAACGTCTACGGCTACTCCAAATTCCTGTTCGACGAATATGTGCGTCAGGTTCTGCCAGAAGCGAACTCGCAGATCGTCGGCTTCCGTTACTTCAACGTCTACGGACCGCGCGAAGGCCACAAAGGCAGCATGGCGAGCGTGGCGTTCCACCTGAACACCCAGCTGAATAACGGTGAAAGTCCAAAACTGTTCGAAGGCAGCGACGGCTTTAAGCGCGACTTCGTTTACGTGGGCGACGTGGCGGCCGTAAACCTGTGGTTCTGGGAAAACGGCGTGTCCGGCATCTTCAACCTGGGTACCGGCCGCGCAGAGTCCTTCCAGGCGGTGGCTGACGCCACGCTGGCGTACCACAAAAAAGGCAGCATCGAGTACATTCCGTTCCCGGACAAGCTGAAAGGCCGCTATCAGGCGTTCACCCAGGCTGACCTGACTAACCTGCGCGCAGCGGGTTATGACAAACCGTTCAAAACCGTTGCCGAAGGCGTAACGGAGTATATGGCCTGGCTGAACCGCGACGCGTAAGTATGAAGATTCTGGTGATCGGCCCGTCATGGGTGGGCGACATGATGATGTCGCAAAGTCTCTATCGCACGCTCAAGGCGCGCTATCCCCAGGCGATAATCGACGTGATGGCACCCGCATGGTGCCGTCCGCTGTTATCGCGTATGCCGGAAGTGAATGAAGCGATCCCGATGCCGCTCGGCCACGGGGCGCTGGAAATTGGCGAACGCCGCAAGCTCGGCCATAGCCTGCGCGAGAAGCGTTATGATCGCGCGTATGTTCTGCCCAACTCCTTTAAATCTGCCCTGGTGCCCTTCTTTGCGGGCATTCCGCATCGCACCGGCTGGCGCGGCGAAATGCGCTACGGCCTGCTGAACGATGCACGCGTGCTGGATAAAGCGGCCTGGCCATTAATGGTGGAGCGCTACGTGGCGCTGGCCTATGACAAAGGCGTGATGCGCAACGCGAAAGACCTGCCGCAGCCGCTGCTCTGGCCCCAGCTTCAGGTTAACGACGGTGAAAAATCCCAGACCTGCAGCGCGTTTGGCCTTTCGGCTGAACGTCCGATGATTGGCTTCTGCCCTGGCGCCGAGTTCGGCCCGGCAAAACGCTGGCCGCACTACCACTATGCAGAGCTGGCGAAACAGCTGATCGACGAAGGCTACCAGATTGTCCTGTTCGGTTCGGCAAAAGACCACGAGGCGGGCAACGAAATTCTCGCGACGCTCAGTAATGAACAGCAGGCCTGGTGCCGCAACCTGGCGGGAGAAACGCAGCTTGAGCAGGCGGTTATCCTGATTGCTGCCTGCCACGCTGTGGTTACCAACGATTCAGGCCTGATGCACGTCGCCGCTGCGCTCAACCGTCCGCTGGTGGCGCTGTATGGGCCAAGCAGCCCGGACTTTACGCCTCCGCTTTCCCATAAAGCGCGCGTTATTCGCCTGATCACCGGCTACCACAAGGTGCGCAAAGGCGATGCCGCTGAAGGTTATCATCAGAGTCTGATCGACATTACCCCGCAGCGCGTTCTTGAAGAGCTTAACGAACTGCTGTTGAGCGAAGAAGGATAACGAATGCGGGTACTGATCGTTAAAACCTCGTCGATGGGCGATGTTCTGCACACGCTGCCGTCACTGACGGACGCCATGCAGGCCGTACCGGGCATTCGTTTTGACTGGGTGGTGGAAGAGGGCTTCGCGCAGATCCCCACCTGGCATGAAGCGGTCGACCGCGTGATCCCGGTGGCGATTCGCCGCTGGCGGAAAGCGTGGTTCTCTGCCCCGATTAAAGCCGAACGCAAAACCTTCCGCGAGGCGGTACAGGCGCAGCGTTATGATGCCATCATCGACGCACAGGGGCTGGTCAAAAGCGCCGCGCTGGTGACGCGACTGGCGCGCGGCGTAAAGCACGGCATGGACTGGCAAACCGCCCGCGAACCGCTGGCGAGCCTGTTCTATAACCACCGCCACCACATCGCGAAGCAGCAGCACGCGGTGGAACGTACCCGCGAGCTATTTGCAAAGAGTCTTGGCTATGCAAAGCCGGAAACGCAGGGCGATTACGCCATTTCGCAGCATTTTTTGCACGGTTCGCAACAAACAGACGCACCCTACCTGATTTTCCTTCATGCAACGACCCGCGACGACAAGCACTGGCCGGAAGCGCACTGGCGCGAACTGATCGGCCTGCTGGCAAGTGCGAGACTGCGTATCAAACTCCCGTGGGGTGCACCGCACGAAGAGGCGCGGGCCAAACGCCTGGCGGCAGGGTTTGATTATGTGGACGTTCTGCCGCGCATGAAGCTGGATGGCGTCGCTCAGGCGCTGGCAGGCGCGACGGCTGTGGTCTCCGTGGATACGGGACTCAGCCACCTGACGGCGGCGCTGGATCGTCCTAATATTACGCTTTACGGCCCAACGGACCCGGGCCTGATCGGCGGCTATGGAAAAAATCAATATATCTGCCGCCCGGAACACTCATCGCAGCTGAGCGATCTCAGCGCCGCTGCGGTATTTGCGCAATTAGAGCCTTTGCTGGCAGCAGAGAGAGCCTATGTCTGATTTTTTCTCAGCGGAGCGCCCGCCAAAGCGCGTGCTGATTATTAAGCTTCGTCACCACGGTGACGTTTTGCTTACCTCGCCGGTTTTTACCGTGCTGAAAAAGAACTGGCCGAACGTGGAAGTCGATGCGCTGGTTTATGACGATACCCAGGCGATGCTGACCAGCCACCCGCATATCGACCAGGTGCACACTATTGGGCGCAACTGGCGCAAGAAGGGCTGGTTTGAACAATTCCGTCTCTACCGCGCCCTGCTGAACACCCTGAAAGGCCGTCAGTATGACGTGCTGATTAACCTGACCGAACACTGGCACGGCGCGCGTCTGGCGCGTCGCCTGAAACCGCGCGTCTCCGTCGGCTTTAAGCCGGATAAGCGCGGGGGCCTTGCGCGTCGCCGCTGGGTGAAATCGTTCACCACACTCTATCCGGCGATTCAGGACAACAGCCGTCATATGGTGGAGGTTAATCTGGATGCCCTGCGCCGGATCGGCATTCATCCGCAGTCCGACGAAGACAAACATACGCTTTTTGTGCCCGGTGACGCGGCAGAAGCCTCTGTGGCCGAAAAGCTGGCCGGGTTTGGGCTCACGAGTAAATCCTACATTCTGGTTCACCCGACCTCGCGCTGGATGTTTAAGGCCTGGGATATCAAAAAGCTGGCAGCGACCATTGATAACCTGGCGGCGCGCGGCCTGCCGATCGTCCTCTCCGCCGCGCCGTCAAAAGAAGAGAAGGCCTATATGGACGCGCTGCGCGCAGCCCTCACCCAGCCGGTCTTTGATTTAAGCGGTCAGCTGAACCTGAAAGAGCTGGGCGCGCTCATGAAGCACGCCCGGGTGTACTTCGGCGTGGATTCCATGCCAATGCATCTTGCGAGCGCCGTCGGTACGCCAACCGTCGCCATCTTTGGCCCTACCGGCGCCATCAAATGGGCGCCGTGGGGGGTAAATTATCGCGTAATCGTTGCCGGGTTTACCTGCCAGCCGTGCGGCAAAGCGGGCTGCGGAGACAGCGGTGTCTCTGACTGCATCACGGCCATCACCCCACAGCAGGTGCTGAGCGCCATTGATACGATGCTTCTGGAAACGGAAACACCTGCATGAAGCTGGCGATTGTCCGACAGACCTACAACCCCAACGGTGGCGCAGAGCGTTTCGTCTCGCGTGCGCTAAACGTGCTGGCGCAGGATACCTCCCTTGATGTCACGCTGATTGCTCGCCAGTGGGAGGATGCCGCAGGCTGGAAAACGCTGACGGTCAATCCGCCGTTTCGTAATCGCATCGCGCGTGAATCCGGTTTTGCCGTCGAAGCCGCAGCGCATTTTGCGCAGTATGATATTGTGCAAAGCCACGAACGCATACCGGGAGCAACCATCTTCCGGGCGGGCGACGGTGTTCACGCCACCTGGCTTGAGCAATATGGTCGCATTCTGTCGCCGCTGGCGCGCTGGGCGCAATCTCTGAGCCGCTATCACCGCTACATTCTGCAGGCCGAGGCGCAGATGTTTACCCATCCGCAGCTGCGCAAGGTGATCTGTAATTCGAAGATGGTGCGCGATGATATCGTGCGTCGCTTCGGGCTGCCGGACGACAAGCTGACGGTGATCTACAACGGCGTGGACACCGTTCAGTTTAGCCCTGAGGTCCGCGCCCTTTCGCAGCGTGATGTCCTGGGTATTCCTCCTGACGCACCGGTGCTGGCGTATGTTGGGTCAGGCTTCAGCCGTAAAGGCGTCGCCACCGCGCTGCGCGCCATTGTGGCGCATCCTGACGTCTGGCTGCTGATTGCCGGCCGCGATAAACATGCGCGGAAGTTCGAAAAGCTGGCGCAGGCGCTGGGGATTTCCTCACGAGTGAAGTTCCTGGGCCCCGTTGCCAACGTGCGTGAAGTCTATGGCACGGCGGATGCCCTTATCCTGCCGACGCTCTACGATCCCTTCCCGAACGTCTGCGTGGAAGCGCTGGCCTGTGGTTTGCCGCTGCTTACCAGCCACGGCTGCGGCGCGGCGGAGTGGATAACCGAGGGTCATAACGGCTGGGTGCGCGACGCGCTGGACAGCGAAGGCTACCAGCAGGCCATCTCGCTGTGGCTGAAAGGCCGTGAACAGGGTGTCGATTACTCCGCCGCTGCGCGTGCAACCGCCGAGCCCTTCACCCTGGACAGAATGGCGAAAGAGCTACAGGCGCTTTATCGCGATTTGCTGCGCTGAGCGGCATCGGAGAAGACTTTCTCCATCGCGTCCAGCATACATTCGCGGGTAAAGTGCGTGCTCAGGTAGTCATATCCCTGTTGAGCGAGCGTCTCGCGAAGGGCTGAGTCGTCATAGAGTTTCATTATGGCATCGTGCAGCGCGTTTTCGTCGCGCTGCGCGACCAGCACTCCCGTCTGCCCGTTAATCACCGCATCTCCCGTTCCACCTGCATCCGTCGCAATGGTGGCAATACGGGTGGCTAACGATTGCAGCACGCCCTGTGGAACACCTTCCATATCGTGCGAAGGGCTGAGCGCAATATCAAAGGCCGGGAACCAGCGTTCCGGATCGGATTGATGTCCCGCCATGACCACGCGCTGCTGTAACCCCAGGGCGGTGATTTCCTGTTCCAGCGTCGCTTTGTGCGGACCTTCGCCGACAATCGCCAGCTTGATGTGTGGATTGGCGATTTTCGCCAGGGCGCGCAGCAGTACGCTATGGCCTTTGTTCGGGCGCAAATGCGATACCACGCCCAGCCAGAAATCGTCCTGCGACAAACCACAATGAACCCGGGCCTGGTGCTTATCTCCCGGATGGAAACGCTGTGTATCGACACCGCTTGGCACCGACGTACTCTGGGACATCGGCACGCCAATATCTGCCACCTGATGGCGCAGCGCCTCGCCGGTGGTCACGATATGCGCGCAGGCCGTGCGGAAGAGCCAGCGGGTCGTCCAGTTGTTGCGCGGTACGCCGGACGCATGACGGGTTCTCACCAGTGGTACAGGGTTGGACAGCGTCAGATTCGCCAGCGCCACCAGCCAGGTATCGGCAGAGTTATGGCTGTTGATGACGTCAATCGAGTGACGGTTATCCTTCATCCAGCGACGCAGCACCTGCAGGTTTTTAAGGTTCTTACGCTTCAACGGCATCGTGACCACCGTCAAACCGGCATTGCGTGCCAGCGCGTGGAGCGGCGCAGTTTCCGGACAAAGGAGAGTCACCTGATGGCCACGCTGAATCATCCCAAGCGATTCGTTGATAATGCGCAGAGGCTGCCCGCCTTTGCCGCCGTCTGCTTCAGTGTGAACAATATGCATATATTTCCTGTTAAAAATCTCGCCCGCGTGACGCTAATTTTCCACCTGAAACGATCTTTGTCCCTCCAGGCATATGTTTTTAGTATCCACCAGATATAATACAGCGCGAATGGTACCACCATATTGGGTGGCCTGCCCTGAACACAACGGAGAAAGCATGTCCGACAAACCTTTATTGAGCCTCGTGGTCGCCGTTTATAACGGTGAAAAATTCCTCAATGCATTTTTCGACAGCATTAAAGCTCAACATTTGGACAGTCTGGAACTGGTCGTTGTGAACGACGGGTCAAGCGACAGCTCCTCCACCATCATTGCGCAGTACGCCAGCGAATTCCCCTTCTACAAAGTTATCGATCAGGCCAATCAGGGCGTGTCGGCCGCGCGTAATACCGGCCTGGCGGTGGCAACGGGCGAATACGTCGCCTTCCCGGACATCGACGACGTGATTTATCCGGGCATGTACCCGCGCCTGCTTGAGATGGCCAAAAAGAACGATCTTGATGTCGCGACCTGCAACGGTACCTATATCTACGACGACGGACGCCCGTCGAAAAAGATCTTCCCGTCCGACAAGCTGCAGTCCACCGACGTGCTGGACGGCCCAACCTGGCTTCAGCGCGCGCTTTCATCACGAAAGTTCCTGCACGTGACCTGGCTCAATATCTACCGTCATGCTTTCATCAAGGAGCAGGGCTTCACCTTTGAACACGGTCTGCGCCACCAGGATATCCCCTGGACCACTGAAGTGCTGCTGACCGCCAAACGCGTGCAGTACACCGACGAAACCTTTTACGATTACCTGATCCACTCGGCCTCGGTGTCGCACACGCCGGGAACGGACGACACGCGAATGCGCAACGCCCGCCACTACATGAAAATCCTCGAAATGCTGGATGCAATCAACCAGCGTTACCCGGATGCGGTGCGCCATGTGCCGGCCTGCCAGTGGCAGATTGCCAAAGAGGGTCTGGGCATTCTTCACGCCATTAACAACATCGGCGATCAGAGCAAAAAGCGTGAAATCATCCGCGAGCTGTTTGACCGCGGGATCTGGTCGCTAATCTGGAAAAACGCCCGTGGGCTGCGCCAGCACTGGCGCCTGGGACGCCGTTATTTCCGTCTGAAACGGTATCTGGCATAAGAGATAGCTTTACCTGGCTCAAATGCTTAGAATTTGCCCGCCGAAACTAAAAAAACGGATAATCGCTTGGAATTGTTGTATACCGCCCTGCTCTACATTATTCAGCCACTGGTGTGGCTGAGACTGTTGCTTCGTAGCCGGAAAGCGCCTGCGTACCGTAAACGCTGGGCTGAACGCTATGGCTTCTGCCGCAATAAAGTCGCACCGGACGGTATTTTGCTGCATTCCGTTTCTGTCGGTGAAACGCTGGCGGCGATCCCGCTGGTTCGCGCCCTGCGTCACCGCTACCCGTCGCTGCCGATTACCGTCACGACGATGACGCCAACCGGCTCGGAGCGCGCGTTATCCGCTTTCGGCAAAGACGTTCATCACGTCTATCTCCCTTACGATCTCCCCTGCGCCATGAATCGTTTCCTGAATACCGTTCGCCCGAAGCTGGTGATTGTGATGGAAACCGAACTGTGGCCGAACATGATCTCCGCCCTGCATGCCCGTAAAATTCCGCTGGTGATTGCCAACGCGCGCCTGTCAGAGCGCTCGGCGAAAGGTTACGGCAAGCTGGGTAAATTTATGCGCCGCCTGCTGAGCAAGATCACCCTGATTGCCGCGCAGAATGAAGAAGATGCGGCACGCTTTATCTCTCTGGGCCTCAAACGCAACCAGCTTGCGGTGACGGGCAGTCTGAAATTTGATATTTCGGTTACCCCTGAACTCGCCGCCCGCGCCATCACGCTTCGCCGCCAGTGGGCCCCGCGTCGTCAGGTCTGGATTGCGACCAGTACCCATGACGGTGAAGAAGAGATCATCCTGCAGGCGCACCGCAAGCTGCTGGAAAGCTTCCCTGATTTACTGCTGATCCTCGTGCCCCGCCATCCGGAACGTTTTAAAGATGCCCGTGAAATGGTTCAGAAAGGCGGCTTCAGCTTCACGCTGCGCAGCAGCGGGGAGATCCCTTCCGGCAGCACCCAGGTGGTGATTGGCGATACGATGGGCGAGCTGATGCTGCTGTACGGCATTGCTGACCTCGCGTTTGTCGGCGGCAGCCTGGTGGAGCGCGGAGGCCATAACCCGCTCGAGCCGGCAGCCCACGCGATTCCGGTGCTGATGGGGCCACACACGTTTAACTTCAAAGATATCTGCGCGAAATTACAGCAGGCCGATGGTTTAATTACCGTGACCGATGCGGATTCGGTAGTCAAAGAGGTCTCAACCCTTCTGACTGACGAAGATTATCGCCTGTGGTACGGGCGACATGCGGTCGAAGTGCTGCACCAGAACCAGGGTGCCCTGACCCGTCTGCTGCAACTTCTGCAACCTTACCTGCCCCAGCGGAGCCACTGATGTCAACGCGTCTGTCGGTCGTGATGATCGCCAAAAACGCCGCCGACCTGCTTCCGGACTGCCTGGCGTCGGTAGCCTGGGCTGACGAGATAGTCATTCTTGATTCCGGAAGTACGGACAACACGGTGGACGTTGCCCGGGCAGCGGGCGCAAAAGTCTTTATCAATACTGACTGGCAAGGCTATGGCCTCCAGCGCCAGCGCGCTCAGGGGTTTGCCACCGGAGATTATGTCCTGATGCTCGATACTGACGAGCGCATCACGCCGGAGCTTCAGCAGGCCATTCAGGCGGTGCTTTCCTCACCTCAACCTGATGCTGTATACAGCATTGCCCGCCGCAACTACTTCCTTGGCCGTTTTATGCGCCACAGCGGCTGGTATCCTGACCGCGTGACGCGCCTCTACGAGCGCGAGCGGTATCAGTACAACGACAATCTGGTGCATGAATCTCTGGCCTGCGACAACGCCCAGATCATCCCCCTGACGGGCGATTTGCTGCACCTGACCTGCCGCGATTTCGCAAGCTTCCAGCGCAAACAGCTCAACTATGCCACCGCATGGGCGCAGGAGCGTCACCAGCGCGGCAAGAAGGCCTCGCTGACCGGAATATTCACCCACACGCTGGGCGCGTTCCTGAAAACGCTGCTGCTGCGTGGTGGCGTGCTGGACGGTAAGCAGGGCTGGTTACTTGCGGTAGTCAATGCCCAGTATACTTTCAACAAATACACCGAGCTGTGGGCGCTCTGCCGCGGCTACTCAGAGAAAACGTGAGCCATGAGCACAAAAGCGATTTATCCGGGTACCTTCGATCCGATCACCAACGGTCATCTTGATATCATCACCCGTGCGGCGTGCATGTTTGACAAGGTGATCCTGGCCATTGCCGCCAGCCCCAGCAAAAAGCCGATGTTTGACCTCCACGAGCGCGTCCAGCTCGCCACCGATGCCATTTCGCACCTGCCGAATGTTGAGGTTGTCGGATTTAGCGACCTGATGGCGAACTTCGCCCGCGCCCAGCAGGCGAACATTCTGATCCGCGGTTTACGCGCGGTGGCAGACTTCGAATATGAGATGCAGCTGGCGCACATGAACCGCCACCTGATGCCGGAACTGGAGAGCGTATTCCTGATGCCCTCCAAAGAGTGGTCGTTTATCTCGTCCACGCTGGTGAAAGAGGTGGCGCGCCATCACGGGGACGTAACCCATTTCCTGCCGGTTAACGTCCACCAGGCGTTGATGGAAAAGCTCAAGTAGCCCTATTTCTGGCACTGACGGCAGTAGAACGTGGCGCGCTGGGCGTGCTTCGTGGCAATAATGGGTGTGCCGCAGACTCTGCACGGTTCGCCCTTACGGCCATACACCTGCAGCTCCTGGGCAAAATAGCCCGGCTTGCCGTCACTTTGCAGGAAGTCCTTCAACGTTGTCCCCCCCTGCTCAATCGAGCGCAGCAATACGGCTTTAATCACCCGGACCAGCAGCTCGCACTCCTGCGCCGACAGCGACGAGGCCAGCCGATCGGGGTGGATCCCGGCCGCAAACAGCGATTCGCTGGCGTAGATATTCCCCACGCCGACCACCAGCTTGTTATCCATCAGCCAGGGCTTAATCGGGCTTTTCTTCTTCGCACACTTCGCCTTGAGGTATTCCGCGTTAAACGCGTCTGAGAGCGGCTCCGGGCCCAGATGCGCCAGCACGTTATGCCCTTCCAGCTCCTTCGTCCACAGCCACGCGCCAAAGCGCCGTGGATCGGTGTAACGCAGCACTTTGCCGTTGCTCATCACCAGATCGACGTGGTCGTGCTTTTCCGCAGGCAGTTCTTCGGTAAGAACGCGCAGGCTCCCGGACATCCCCAGGTGGATAATGATCCAGCCGTCGGGCAGCTCCAGCAGCAGGTATTTCGCGCGGCGCTGCACGCTAAGGACGGGTTTATCGCTCAGGGCATGGATCTCATCGGACACCGGCCAGCGCAGACGCCCGTTACGGACAACCGCGTGAAGAATCGTCGCGCCGACCAGATGGGGCTCAATGCCGCGACGGCTGGTTTCTACCTCAGGTAATTCAGGCATGGTTCCTCCGTTGAGATACAGAATGCAAAAAACCCCGCAGTTGCGGGGTTTTTCGATACAAGGAGACTAAAATTATTTGATTTTAGCTTCTTTGTACAGTACGTGCTGGCGTACAACTGGATCGAATTTTTTCAGTTCCAGTTTTTCCGGCTTAGTACGTTTGTTCTTCGTGGTGGTGTAGAAGTGACCTGTACCAGCAGAAGAAACCAGCTTGATTTTCTCGCGAATACCTTTAGCCATGATTTATTTCCTCTTTAAGTACTTAGTACTTTTCGCCACGGGCACGCAGTTCAGACAGAACTGTATCGATGCCTTTCTTATCGATTACACGCATACCTTTAGCAGATACGCGCAGGGTGACAAAACGCTTCTCGCTCTCAACCCAGAAACGGTGAGAGTGCAGGTTCGGCAGGAAACGGCGTTTAGTCGCGTTCAGTGCGTGGGAACGGTTGTTACCGGTCACCGGACGCTTGCCAGTAACTTGGCAGACTCGGGACATGTCTATTCTCCAAAAATCAAATTAGCTCGAGCTTCGTATGGGGTATCGGCGCCTCGTCAGGCTTTACAGCCCGGTCATCGCATAGTTCTAAGTGAACTCTCGATTGCCAGGCCCAAATGCCAAACCCGAGATTCTCAAAGGTGGCGTAGTATACGCTGACTCGGCGGTGTGCTCAAGTCCCGAACAGACAAAGATCCCGATGGATCGCGAGAAATAGCCTAAATCCAGCCATGTTCTGCAAAAGAAATGTACTCTCCGCGGCCAATTATCAGATGGTCCAGCACACGAATGTCCATGAATTGACAGCATTTGATAATGCGCTCGGTGATTTCTTTGTCCGCTCTGCTCGGTTCTGCACAGCCTGAGGGGTGATTATGCGCGAGGATCACGCCCGCTGCATTCACTTTTATCGCTTCCCGCACAATTTCTCGCGGATGCACCTCAACGTGGCTTAACGTGCCGGCAAAGAGGCAGCTATGTTTCAGTACCCGGTTTCTGTTATCGACAAAGATCACCATAAAGATCTCGCGCTCGATATCGGTTAACTGACTTTGCAGGTATTCACGCGTCATCGCTGGCGTCAGGATCGGATCGTCCTTCTCCATGCGGACATTGTAAAAACGGCGGGCAAGTTCAGCAATGGCCCGCAACTGGGCATATTTCGCCACACCGATCCCTTCTACGTGCTTAAACTGCGCCAGTTCGGCGGTCAGCAAACCGTGCAGAGAACCGAAATGTACGATCAGCTCTTTTGCCAGCGTAAATACCGTTTTACCGGGCGTTCCGGTACGTAAAAAGAGCGCCAGCAGTTCATCATCTTTTAACAGGGTGACGTCATAGCGCAGCAGTTTTTCGCGCGGCAGCAGCGGCTCATCCTCTTCTTCCATGCTCTTTCTCCCTTTTTTAACCGCATGCTGCCACAGGCCTGTCAGGCACTCGACGACCACGTTGCGTTCTTGCGTAGCGCCTCGCAAAGTGGTCGAAGGACAAAATCACCCCGTTTTGGGGATTGTGATAAAATGCCCGCTCTCTGGTGAACCCCAACAGGAAAGAATCATGATGAGCCTGGCCGGTAAAAAAATCGTTCTTGGCGTGAGCGGCGGTATTGCTGCCTACAAAGCGCCGGAGCTGGTGCGTCGTCTGCGCGAGCGCGGGGCAGATGTACGGGTCGCGATAACCGAAGGCGGTAAAGCCTTTATCACTCCTCTGAGCCTGCAGGCCGTTTCAGGATACCCGGTATCTGACAGCCTGCTCGATCCGGCCGCCGAAGCCGCGATGGGCCATATTGAGCTTGGGAAATGGGCAGACCTGGTTATCCTCGCCCCCGCCACGGCTGATTTAATCGCCCGGGTAGCGGCCGGTATGGCAAACGACCTGGTCTCCACCATTTGTCTGGCCACACCTGCGCCTGTTGCCGTCGTGCCTGCCATGAACCAGCAGATGTACCGTAACGCGGCTACGCAGCACAATCTTGAGACCCTGGCCTCACGCGGCCTGCTTATCTGGGGTCCGGACAGCGGTAGCCAGGCCTGCGGCGATGTTGGCCCGGGCCGCATGCTTGAGCCGCTGACGATTGTTGATATGGCCGCAGCCCACTTTTCGCCTGTCAACGATCTGCAACATCTCAACATCATGATTACCGCGGGCCCCACGCGCGAGCCGCTGGATCCGGTGCGCTACATCACCAACCACAGTTCCGGCAAAATGGGCTTTGCGATTGCCGCTGCCGCCGCGAAGCGTGGTGCGAACGTCACGCTGGTGAGCGGCCCGGTCTCTCTGCCTACCCCTGCGTGTGTGAAGCGAATTGACGTTACCACCGCGCTGGAGATGGAAGCCGCCGTGCAGGCACATGCGCAAAGCCAGCAGATTTTTATCGGCTGTGCGGCCGTTGCAGACTATCGTGCTGAGACGATCGCCGAGGCTAAAATTAAAAAGCAAGGCGATGAATTAACACTAAAAATGGTGAAAAACCCGGACATTGTTGCCGGTGTCGCCGCATTAAAAAGCCACCGGCCATACGTTGTTGGGTTTGCCGCAGAAACGAATAATGTGGAAGAATATGCCCGGCAAAAACGTACCCGCAAAAACCTCGATTTGATTTGCGCGAACGACGTATCGCTGGCCACACAAGGATTTAACAGCGACAGCAACGCACTGCACCTTTTCTGGCAGGATGGAGATAAAGTCTTACCGCTTGAGCGCAAGGAACTCCTGGGCCAACATTTACTCGACGAGATCGTTACCCGTTATGATGAAAAAAATCGACGTTAAGATTCTGGACCCGCGTGTTGGCGAGCAATTCCCGCTGCCAACCTATGCCACCTCCGGCTCTGCCGGTCTTGACCTGCGCGCCTGTCTCGATGACGCCGTAGAACTGGCTCCGGGTGCCACGACCCTGGTTCCGACTGGCCTGGCGATTCACATTGCTGACCCGTCGCTGGCAGCGGTTATCCTGCCGCGTTCTGGCCTGGGCCATAAGCACGGCGTTGTGCTGGGTAACCTGGTGGGCCTGATCGACTCCGACTATCAGGGTCAACTGATGGTCTCCGTCTGGAACCGTGGTCAGGACAGCTTCACCATTGAACCGGGCGAGCGTATCGCACAGATGGTCTTTGTACCGGTGGTACAGGCAGAATTTAACCTGGTGGCAGACTTTGACGCCACCGACCGTGGCGAAGGCGGCTTCGGCCATTCCGGGCGCAAGTAACGGCCCGACAAACACGTATCTCACAGCGTCATAATGCAATAACAAACCGCAAACGTCCGTTTGCGGTCGCTGTGTGGATGCCAGCCTGGCAAGTGCTTATTTTCAGGGGTATTTTGTAACATGGCAGAAAAACAAACCGCGAAAAGGAATCGTCGCGAAGAAATACTTCAATCTCTGGCTCTGATGCTTGAATCCAGCGATGGCAGTCAACGCATCACCACCGCTAAACTGGCCGCCTCCGTAGGCGTGTCTGAGGCGGCGCTGTACCGTCATTTTCCGAGCAAGACCCGGATGTTCGACAGTCTGATCGAGTTTATTGAAGACAGCCTGATCACGCGCATCAACCTGATTCTGAAAGACGAAAAAGACACTACCGCGCGTCTGCGTCTGATAGTGCTGTTAATCCTGGGCTTCGGTGAACGCAATCCGGGCTTAACCCGTATCCTGACCGGCCACGCGCTGATGTTTGAGCAGGACAGACTCCAGGGCCGCATTAACCAGCTTTTCGAACGCATTGAAGCGCAGCTGCGCCAGGTGCTGCGCGAGAAGAAAATGCGTGAGGGTGAAGGATACAGCATTGATGAAACGCTGCTGGCGAGCCAGATTCTGGCGTTTTGTGAAGGGATGCTTTCCCGCTTCGTGCGCAGCGAGTTCAAATACCGTCCAACGGACGATTTTGACGCCCGCTGGCCGTTAGTGGCGGCACAATTACAGTAACGCCATCGCCGGATGGCGGCTTCGCCTTATCCGGCCTACGAACGGGTAGGCCCGGTAAGCACAACACCACCGGGCAATGCACTTAAACCCCGAACGCTTCGCGATACGCTTTTACCGCTGCCAGATGGTCCGCCATCTCAGGCTTCTCTTCCAGATACGCAATCAGATCTTTCAGGGTGATTATTGACGTCACAGTGCAGCTGTAATCCCGCTCCACTTCCTGAATGGCGGAAATTTCTCCGCGACCACGCTCCTGACGATCCAGCGAAATCAACACGCCAGCCAGCGTTGCACCGTTGGCCTGGATAATCTCCATTGATTCGCGGATTGCCGTGCCCGCGGTGATCACGTCGTCCACCAGCATGACGCGGCCCTGCAGCGCGCTGCCGACCAGATTCCCGCCTTCACCGTGGGTTTTGGCTTCTTTGCGGTTAAAGCAGTACGGCACGTCGCGATCATGATGTTCCGCCAGCGCCACCGCGGTAGTGGTCGCAATCGGAATTCCCTTATAGGCCGGGCCAAACAGCAGGTCAAAATCAATCCCGGAATCCACAAGCGCTTCGGCATAGAAACGGCCTAACAGTGCCAGATCGCGCCCGGTATTAAACAGCCCGGCGTTGAAGAAATAAGGACTTTTACGCCCGGATTTCAGCGTAAATTCGCCAAACTTAAGTACCTGCTTGTTAAGCGCAAACTCAATAAACTGGCGCTGATACGATTTCATGGATTAGCTCCTTTGGTTTTTCTGTCTTACAGGCAAAAAAAAGGCGACTCATTGGTCGCCTTTAAAATCAATTTTCTAACGCCGCTTTCTGCGTCGTGACAATGGATTCGATTCCCCCTCGGGCCAACGCCAGCAGGGAGAGAAGCTCTTCGTGGGTGAACGGCTCGCCTTCTGCCGTGCCCTGCACCTCAATGATGCGACCGTCTTCGGTCATCACCACGTTCATGTCTGTCTCTGCAGCGGAATCTTCAACGTATTCCAGATCGCAAAGCGCTTCACCGTTAACGATGCCTACGGAGACCGCCGCAACCATGCCTTTCATTGGATTGGTTTTCAGCTTACCGGCAGCAACCAGCTTGTTCAGAGCATCGGCCAGCGCTACACAGGCGCCGGTAATAGAGGCCGTACGCGTGCCACCATCGGCCTGAATCACGTCGCAGTCCAGGGTAATCGTGAATTCGCCGAGGGTTTTCAGATCAACGGCGGCGCGCAGCGCACGCGCGATCAGACGCTGAATTTCCATGGTACGACCGCCCTGCTTACCCTTCGCCGCTTCACGGGCGTTACGGGTATGGGTCGCGCGCGGCAGCATGCCGTACTCGGCGGTGATCCAGCCCTGGCCCTGACCTTTCAGGAAGCGCGGAACGCCTTCTTCGATGGATGCGGTACACAGCACTTTGGTGTCACCAAACTCAACCAGCACGGAGCCTTCAGCGTGTTTTGTATAGTTACGGGTCAGGGTGACGGGACGCACCTGATTGGCGCTACGACCTGATGGACGCATGATGGATTCTCCGGCTTGAAACGAATGTGGCTGCGCATTATACGGATAAAGGACGCTTATTCCTATCCTGAGAAGCCCCCGAAAGCTATAATCCCCCCATCTCTCCTTTAAAAACGGGAATGTCTATGATCCGCAGTATGACCGCCTACGCCCGGCGTGAAATCAAGGGTAGCTGGGGTAGCGCTACATGGGAAATGCGCTCGGTAAACCAGCGTTACCTGGAAACGTATTTCCGTATGCCGGAGCAGTTCCGCAGCCTTGAGCCTGTTGTTCGCGAGCGTATCCGTACGCGTCTGACGCGCGGTAAAGTGGAATGTAACCTGCGCTTTGAGCCTGATGCCAGCGCACAGGGCGAGCTGATCCTCAACGAAAAACTGGCGAAACAGCTCGTGAATGCGGCGAACTGGGTCAAAATGCAGAGCGATGAAGGCGAAATCAACCCGGTTGATATTCTGCGCTGGCCTGGCGTCATGGCCGCCGGCGAGCAGGATCTGGACGCGATTGCCGCTGAAATTCTGGCCGCCCTCGACGGCACGCTGGATGACTTTATCGTTGCCCGCGAAACCGAAGGTCAGGCGCTTAAAGCGATGATTGAGCAGCGCCTTGAAGGCGTGAGTGCGGAAGTGGCTAAGGTTCGCACCCATATGCCGGAAGTGCTGCAGTGGCAGCGCGAGCGCCTGGTCGCCAAACTGGAAGAGGCAGAAGTTCAGCTGGAAAACACCCGTCTGGAACAAGAGCTGGTGCTGATGGCGCAACGTATTGATGTCGCTGAAGAGCTGGACCGTCTGGAAGCGCACGTTAAAGAGACCTACAACATTCTGAAGAAAAAGGAAGCGGTAGGCCGCCGTCTGGACTTTATGATGCAGGAGTTCAACCGCGAGTCGAACACTCTTGCGTCTAAGTCGATCAATGCGGAAGTGACGAATTCAGCGATTGAGTTGAAAGTACTGATTGAGCAAATGCGCGAGCAGATACAGAATATTGAATAATGCCTTATCGGGTGGTGTCGACGGCACCACCCATTATTATTTCTAATCCATTCCGGCACCTGATTTTGCGCGTCACCGCCTTTCATCAAGCCTATTCAACATAACTTGATAAAAATTTATAGGGGAAACGGAGTCGCCTTAGAAAAACTCAATCGTGATCTTGCGCACAAATCGCTAACCTCCCCCGCGTTCACACCGGAGGAAATATGCTGCTTCACATCCTTTATCTCATTGGCATCACCGCAGAAGCCATGACCGGCGCACTTGCTGCCGGACGTCGCCGTATGGACACCTTCGGCGTGATCATTATTGCTACAGCGACCGCGCTGGGCGGCGGCTCGGTACGCGATATTCTGCTGGGACATTATCCGCTTGGCTGGGTCAAACACCCCGAGTACGTCATTATCGTGGCGACAGCTGCCGTGTTAACAACCATAGTGGCGCCCGTCATGCCCCATCTTCGCCGCCTGTTTTTAGTCCTTGACGCTTTAGGTCTGGTGGTTTTCTCGATTATCGGGGCGCAAATCGCGCTGGATATGGGGGAAGGACCTGTTATCGCTACCATTGCCGCCGTGGTCACGGGCGTATTCGGCGGTGTGCTGCGCGATATGTTCTGCAAGCGCATTCCTCTGGTCTTTCAAAAAGAGCTGTACGCCGGTATCTCTTTTGCAGCAGCGGTACTCTATATCGCTCTGCAGCATTACGTTTCGAACCATGATGTGGTGGTCATCTCGACACTGCTGTTTGGCTTTACAGCCCGCATGCTGGCGCTGCGTCTGAAGCTCGGACTGCCCGTGTTTCATTACAAACACAGCGCCCACTAGCTTCAGAACCCGTTGATGTGCTGTCCAGCGAGCCATTTCGCCAGCACATCAATCTGAGGCGAGTCCATCCAGACAACAATTTGTCGCGCCTTCCTCTCTCCCGTTCCCGGCAGGCTTTGCCAGTCCTTTGCGTTACGTTCGCTCAACGTCTGCCAGGTTACGTTCCCCATCGCCTTCAGCGAAGCCTGTGTCAGCGGAACACCCAATGCCATGAGCCAGCGAATAAATGGCTTCTCGCGCACCAGATTAAATCGATGCCAGAGCGCCCGCCCGCGCGCGGAGGAAAACCCAGGCGTAGCCTGCATTTGCGCCTGCGTTAATAACAGCCACGAAAAGAGGTGTTCAAAATGATGTGCCTGCCAGAGGGTGCGCCACCCTGACTCGCCTAATCCTTCAATATCAAGTACCTGCTTTGAGCTGAGCCAGGTCAGTCGGGCAAAGAACTGTTCCATACATTCCGGAGAAGCATAGAAACAGCTCAGCGCATGATAACGCGAGGCTGGAGGCTCGGGTTTATGTCTGTCCGTCCCGCGCCAGACCACCTTATCAAACCGGGGAATACCCTGCCCGGCCAGGCTGACCTGTATCTGATCCCCTGAGGCAATATCCAGCCTCTGCCAGCGCTCCACCGAGCCCAGACTCACCCGCCGTACCTGTTTATCGTCCAGTTGCACAGGTTCCAGTGCGGCTACAACGGACATTTTGCCCGTTCGCCCCACGGAAAAATGAATATCACTCACCTCGGCCACCTGGGCTGCAGGCGCATATTTCCACGCAACCAGCCAGTTGCCTTCGCCCGGTAACCAGCCTTCCCCTGCGGGCGCATCCTCCGAACGCACCACAATGCCATCCGTGGCAAAGGGTAATCCGGTTACGTGCCAGGCGGCGCGCTGTTTCTCGACGGCATCAACAGAATCGGCGGGTAGCGTATACCGTGCCGACAGCGTAAAACCGGCCTGAGACAGTTCAGCTAAAGATGTCTGCATATCTTTCGGCCCATCCGGCCAGGCCCAGATGAACACGCCGATCTTGCTCAAAACTGAGTTATCCTTTTGCCGCATCATCGCCCCCGCCACCTTTGCGCGAGCGTTCATCCCGCCCATCTGCCGCTGAATGTGATTGTCGCTTAGCCAGAAAAGCTCGCCCTGTAAGACGCTGTTCGCGAGCTTGCCGGTAAGCTTTTGCGGAATAGTCGGGATCAAACGCACCTTCCCGGTCCAGTCTTCCCCTTTCAGGCCATCACCACGACTGATGGCCTGGGTTAACGTTCCGTCACGATAGACCAGCGTTACCGCCACACCGTCAACTTTGGGCTGCATCCACAGATGCTGTCGCGCACGCATCCACTGTCTCAACTCCTCTTTGCTGGCCACTTTATGTACGCCCGTATGGGCAACAGGATGTTTTACGCTTCCCACCAGCGCAGGGAGTTTCTCCTCTGAAGGCTCACTGCCAAAACAGTGCTGCCACTGCATTAAGCGCCCGTTAAGCTGGTCGTAAACTTCGTCGTTGACCTCGCTCACGCCCTGCTTCCAGTAAGCGTCATCCCAGCGTTTGATTTGCGCGCTTAACGACGCCATCTCTTTCTCAGCTTTTGCCTGCGACCAGACCGGGCACACCGCCGCGCCATAGCCACTCCACAAGAGCATTAACCCGCTTATCCATCGCCACATTGCTACCCCTCCTTTGTGTTGCAGGAGGTATATCCCGATGCCAGAAACAACGCTAACGGCAACGACTCACAATGCGAGACGCTATCCGGTATTTCTTTGGGTTGCTGAAAACCACAGATAAAACCTGAAAACGGCACGCAAAATTCAATAATCCAGGGGAAAAAGTGTGACAAAGGCTACGTCACACGGCAGTGACGTGTATAATAAGCCCGTATGTAGGACTTCTTCGTTAACACATACAAAAGACTCTCATGGCTCAAGGCACGCTTTATATTGTTTCTGCCCCTAGTGGCGCGGGTAAATCCAGCCTTATTCAGGCACTGTTAAAAACCCAACCGTTGTACGACACACAGGTTTCTGTTTCTCACACCACGCGTCAACCGCGTCCGGGTGAAGTGCACGGCGAACACTATTTCTTTGTGGATCACGACGAGTTCAGAGCGATGATCGGCAGAGACGCGTTTCTTGAACATGCGGAAGTATTCGGTAATTACTACGGTACCTCGCGTGAAACCATTGAGCAGGTTCTGGCCACGGGCGTGAATGTGTTCCTGGATATCGACTGGCAGGGTGCACAGCAAATTCGCAAGAAAATGCCTGACTCGCGCAGTATCTTTATTTTACCACCATCGAAAGATGAGCTGGATCGCCGCCTGCGTGGCCGCGGTCAGGACAGCGAAGAAGTCATCGCAAAGCGTATGGAACAGGCTGTTGCAGAAATGAGCCATTACGCGGAATATGATTACCTTATTGTGAATGATGATTTTGATGCCGCACTGAGCGATCTCAAAACCATTCTTCGTGCAGAACGTCTGCGTATGAGCCGCCAGAAGCAGCGACATGACGCATTAATCACCAAACTGTTGGCAGACTGAACCCACTTTCAGTATCATGCCCAGTCATTTCTTCACCTGTGGAGCATTTTAAGTATGGCACGCGTAACTGTTCAGGACGCTGTAGAGAAAATTGGTAACCGTTTTGACCTGGTGCTGGTCGCCGCGCGTCGCGCTCGTCAGATGCAGGTAGGCGGTAAAGATCCGCTGGTACCGGAAGAAAACGATAAAACCACCGTTATTGCACTTCGCGAAATCGAAGAAGGTCTGATCAACAACCAGATCCTCGACGTGCGTGAGCGCCAGGAGCAGCAAGAGCAAGAAGCCGCAGAACTGCAGGCCGTAACCGCTATTGCTGAAGGTCGTCGTTAATTAAACCTGCGGGTCGCCCTTGTATCTGTTTGAAAGCCTGAATCAACTGATTCAAATCTACCTGCCTGAAGACCAGATTAAGCGTCTTCAGCAGGCGTATCTCGTTGCACGTGACGCTCACGAGGGCCAGACACGTTCAAGCGGTGAACCCTACATCACGCACCCGGTAGCGGTGGCCTGTATTCTGGCCGAGATGAAACTCGACTACGAAACGCTGATGGCCGCGCTGCTGCACGACGTGATTGAAGATACCCCTGCCACTTACCAGGACATGGAACAGCTGTTTGGCAAAAGCGTTGCCGAACTGGTGGAAGGGGTCTCTAAGCTTGATAAGCTGAATTTCCGCGACAAGAAAGAGGCGCAAGCCGAAAACTTCCGCAAGATGATTATGGCGATGGTGCAGGATATCCGCGTCATTCTCATCAAACTCGCTGACCGCACCCACAACATGCGCACGCTGGGCTCACTTCGCCCGGATAAACGTCGCCGCATTGCCCGTGAAACCCTCGAAATCTACAGTCCGCTGGCGCACCGTTTAGGTATTCACCACATTAAAACCGAGCTGGAAGAGCTGGGTTTTGAAGCGTTGTACCCGAATCGCTATCGCGTGATTAAAGAGGTGGTGAAAGCCGCACGCGGCAACCGTAAGGAGATGATTCAAAAGATCCTCTCTGAAATCGAAGGGCGCTTGCAGGAAGCGGGAATTCCGTGCCGCGTCAGCGGTCGCGAGAAACACCTGTACTCCATCTACTGCAAAATGGTGCTCAAAGAGCAGCGTTTTCACTCGATCATGGATATCTACGCCTTCCGCGTCATTGTCCACGACTCGGACACCTGTTATCGCGTGCTGGGGCAGATGCACAGCCTCTACAAGCCGCGTCCGGGGCGCATGAAAGATTACATCGCCATTCCAAAAGCGAACGGCTATCAATCTTTGCACACCTCGATGATCGGGCCGCACGGCGTGCCTGTTGAGGTGCAAATTCGCACCGAAGACATGGACCAGATGGCTGAGATGGGTGTTGCCGCGCACTGGGCCTATAAAGAGCACGGTGGCGAAAGCAGCACGACCGCACAAATCCGCGCCCAGCGCTGGATGCAGAGCCTGCTGGAACTTCAGCAGAGTGCGGGCAGCTCGTTTGAATTTATCGAGAGCGTGAAATCCGATCTCTTCCCGGATGAGATTTACGTTTTCACCCCCGAAGGTCGCATTGTCGAACTCCCTGCGGGTGCAACGCCGGTCGACTTCGCTTACGCCGTGCATACCGATATCGGCCATGCCTGCGTGGGCGCGCGCGTCGACAGACAGCCTTACCCGCTGTCTCAGCCGCTCGCCAGCGGCCAGACGGTGGAAATTATTACCGCGCCGGGCGCACGTCCGAACGCGGCCTGGCTGAACTTTGTCGTGAGCTCCAAAGCGCGCGCTAAAATCCGCCAGCTGCTGAAAAACCTCAAGCGTGATGATTCCGTCAGCCTGGGGCGTCGTCTGCTCAACCACGCGTTGGGCGGCAGCCGTAAGCTGGCTGAGATCCCACCGGAGCATATCCAGCGCGAGCTCGACCGTATGAAGCTCACGTCTCTTGACGATCTGCTGGCGGAAATTGGTCTGGGCAACGCCATGAGCGTCGTGGTGGCGAAAAACCTGCAGCAGGGCGAAGCAATACCTTCTGCGCCAGGCGCATCCGGCCATGCTCATCTGCCAATCAAAGGCGCGGACGGGGTGCTGATCACCTTCGCAAAATGTTGCCGTCCAATTCCAGGCGACCCGATTATTGCGCACGTCAGCCCGGGTAAAGGGCTGGTTATCCACCACGAATCCTGTCGTAACATTCGTGGCTACCAGAAAGAAGCCGAGAAGTTTATGGCGGTCGAGTGGGATAAAGAGACGGCGCAGGAATTTATCACCGAGATTAAGGTGGATATGTTCAACCATCAGGGTGCCCTGGCGAACCTGACGGCAGCGATCAACACGGCCTCTTCCAATATTCAAAGCCTGAATACGGAAGAAAAAGATGGCCGCGTGTACAGCGCCTTTATTCGTCTGACCGCCCGCGACCGCGTGCATCTGGCGAATATCATGCGCAAGATCCGCGTCATGCCGGACGTGATTAAAGTCACCCGTAACCGAAACTAGTGGTATGAATTCACAACGTTACGCGCGGATATGCGAAATGCTCGCCAGGCGTCAGCCTGACCTGACGGTCTGCATGGAGCAGGTCCATAAACCGCATAACGTCTCTGCTATCGTCCGTACCGCCGATGCCGTCGGTGTGCATGAAGTGCACGCCGTCTGGCCGGGTCACCGGATGCGCACCATGGTCTCGGCGGCGGCAGGCAGTAACAGCTGGGTTTCCGTCAAATCTCACCAGACAATTGGCGATGCCGTTTCGCACCTGAAAGGGCGCGGGATGCAGATCCTTGCCACTAACCTGTCCGCTAAAGCCGTGGATTTTCGCGAGATCGACTACACTCGCCCGACCTGCATTTTGATGGGTCAGGAGAAAACCGGGATCTCACAGGAAGCGCTGGATCTGGCGGATCGGGACATCATCATTCCAATGATCGGCATGGTCCAGTCTCTCAATGTCTCCGTGGCGTCCGCGCTCATTCTGTATGAAGCGCAGCGCCAGCGTCAGAACGCCGGCATGTACGAGCGTAGCAACAGCATGCTGCCGGAAGATGAACAGCAGCGCCTGCTGTTTGAAGGCGGTTATCCGGTGCTGGCTCGCGTTGCGAAGCAGAAAAAATTGCCTTACCCCCACGTCAACGCGCAGGGCGAAATTGAAGCCGATGCCGAGTGGTGGGCCACCATGCAGTACGCCGGGTAAGCGATGAAAGGCCGCCTGCTGGATGCTATCCCGCTCAACAGCCTGACGGGCGTGGGCGCGGCGCAAAGCAGTAAGTTGGCCAAAATTGGCCTGCACACCGTGCAGGATCTCCTGCTTCACCTCCCCCTGCGTTATGAAGACCGCACCCAGCTTTATAAGATTGGCGATCTCCTTCCCGCCATTTACGCCACCGTTGAAGGCGAAGTCCTGAACTGCAACATCACCTTCGGCGGACGCCGGATGATGACCTGCCAGATCAGCGACGGCACCGGCATTCTCACCATGCGTTTCTTCAACTTCAGCGCGGCGATGAAAAACAGCCTGGCGACAGTCCGCAGGGTGCTGGCCTAGGGCGAAGCCAAACGCGGGAAGTACGGCGCAGAGATGATCCACCCCGAGTACCGCGTGCAGGGCGATCTCAGCACGCCGGAACTGCAGGAGACACTTACCCCGGTTTACCCGACGACCGAAGGCATCAAGCAGGCGACGCTGCGTAAGCTTACCGATCAGGCGCTGGAGCTGCTGGACTCCTGCGCCATTACCGAGCTGCTGCCACCCGAGCTGGCGCAGGGCATGATGAGCCTGCCCGAGGCGCTGCGCACCCTGCACCGCCCGCCGCCCACGCTGCAGCTCAGCGACCTGGAAAGCGGCAAACACCCTGCCCAACAGCGTCTTATCCTTGAGGAATTGCTGGCGCATAACCTGAGCATGCTGGCGCTTCGCGCTGGCGCGCAGCGTTTCCACGCTCAGCCGTTAAGCCAGAATGATGCGCTCAAAGATAAGCTGCTGGCCTCTCTGCCGTTTAAACCCACCGGTGCGCAGGCGCGCGTCACCGCCGAGATTGAACGCGATATGGCGCTCGACGTGCCGATGATGCGCCTGGTACAGGGCGATGTAGGCTCCGGTAAAACGCTGGTTGCCGCCCTTGCAGCCCTGCGCGCCATTGCCCACGGTAAACAGGTCGCGTTAATGGCGCCGACCGAGCTGCTGGCGGAACAACACGCCAACAATTTCCGCGCCTGGTTCGCGCCGCTGGGGATTGAAGTAGGCTGGCTGGCAGGAAAACAAAAGGGCAAAGCGCGCCTTGCGCAGCAGGAAGCCATCGCCAGCGGGCAGGTGCAGATGATTGTCGGCACGCACGCTATCTTCCAGGAGCAGGTGCAGTTCAACGGCCTTGCGCTGGTGATTATCGATGAACAGCACCGCTTCGGCGTGCATCAGCGTCTGGCGCTGTGGGAAAAGGGACTGCAGCAGGGCTTCCACCCGCATCAGCTGATCATGACCGCCACGCCGATCCCGCGCACGCTCGCGATGACGGCTTACGCCGATCTGGATACCTCCACCATCGACGAACTCCCCCCGGGCCGTACGCCGGTCACGACGGTTGCCATTCCTGACACGCGTCGCAGCGATATCATCGACCGCGTGCGCAACGCCTGCACCCACGAAGGGCGTCAGGCCTACTGGGTTTGTACCCTGATTGAAGAGTCGGAACTGCTGGAAGCGCAGGCTGCCGAAGCCACGTGGGAAGAGTTAAAGCTCGCCCTGCCGGAGCTAAACGTGGGTCTGGTTCACGGACGCATGAAGCCCGCTGAAAAGCAGGCGGTGATGCAGTCGTTCAAACAGGGCGAGCTGCATTTGCTGGTCGCGACCACGGTCATCGAAGTGGGCGTGGATGTGCCTAACTCCAGCCTGATGATCATCGAAAACCCGGAGCGCCTTGGCCTTGCCCAGCTCCACCAGCTTCGCGGGCGCGTCGGCCGTGGCGCGGTAGCGTCCCACTGCGTTCTGCTCTACAAAGCGCCGCTCTCGAAAACCGCCCAGATGCGGTTGCAGGTGCTGCGCGACAGCAACGACGGTTTTGTGATTGCGCAAAAAGACCTGGAGATCCGCGGACCCGGTGAACTGCTGGGCACGCGTCAGACGGGGAATGCGGAATTCAAAGTCGCGGATTTGCTGCGCGATCAGGCCATGATCCCCGAGGTTCAGCGCCTCGCCCGCCACATTCATGAACGCTACCCCGAGCAGGCGGCAGCGTTAATTGAGCGCTGGATGCCGGAAACCGAACGCTATTCCAACGCCTGATTTCAGGCGAACATCGGCAGCATCAGGTACAGCTTAATCACCAGCGCGTTGACGATATCAATAAAGAACGCCCCGACCATCGGCACCACCAGAAACGCCATGTGCGATGGCCCGAAGCGTTCGGTGATCGCCTGCATGTTGGCGATAGCCGTTGGGGTTGCCCCCAGACCAAACCCGCAGTGACCCGCCGCCAGCACCGCCGCATCGTAGTTTTTGCCCATCATGCGCCAGGTGACAAACATGGCGTACAGCGCCATAAACAGGGCCTGCACCGCCAGAATCGCCACCATCGGCAGCGCCAGGGAGGCCAGCTCCCACAGCTTGAGGCTCATCAGCGCCATCGCCAGGAACAGCGAGAGGCAGACGTTGCCAAGCACCGACACCGCCCGTTCAAACACGCGGTAGAAGCCCATCAGCGCCAGGCCGTTGCTCAGGATCACCCCGATAAACAGCACGCAGACAAACGTCGGCAGCTCAAACGCGGAGCCCGCCAGCCATTGCGCAACCACTTTGCCCACGGTGAGGCAGATGGCAATCATCGCGATGGTTTCAATCAGCACCAGCGAGGTAATACTGCGCCCAACGTCAGGCTTTTCAAAGGCGGTCGGTACCAGCTCGTCGTCCGGCCTGCCGTTCGGCGTGGTGGAATGCTTCACCAGATAACGCGCCACCGGGCCGCCAATCAGGCCACCCAGCACCAGGCCAAAGGTGGCACAGGCCATTGCCACTTCCGTTGCATTTTCAAAACCGTAGCGCTCGACGAACAATTTACTCCACGCCGCCCCGGTACCGTGACCGCCTGACAGCGTAATCGACCCCGCCAGCAGTCCCATCAGCGGGTCCAGCCCCAGCAAGGTCGCCATGCCGATGCCAATCGCGTTTTGCATCAGCAGCAGCCCCACCACCACAATCAAAAATACGCCGAGCACCTTACCGCCCGCCCGCAGGCTTGCCAGGTTGGCGTTCAGGCCGATGGTGGCAAAGAAGGCCAGCATCAGCGGGTCTTTCAGGGACATGTCAAAATCGATTTCCCAGCCCATGCTTTTTTTGAGCACCAGCAGGGCCAGTGCCACCAGCAGGCCGCCAGCGACAGGTTCAGGAATGGTGTATTTTTTCAGAAGGGAAACGCTATGTACCAGCTTACGGCCAAGCAGTAACACCAGCGTTGCGGCAACAAGGGTCGACAACGTATCGAGATGAATCATAGAAGGCTCCTTTTTTGCGCGTGTTCCATACACACGCGGCGTTATCCTGGGCCGGTTTGCGCTCTTCATGAGCTTCCGGCGCAAAAAGTGTAATTTTTTTTCCTCATCGGATGTAGAAAACCTGCTCACAGCGGCAGATTTTCTTGTCTTTTTTTGCTGGCAATCGTTTGCTTTTACCAGGTGGTCAGATAAAATGCCCGCTTTTCCACCGTGGGATTGCCGCCGATGTCCGTTAACACCATAGAGTCGCCTGATGCGCAACCGATTGCGCAGAAGCAAAATAGCGAACTGATTTACCGCCTTGAAGACCGCCCGCCGCTGCCGCAGACGCTTTTCGCCGCCTGCCAGCATCTTCTGGCGATGTTTGTTGCGGTGATCACCCCGGCGCTGCTGATCTGTCAGGCGCTCGGTTTACCGGCGCAGGACACGCAGCACATTATCAGCATGTCTCTCTTCGCCTCCGGCGTGGCATCGATTATCCAGATTAAAGCGTGGGGTCCGGTGGGATCGGGTCTACTGTCGATTCAGGGCACCAGCTTTAACTTTGTGGCACCGCTGATCATGGGCGGTACGGCCCTGAAAACCGGCGGTGCGGATGTTCCAACCATGATGGCGGCGCTGTTCGGCACGCTGATGCTGGCCAGCTGCACGGAGATGGTGATCTCCCGCGTTCTGCATCTGGCTCGCCGCGTTATCACCCCGCTGGTTTCCGGCGTCGTCGTGATGATTATCGGCCTGTCGCTGATTCAGGTGGGCCTCACCTCCATCGGCGGCGGCTATGCCGCGATGAGCGACCACACCTTCGGCGCGCCAAAAAACCTGCTGCTGGCGGGCGTGGTGCTGGCCATCATTATTCTGCTTAACCGCCAGCGTAACCCATACCTGCGCGTCGCCTCGCTGGTGATCGCCATGGCGGCAGGCTACCTGCTGGCGTGGGCGCTGGGCATGCTGCCGGAGAACACCGCGCCAGCCAACAGCGCGCTGATCACTGTCCCTACGCCGCTGTATTACGGTCTGGGCATTGACTGGGGCCTGCTCCTGCCGCTGATGCTGGTCTTTATGATCACCTCTCTGGAGACCATCGGCGACATCACCGCCACCTCCGACGTCTCCGAGCAGCCCGTTTCCGGCCCGCTGTACATGAAGCGCCTGAAAGGCGGCGTGCTGGCGAACGGTCTGAATTCGTTTGTCTCTGCGGTCTTCAATACCTTCCCGAACTCCTGCTTCGGTCAGAACAACGGCGTGATCCAGCTGACCGGCGTGGCCAGCCGCTATGTCGGCTTCGTGGTGGCGCTGATGCTGATCGTCCTCGGCCTGTTCCCGGCGGTGAGCGGCTTTGTGCAGCACATCCCTGAGCCGGTGCTGGGCGGTGCAACGCTGGTGATGTTCGGGACGATCGCGGCCTCCGGCGTGCGTATCGTCTCCCGCGAGCCGCTGAACCGCCGCGCAATCATGATTATTGCGCTGTCGCTGGCCGTCGGTCTGGGCGTTTCTCAGCAGCCGCTGATCCTGCAGTTTGCCCCGGACTGGGTGAAAAACCTGCTCTCTTCCGGCATTGCCGCGGGCGGTATCACCGCTATCGTGCTGAACCTCGTTTTCCCGCCTGAAAAGAACTGATCCCCTTCACGGCAGGCAGTCAATGTCTGCCGTGACATCTATTTACACCATTCCCGCCTTGAGGATTGCGCATAAATCGTGCATAACTCCCTTATGTGCGTTTTGCGGGATGGAAGACCATGAAATTTATTGGAAAGCTACTCGTCTATCTTCTGGTAGCCCTGCTCATTGTGATACTGGCGCTCTATATTCTGCTCCAGACCCGCTGGGGCGCGACTCAGGTCAGCAGCTGGGTAACGGTGAATACCGACTACGAGCTCAGTTTCGACAAGATGAATCACCGCTTTTCGTCACCATCCCACATCATTCTGGAAAACGTCACCTTCGGCCGGGACGGTAAACCCGCCACGCTGGTGGCCAAAAAAGTGGATATCGGCCTCAGCAGCCGCCAGATAACCGATCCGCTGCACGTGGACACCATCACCCTGTTCGACGGCACGTTGAATCTCTCCCCGCAGACCGCGCCGCTGCCCTTCCAGGCGGATCGCCTGCAGCTGAACAATATGGCCTTTACCAGCCCGAATACCGAATGGGATCTGAGCGCGCAGAAGGTGACGGGCGGCGTCAGCCCATGGCAGCCGGAAGCGGGCAACGTGCTGGGTAATCACGCGCAGATCCAGATGAGCGCAGGCTCGCTGACCCTCAACGGCGTACCGGCCACCAACGTGCTGATCGAGGGCCAGCTTAACGGCAAGG
The DNA here is from genome assembly GCF_001807145.1 of Enterobacter sp. HMSC16D10. Lineage (NCBI taxonomy): Bacteria > Pseudomonadati > Pseudomonadota > Gammaproteobacteria > Enterobacterales > Enterobacteriaceae > Enterobacter > Enterobacter sp. HMSC16D10. Next base: position 44,504 of record NZ_KV787893.1, read on the forward strand.
AAGTGGTGCTGAATACGATTGGCGCCGATATGGCCCGGGGCTCGCTCACCGGCTCGGCCCTGCGCAACGCCGACGGGAGCTGGATTATCGACACGATGCGCCTGAACGAGATCCGCCTGCAGAGCGATAAAACGCTGACGGCGTTCTTCGCACCGCTCGCCACTATCCCCTCTCTGCAGATTGGTCGTCTGGACGTGACCGACGCCCGGCTTCAGGGCCCGGACTGGGCGGTGACCGACCTCGATTTAAGCCTGCGCAACCTGACGCTGAGCAAAGGTGACTGGCAGAGCCAGGAAGGCCGCCTGTCGATGAACGCCAGCGAGTTTATCTACGGCTCGCTGCATCTTTTTGATCCGATCCTGAATGCGGAGTTTTCCCCGCAGGGCATGGCGCTGCGCCAGTTCACCTCCCGCTGGGAAGGCGGCATGGTGCGCACGTCCGGTAACTGGCTGCGCGACGGTAAAGCGCTGGTGCTGGACGATGTCGCCATTGCCGGGCTGGAGTATACCCTGCCGCAGAACTGGAAAACGCTGTGGATGGCGCCTCTGCCGGAATGGCTGAACAGCGTCACGCTGCAAAAATTTGGCCTGAGCCGCAACCTGGTGATCGACATCGATCCCGCCTTCCCGTGGCAGATCACCTCTCTGGACGGCTATGGCGCAAACCTGCAGCTGGTGAAAGATCGCCAGTGGGGCGTCTGGGGCGGCAGCGCAACCCTGAACGGCGCGGCGGCGACCTTTAACCGCGTGGACGTGCGCCGTCCGTCGCTGGCGCTGAATGCTAACGCCGCGACGGTGAACATTACCGACCTGAGCGCGTTTACCGAGAAAGGTATTCTGGAAGCCACGGCGACCGTTTCCCAGCTGCCGCAGCGGCAGACCGCGGTGAGCCTGAACGGGCGCGGCGTTCCGCTCAGCGTGCTGCAGCAGTGGGGCTGGCCTGCTTTGCCGATCACGGGCGACGGCAATATTCAGCTCACCGCCAGCGGCAGCGTGCAGGCCAGTGCGCCGCTGAAGCCAACGGTGAATGGGAAGCTGAGCGCGGTGAATATGGATAAGCAGCAGGTAGAGCAGACGATGACGGGCGGCGTGGTGTCGGCGATGGCGCCGGCACAGTAAAAAGCCGGTTGGCGGCTTCGCCTTACCCGGCCTACGAGGTTTTGGTTCCCTCTCCCTGTGGGTGAGGGCATCAGACCGCATAATTACCGTAGGCCCGGTAAGCGAAGCGCCACCGGGCATTTTCCACCTCAGAGCTGAACCACCACCTCATTCCCTTCGGCTTTCACCACCACGCCCCACTCGCTGCCCGCGTGCGAGCCGCCCTTCACGCCGCGCACTTTCTGCACGTTGCGCAAACACACCGACCAGTTTTGCGCGTCTCCCGCGCCGGTAAAGGTCACGATGTCGCCCCGACGTGACGCCTTCAGCGTAAACGCCACCGCGCCGTTCGCCGCAGGCACTTCGCTTACCGCCGTTGCGCCATCGTCCAGGTTAAACAGCTGAAAGGCTGTCCCCTCGTGCCACGCGTAGTTCGGCTTCTGGTTATTGTTGCCCAGCGCCAGCAGCGTGTTGTCGCGCACGTAGACCGGCAGGCTCATGAAATCGTGCTGCTGCTTATGCCAGCGGCTGCCCTGAATTTCGTCGTTGTGCCACAGGTGCGTCCAGCGCCCTTCCGGCAGATAAAACTGCACGTCACCCGCCTCGGAGAATACCGGTGCCACCATCATTGAATCCCCCAGCATGTACTGACGGTCAAGGTAATCGCAGGCCGGATCGTCCGGGAACTCCAGCATCATCGCCCGCAGCATCGGCGTGCCGAACTCGCGGGCCAGCGCCGCCTGACGGTACAAGTACGGCATCAGCTGACACTTCAGCTGGGTGAAGTGGCGCACCACGTCGCAGGACTCGTCATCGTACGCCCACGGCACGCGGTAGGATTTGCTGCCGTGCAGGCGGCTGTGGCTGGAAAACAGCCCGAACGCGCACCAGCGCTTGTAGACGTGCGCCGGGGCGGTGTTTTCGAACCCGCCGATATCGTGGCTCCAGAACCCGAAGCCGGACAGGCCAATCGACAGCCCACCGCGCAGGCTTTCGGCCATCGACTCATAGTTGGCGTAGCAGTCGCCGCCCCAGTGTACCGGGAACTGTTGCGCACCCACGGACGCCGAGCGGGCAAACAGCACCGCCTCTTCTTCACCCACCGTCTCTTTCAGCACGTTCCACACCAGCTCGTTGTAGATGTAGGCGTAATGGTTGTGCATCTTCTGCGGATCGGAACCGTCGAACCACTGGACGTCGGTCGGGATGCGCTCGCCGAAGTCGGTCTTGAAGCAGTCAACGCCGATATCCACCAGCCCTTTCAGCTTGTCGGCATACCACCGGCACGCATCCGGGTTGGTGAAGTCGTAAATCGCCAGCCCCGGCTGCCATTTGTCCCACTGCCACAGGGAGCCGTCCGGACGCTTGAGCAAATAGCCCCTCTCTTTCAGCTCCCGGAAGATCGGGGATTTCTGGCCGATATACGGGTTAATCCACACGCAGACCTTCAGCCCTTTCTCCTTCAGGCGGCGGATCATCCCTTCAGGGTCCGGGAAGGTCACCGGATCCCACTCGAAGTCGCACCACTGGAAGGCCTTCATCCAGAAGCAGTCAAAGTGGAACACGTGCAGCGGCAGGTCCCGTTCGGCCATGCCGTCGATAAAGCTGTTGACCGTCGCTTCGTCGTAGTTGGTGGTGAACGAGGTGGTGAGCCACAGGCCAAATGACCACGCAGGCGGCAGCGCCGGACGCCCGGTGAAGCGGGTATAGCGGTTCAGCACTTCTTTCGGCGTCGGGCCGTCGATCACGAAGTACTCAAGATATTCGCCTTCCACGCTGAACTGCACCTTAGAAACTTTCTCGGAGCCCACTTCAAACGAGACGTTCTCGGGGTGATTCACCAGCACGCCGTAGCCGCGGTTGGTCAGGTAGAACGGGATGTTTTTGTAGGACTGCTCGGTGCTGGTGCCGCCGTCGCGGTTCCAGGTTTCGACCGTCTGGCCGTTGCGCACCAGCGCGGTAAAGCGCTCGCCCAGACCGTAGACCGTTTCCCCCACGCCCAGATCCAGACGTTCGAACACGTAATTGCGGTCGGTATTGCTGTCCTGCACGTAGCCGTTATTTTTCAGCTGGCTGCCGGTAATGCGCTGGCCGTTGCGCAGGAAATCCAGCGCCCAGAACTCGCCTTTGGTGACGCGCACGCTGACGCTGCCGCTTTTCAGCTCGGCAAATTCGGCGTTGTTTTCAATCTCTACCTTCACGTCTTTCAGAACGTTCAGCGGATAGTGCGGGCCGTTGTTTAGCGCGCCCTGGAAGTGCTCGATGCGCACTCCCACAATCCCTTCCTGTGGAGCAAACAGGCGCACCGTGAACATCAACGTGTCGAGCTGCCAGGTGCGCTCACGCACGTCACGCGGCGCCACATACACCACCAGGTCATTGCCCTGCTGCTCCACGTCGAATACCTGCACCGGATACGTCACGTTCAGGCCCGGTTGAATAAGCCAGTTTCCATCACTGATTTTCATACTTTCGTCCTCTTAGTTCTGTAATTCTTTGCTGACCGGCAGGTTTTCAAACTCCTGCTGGTTGCGGCGTGCGCCCTGCGCCAGCTCGCCCAGGATTTTGGTCAGGAAGGGGGTTTTCAGCGTGTAGTAGCGTTTGGCGATGATGGCGCTCAGCACGTAGCAGACCGCCGGGGCCAGGGTAAACAGGCCGATAATGATGCTGATGGTCGCGCTGTTCTGGGTTTTGGCCGCCGCGTCGTAGCCGCCGCCTGCCAGCATCCAGCCGATCATCGCCCCCCCCAGCGCCAGACCCAGCTTCAGCACGAACAGCGTGCCTGCAAAGCTGATGCCGGTCAGGCGCTTGCCGTTGGTCCATTCACCGTAGTCGACGGTATCGGACATCATTACCCACTGGATCGGCGTCACCAGCTGGTGCAGCACGCCAATGACGAAGATAAAGGCGAACATCACCACGGTGGCGTGCATCGGCACGAAGAACATCGCCACGCTGACAACCGCCAGCGCGGCGTTAGTCCACCAAAAGATGCTGACCTTGCACTTCCAGTCGGTGAGCGGTTTTGCCAGCGCGGAGCCAATCAAGTTGCCGACGCAGTAGGTGGTCAGGAACGCGACGAACACTTCCGGCGAGCCCATGATCCAGGTGCAGTAGTACATCATCGCGCCGCCGCGCACGCAGACGGCGAGGATGTTGAGGATGGTCAGCACGCCGACGATGCGCCACTGGTCGTTGTGCCAGATGTCGCGCAGGTCTTCCCGCATGGAGGTGGTGCTCGGCGGCACCTGGATGCGCTCTTTGGTGGTGAAGAAGCAGAACGCCAGCATCAGGAACGCGACCACCGACAGCACGGCAATCCCGCCCTGGAAGCCGAACGCCTTATCGTCGCCGCCAATCAGCTTCACCAGCGGCATCATCAGCACCGTAGAGAGCATGCCGCCCGCCGTCGCCAGCACAAAGCGCCAGGACTGAAGGGAGATACGCTGCGTCGGGTCACTGGTGATCACACCGCCCAGCGCGCAGTAAGGAATGTTGACCACGGTATAGAGCAGGGTCAGCAGGGTGTAAGTCACGGCGGCGTAAACCATTTTGCCGTTAAGGCTGAGGTCCGGCGTGGTGTAGGCCAGCACGCAGACGATACCGAACGGGATCGCGCCGAACACAATCCACGGGCGGAACTTGCCCCAGCGGCTGCGGGTGCGGTCGGCAATCAGCCCCATGCACGGGTCGGAGATCGCATCCAGCGCGCGGGCCAGCAGGAACATGGTGCCGACAAACCCGGCGGGAATGCCGAAAATGTCGGTGTAGAAAAACATCATGTACAACATGACGTTATCAAAAATGATGTGGCTGGCGGCGTCTCCCATGCCGTAGCCAATCTTCTCTTTTACTGACAGTACTTCGCTCATCTTTTTTTATCCTTCACGCTGTAGGGGACGCTGAGACCGGTTGCATTGGTTTTAAACCATTGTTTCAGATGGGGGTATTGCGTTTTCTGGTTAGCAGATTACGTTTCTTGTTTTTTGTGATCGCGGTAAATACTGGAGAGCACGAAAGGCTAACCTGAGGATTTTCTTAAGAATTAACTGAAACAGGGGGGTACAGGTCAAAAGAGAGGTGAAAAAAGTGGTGTGGGGTATGTGGTAAATGCCTGAAAGTAGCTATAATGCGCCCCGCCTCCATGTAGCAATGCAGGCGCGGAAGATCGTCATCTCCGGTGAGGTGGCTGGACTTCAAATCCAGTTGGGGACGCCAGCGTTCCCGGGCAGGTTCGACTCCTGTGATCTTCCGCCAAAACTCCTCCGCCGCCATCCGGGAACGTCTAAAAATCCTTTATTTTCAACATACATAGTAAATCACTTATCCGTAACCGTCCGACAAGTTCTCCCTGAATCCATGAAAAATATGTATAGTGATGTGTATAGATTTTTTATACACATTTTTGACTTATACACATGGCACTAACAGACATACAAATTAAACGAGCAAAGCCCCAAGACAAACCCTATACATTGAACGATGGACAAGGTCTGTCATTACTTATCAATCCAGACGGGTCAAAGGGCTGGCGCTTCCGCTTTCGTTTTGCCGGTAAAGCACGGCTAATGTCATTTGGCAGCTACGACCTTGTGAGCCTCGCAGAAGCACGTGAGAAACGCGATACCGCTCGTAAGCAGGTAGCAAACGGCATAGACCCAGTGGAAGAACGTAAAGCCCAAAAACTGGCACTGCAACTCTCAACAGAGAACTCATTCGAAACCATATGTCGAGAATGGCACACTAACAAAGCTGACCGCTGGACAGTGGCCTATCGCGAAGAAATCATTAAGACATTTGAGCAAGATGTGTTCCCGTTCATTGGTAAACGCCCTATCAGTGAAATCAAACCGTTAGAACTGCTTGAAGTATTGCGACGAATAGAGAAGCGTGGGGCACTTGAGAAAACACGTAAGGTGCGTCAGAGGTGCGGTGAGGTTTATCGCTACGCAATCATAACTGGCCGCGCTGAATACAATCCTGCTCCTGATTTGGCTATTGCTTTAGCCGTTCCGAAGCAAAAGCATCATCCATTTTTATCCGCTGAAGAGTTACCTCATTTTATTCGGGATCTTGAAGCGTATACCGGCAGCATCATCACTAAGAATGCGACAAAAATCGTCATGCTGACCGGTGTACGAACCCAAGAGATGCGCTTTGCTACATGGGATGAGGTTGACCTTGAGAAAGGTATATGGGAAATCCCCGCTGAACGTATGAAAATGCGTAGGCCTCACATTGTACCTTTATCTACCCAGGTAGTTGACCTATTTAAGCAGCTCAGACCTATTACCGACCATTACCCTTACATCTTCATTGGCAGGAACAACCGCAGCAAACCGATCTCGAAAGAAAGCGTCTCGCAAGTTATTGAGTTACTTGGTTACAAAGGACGTGCTACAGGTCACGGTTTTAGGCATACAATGTCGACAATTCTACACGAGCAAGGGTTTGATAGTGCTTGGATTGAGATGCAGTTGGCACACGTGGATAAAAATAGCATTCGAGGCACTTATAATCATGCTCTATATCTTGAGAAGCGTAGAGAAATGATACAATGGTATTCTGATTATCTCACGAAATTGAAAGGATGAAATCATGGGTGAGTTCTCAAAATTAGTTGGTGACGTTGGTGAAAATATCGTCACGAATTTTTTAGATTTATTTGGGTGGGAAAATCACGTAACAAATAAATATGTTAAATGCCATACCCAAAAGCATCAAAAAGAAACACATGGGATTGATGCGCTTTTCGCCTATCATTCCCCCTTAGAAAGTAAAACTATTGAAAATGTCATAGTATCATCAAAATACTCCTCAAATCCTTATTCTAGCGTACCATCTACGTTTAAGGCGCACTTTGAAGACATTGCACTAGCGATAGAATGCTACAACAAATCAACTCTTAAAAAAGAGATTAATGAGCGTCTCAGTACTAATGGATCATGTCGTAAAGTTGAGACAGGTGTTTTGTTTTATATTAATAACGATGAAACCCCTGAAAAGCAAAGCATCATTAATCAAATAAAAAACACACAAAGCAATAGTGAGTTAAAATACAGAACAATTCATGTCATTGATAATAAAAGAGCCGCATTTTTATTTGACAGCATAACCTTCATTAGAAAAAAATATGGGAAAGATAAGGTTAACTTCTTCTACCCACCAACATCTCTAAATTTAATGATGATACAGAAAAAATACTTTGGGAAAATCTTTCCAGTCGAATACATATCATCGCCAATAATCCCTTTCCTTATTGAGCAAGAAAATAACGAACAACCCATTATATGCATGGTTTGCTCTGAACCTTATTCAAGCGATTTATTAGATGGGTTAATAAGCTGTACAAGAGATTTAGTTGCTGATATTTCCCAGAATCTAATGTTTGTTTTTGAGCATTATAATAAACTTAATAGCAAAGAATCTTTAGATGCTATCAAGCTAGCAACTGATAAAAATATAAATATAGAAATTGAATCTTACAATAGCGATTTCAGGGGGTAAAAATGGACCACATTATATTACCAAGCGGAGATAACTTAAAAACTCTTCTCTCCCAGAGTAAAATCACAAAGGCTGATGTTAAATCTATATTACGACAGAGAGGGGTGTTTTGTTCAAGCGATGAGAAGAGTAACACTGTCCCTTTGCTTATGAAATCATTAATTTCACCACTAGAGTTTAATGAGCTGGTAGAAAAAATAAAAACTAAAGAGCATAGTTCTAAAATAAGCATGCGAACTTTAGAATGGGATTCTAAAGATACACTAATTGATGCAATTGGTGGGGATGTAGATCTAACAGGTTTAATAGAGGACCCATTTAGCAATTATGAAATATCTTTTATTTCTGATTTTTATGCTAAAGAAGATAAAGAAAATCTTGTTGCCCTAGACTTTGAAGTTAAACGTACCGATTTAATGAGTGGATGGAATGAAACGGAGCAATTCTTCTCAGGTAGAATTGAACTTGAGAAAAAAAATGGACAATCTGATAAAGTTGAAGTAAATATATCTATCAACCATACTTCTAATGAAACAAAACTTGTTGCTGATAAAATCCTTAGAAGGTTAAACTCTCATTTTAAAGAAAACAATCACATTAAACAAAACGCTGAAATCTTAAAAATACAATTTAACCACTTCAACAATGAAGGGCGCATAGCTTTTCTTAAAGATATATCTGAAAGTCATCGTAAGAATGAGTTCTATTTCAATAAAATTATTGATGTTGATTTCCATCCAGATGAAAATGCCACTTTCCCTCAGGGCATGGAGTGGTTAGAAAAAAACATAGAAGAACTTAAGCTCAAAGGGACTCTTGGTGATTCAATTTTCTTTAGAAACAAAAGCATTCACCCGAGCCTAAAAATAGCAAAACTAGTCGCAAACTACACTATGCAGGATATAGATTATGATGCTGAATGTAAAATATCATATGAATTCCCTGAATATGCTTCTAAAAAAAATGAAGCAGCAGAGTTAGTAATTGATTTCAAATCTTTCAATGGTAAAGGTGCATCTAATACTAAAATCAATAATATAAAATCAGAAATCATGAAAACACTTGAAAGCGTAAAAATTATCGCTTACGAGCGCCATCGTAATAAAGACTAGTAACATATAATAATGCCGCCGAAAGGCGGTGTTATTGTACATTTCCTATAAGCATACCCTTCATACCTTAATCTCCCGTACTCTCGTTCTTAGCAAATCGTGCAAGACAACAGCAAAGCAGTAATTTTCAATCAAAGCCATCACAACGAACTCAAGGGCTAAACAAATAAAGCACCGCGCCGGCGCGCAATGCTCTCCCCGCCCCGCCTGCCCGCTTAAGGGGGCGCTTTTAATGCAGATGCATGAATGGCCTCATAGCGCGCCAGTGCTGGCGCTGGCGGGGGATTCAGTGTCGGTAAAACGCATGCAAAACCATGCACCTTATGCATGCATGGCTTTTTTAAGTAAAAATGGCGGGATTTTCGGGAATTTTTAAACGGACTACTGCGCGGCCAGTTCTGCACGGCGGCGGGTGTAATTCAGGTTCTGTGCAGGTGTGAATTTTTCACGACTATCATCGCGCGAAGCCGCGTCAGGCCTGAATCCGATGGCTGTTAAAATGTCATTATCCTGCACCGAATAATTAATTTTTTCACCGGCGGCCAGCCAGACCTGCAACGCCTCACGCAGACAGTCGACCGAGTGCTGCATGGCGCAGCGCTGAACGGCGGAATGTTGCCCGGAATAATTCATCAGCTCCGGGGCAAGGGCGGCGGCCAGCTCCGCGCCGTGCGCCTGCATAAAATCATTCAGACGGTTACGTATGCTGATGCGCTGCACCTCCTCATGCGAGCGGATATAACGCCCGGCAGCCTGGTTAATTTCCCACTTTTTCACGTCGATAATCTCGCGCAGCGTTTGCAGGCTACGGCCGCTGTGGCCGCTACCGGCAAGCTGTTCGCGGTATGCCTGTTCGGCCTGTGTCAGTTCTTCCCTGCGTTGCAGCCAGGCGGATTTATTTGTCTGACAGGCCTCAAAGGCTTTATGTAGCGTCAGTGTGGTCACGTAAGTTTCTCCTGATGACTGGTCGTGCTTACGCACCGGCACGGTTAACGGTGGTTGCCGATTCGGATGCAGGAATGACCGGCTCTGTCGGCGGCGAACAGATAATCCCGTCAACGGATTCAAGCGTGCGGAAAGTTGCCGAGCACTCGATATTCACGCACTGGTGATAGCGCTGTTTAACGTTCTCTGACAGATAACGACTGGTGCGGGCGTGTGCACTGGTTTTGCAAAACGGACAGTGAAACATACTTATGCCTCCGCCTTAGTGCCGTCATTTTCAGACAGCTTTCTGGCGAGCTTCATTCTCTTCGCCGGGCTGCGTAACAGCTCCATATCCACACCGGTAATCTGCGGCTGGTGCATGCCCGTCACGGCGAGTACCGGCTCCTGCTTCATATCGAAGTGATACAGACTGCCCTGACGGTTGAGGGCATCGCGCAGCTCGCCGATGGCCACGGACTGCGGTGCACTGTCACCCTTCATTTCGAGCGCGCGAATGCGCAACAGGAAAGCACGTATGAGCGCGACGGGGAGCGTGTTGACCACCTGAGCCCATTCCGCACCGGCATAAGCGGTAAAGGCATCGTCATGCGCTGACAGGTATTTACTGGCGGTGGAGCAGGCATTCAGCATGGCGCGTGTCCGGTCGGTCTCCAGCTCCGCAATCAGGCCGGTGAACTCGTCGGCCAGCTCGCGACTGGCGATACGCTTGCTGTGCTCAGCTTTCATTTCAGGGGTGAGATTGCCGCGCAGAGTTCGGAAGCGACTGCGCCAGTCCTGCTCCGCCTCTGCACTCTCACTTAGGGCGGTCTGCCGCTCCTGCTTACAGCGTTCAATGGACGTATCAATCTCTTTCAGTTCCTTCATGCTGGCCGCATGTGTGTTTCTGGCCGCAGTGAATGCGCTCAGCTTGTCTGTGATGAGCTGGCTGCTCTCTGCGGACTGTTGGGCGGCTACATTCTGCAGGGGGGTAATGACTGTTTCGGGTTTCATGTTCAGGCTCTCCGTGTGTTCAACCTGAAATGATTCTGCCCTTCATCACACAACATCTCGATTGATTGCAGTTGTGGCAGTTCTGGCACAAACAGCACTCAAAACCCGGCTTGCCAGAGAAAGGTCTCAGCAAAACCTTGCTCATCGTTTATTTTTTTACTTATAACTATTCACCACTGTTCACCTTAAATAAAATATAAGAAATACAGTAAGATAAAGGGTGAACAGTTGACGGCATGACTGTTCACCGTCTGTTCACCACTGTTCACCCTCCTGTTTTGCTCTGTCTATACCACTTAGACTTTATTTCGATTAAAAATGAAAAACGTATAACTAAAAGCAATAGAAATTGCTGCATTGTAATGCAGTGATTTGCATATGTTTGCCAGCGTTTTCCTTTGTTTGCCATAGCGAAAAGTCAATGCTTGTTTCCCCAAAAATCTCACATGACCTGAGGAAAAATATAGACATAATAAGGAGCTACCCGAAGCCGGACGGACATGACCGGCACTGTATGGACTTTGTGAGGTAGCCCGATGCACACCGCTTTTTCTTCCCCGTCTTCTGCCCCTGCCGCGCCGCTGAAGCCGGTCTCTGATACCGTTCACGAGCGCTTTATCCGTCTGCCCGAAGTGATGCATCTGTGCGGCCTGTCCCGCTCGACCATTTACGACCTTATCAGCCGGGAGGCATTCCCAAAACAAATCTCCCTCGGCGGTAAAAACGTGGCGTGGGCACAGTCTGAAATCACTGCATGGATGGCGGATCGCATTGCCGAACGTAACCGGGGCTATGACGCATGATGATGACCGTTCAGCAAACAGCCCCTTTTTCTGGCTTGCTTCTTTTCGCCGTTTCCAGGTATAGTTTTCCCGCTGTCGCAAAATCGGCAGCCGGGATTTGCAGCCCGTGTAACTCAATGGCGACACCAGACGCGCCATGCGTCTTTTTTTTCGTCGTAGCTCAGACACACCCATTTTTCGGGCTGTGGTGTTTACACCGTGGCTCCTGTCAGATAATGGTGGTTCGGGCGGGGCAGCCTTCGGGCTGGCCGGTATCCATTGAGGCCGGTACTGCAAACCCTGTCCGGGCCACCACCCATGAGATTTGCAGCTCCGGTGGTGGCGATAACCGCTACTCAATGGAGGTTGCCCTTATGGCTACGACCCTCACCCCGTCACACCCGCAATTCGTCTTTGTGTTTGCCGCCGTTCGTCGTGCAGACCGTAAACCCCGCATTTGTATGCTTCGCACCGTTGCCGGTGATGAACACGCCGCACGCCTTTCCCTCGTTCGCGATTACGTCCTCTCGTTTGCTGGCCGTCTGCCGGTTGCGGAGGTGCGCGCATGAGACACACCACCATTACCGCCCGTGACCTCGAATGCCTTGAGCACATGCGCAACGTCGGCCAGCTCGTCAATGAGCTGATGCAGGTACAGGACTGCGCCACCGTTCGTCGTGACCCTGCGCAGCAGTTACAGCTCACCTCCGTGATTTACCTCATGACCGCCCAGCTCGACGGCGTGGTAGAGCGCTGCAATCAGCGCTGGCTGACCGGGGAGGGCAACGTATGAAAAAGCCATTACCGCCCGTATTACGCGCCGCGCTGTATCGTCGCGCCGTGGCCTGTGCATGGCTGACGGTATGCGAACGCCAGCGCCGCTACCCAAACCTCACCCTCGACGCGCTGGAAAGTGCGATTGCCGACGAGCTGGAGGGCTTCTATCTGCGCCAGCACGGCGAGGAAAAAGGCCGTCAGATTGCCTGTGCACTGCTGGAAGATTTAATGGAAGACGGACCACTCAAGGCCGCGCCCTCACTGTCCTTTCTCGGGCTCGCAGTGATGGATGAACTCTGCGCCCGTCACATTCAATCGCCTGTTGTGCACTGAGGGAGAAAAAAAGATGAAAATGAACGTAACGGAAACCGTAAAACAGGCGTGCGGCCACTGGCCGCGCATTCTCCCGGCGCTGGGTGTGAAGGTCATTAAAAACCGCCATCAGGCCTGTCCGGTGTGCGGCGGCTCTGACCGTTTCCGCTTTGACGATAAAGAGGGGCGCGGGACATGGTTCTGCAACCAGTGCGGTGCGGGTGATGGTCTTAAGCTGGTCGAGAAAGTGTTTGGCGTGACCGCATCAGAGGCTGCCGGGAAGGTGAATGCCGTCACCGGCAACCTGCCGCAGGTTGCCCCGGAGGTGATTGTGGCCGCAGAGGCCGAAACCGAAGCAGACCGCCAAGAGGCGGCCGCGCTGGCCGTCAGACTGATGGAGAAAACCCGCACGGCCAGCGGCAACGCCTATCTGAACCGCAAGGGTTTTCCCGGACATGAATGTCTCATGCTGACGGCCACACACAAAACCGGCGGCGTGACGTTCCGCGCCGGTGATGTGGTTGTCCCGCTGTATGACGATACCGGCACACTGGTTAACCTTCAGCTTATTAATTCTGACGGTCTCAAACGCACCCTGAAAGGCGGGGCGGTAAAAGGAGCGTGCCATACCATCGAAGGGAAAAAACATGCCGGAAAACGCCTGTGGATTGCGGAGGGCTATGCGACCTCGCTCACCGTGCATCACCTGACCGGTGAAACCGTCATGGTGGCGCTGTCGTCCGTGAACCTCCTTTCTCTGGCGAGCCTTGCCCGTCAGAAATCCCCGGCCTGTCAGATTGTCCTCGCCGCCGACCGTGACCTTAACGGTGACGGCCAGAACAAAGCCGCTGCGGCCGCAGGAGCCTGTGAGGGCATTGTTGCACTACCGCCGGTGTTTGGTGACTGGAATGATGCGTTTATGCAGAACGGCGGGGAGGCCACGCGGAAAGCCATTTATGACGCCATCCGGCCACCGGCGCAAAGTCCGTTTGATACCATGAGCGAGGCGGAATTTACCGCCATGAGCGCCAGCGACAAGGCTCTGCGGGTGCATGAGCATTACGGCGAAGCGCTGGCGGTGGATGCGAACGGCCAGCTCCTGTCCCGTTATGAAGCAGGAATATGGAAAGTCGTTCAGCCGTCCAGTTTCGAACGCGACGTAGCCGGGCTTTTCCAGCGCCTGCGTGCCCCGTTCTCGTCGGGGAGAATCACCTCAGTGGTGGAGACGCTGAAGCTGATTATTCCTCAGCAGGCCGCACCGGCACGCCGTCTGATTGGCTTTCGCAACGGGGTACTCGATACCCAAAGCGGCCTGTTCAGTCCACATCATAAATCGCACTGGCTGCGCACGCTGTGCGACGTGGATTTTACCCCGCCTGTTGAGGGTGAAACGCTGGAGACCCACGCGCCGAACTTCTGGCGCTGGCTCGACCGGGCGGCCGGCAAAAATCCACAAAAACGCGACGTGATTCTTGCTGCGCTGTTTATGGTGCTGGCGAACCGCTACGACTGGCAACTCTTTCTCGAAGTCACCGGTCCCGGCGGGAGCGGGAAAAGTATTCTGGCCGAAATCGCGACCCTGCTCGCCGGGGAGGATAACGCCACGTCGGCCGACATCGACACACTGGAAGACCCGCGCAAGCGTGCCTCCCTGATTGGCTTCTCGCTGATACGTCTGCCTGACCAGGAAAAATGGAGCGGTGACGGTGCAGGACTCAAGGCCATCACCGGCGGCGATGCGGTCTCGGTTGACCCGAAATACCAGAACCCGTACTCAACACATATTCCGGCGGTGATTCTGGCTGTGAACAATAATCCGATGCGCTTCACCGACCGCAGCGGAGGCGTCTCCCGTCGACGGGTAATTATTCATTTCCCGGAGCAGATTGCCCCGGAAGAACGCGACCCGCAGCTCAGGGATAAAATTGCGCGCGAGCTGGCCGTCATCGTGCGCCAGCTTATGCAGAAATTCAGCGATCCAATGACCGCCCGCGCACTGCTCCAGTCGCAGCAGAACTCCGACGAGGCGCTCAGTATCAAGCGCGATGCTGACCCGACGTTTGATTTTTGCGGCTATCTGGAAATGTTGCCGCAGACCAACGGGATGTTTATGGGGAATGCCAGCATCGTCCCGCGTAATTACCGTAAATATCTCTATCACGCGTATCTGGCCTATATGGAGGCTAACGGATACAGGAACGTGCTCAGCCTGAAAATGTTCGGGCTGGGGCTGCCCATGATGCTGAAAGAGTACGGCCTGAATTATGAAAAGCGGCACACAAAGCAGGGGATACAGACCAACCTGTCGCTGAAAGAAGAAAGCTACGGGGACTGGCTGCCGAAATGCGATGAACCCGCAGCGACATAACCCACTCCAGACCGGCTACAGTCGGTCTTTTTCTTTCAGGCAATTGCCATAAGGTGAACACTCCACTGTTCACCCTTCACCGTATCTTCACCCTGTATCCATATGAAATTAAAGATAAAAAACAAGAGGTGAACAGTGTGAACAGTAAAACCTAAAAAAACTTTTTTATCTTCATCCTTCATCGATTGCTGAATCACTTAGAGTGTTCCGATTGTGATTAACAACACTTCGCAATTTGCTGTGATCACCTTTCCAATGGACATGTTCATAAGTGGCCAGTAGCTGTGTTCATTAGAGATGACATTGTAAAAATAGACTTTAATCTTCTACTTTGATTGTATTATATTTATCGACAACCGATTTTTTATGGGCAATTCTTATGTACAATATAGTTTTAGACACAAATATTCTTCATCAAGAAGGTTTACACTCCAATGACATGAGTATTTTGAAAAATCTTGTTGATGCTAAATTAGTTTGTGTCCATATACCATCTATCATCGCTCAAGAATTTATTACAAAAAGAATCACTTCTGTAAAGGAAGAGAATATAAAAATAATAAAAGCCCTTGAAGCAATAGAGAAAGAAGGCCGCAGAATCAATACAGTATTGTACGATGAGCGTCAGAATTTTATAGATCAAATTGGGATGGTTAATGAAAGCATAGAAGAAAGAGCCAAAATTTCTTTTGAAACATGGGTTAAAGACTTTAAAGTTAATATAATTCACCCTAAACAAGAAAGCTTTTCACAAGTGTTTAATGATTATTTTTCTGGAGAGGGGGTGTTTAGGCAAGTCAAGGCTAGGGATGATATTCCAGATGCTTTTATCAACATTTGTATAGAGTCCTTAATCGAATCTGTAGGTCGTTTAATCGTTATAATTAAAGATGAGAGATTAAAAAAACACTTAGATAAAAATACAGAAATCAAAACATTAACAGGTTTAAGAGAGTTCTTTAATGAAAATGGTTTAGAGAAAACATTAGCAAACGATAGAATTACTAAGTTTATTCTTTCAGAAGAATTTAGCCATAATTTAGTTGCGTTTTTAGATGCTGAACCTCACTACTTTGACTATTTTAATGAAGAAAGCGATTCTGTTCACGGCGATACTCTAATTGGAGTCAGGGCTTATAACATTAATATTGAAATCGAATCATACGATTCGATTGAAAATCTACAATTATCGGATGTACGAGAAATATCCCCGAATAAATTTTCTGCTATCTGTTCATTTACAGTAGATTCAAGCATAGGATATGTTACTGATTACGGGAGTTATTTGGATGTCACCAAAATGCCAGACCGAAATCCAGATTGTTGGAGTGTTAATGGTGATGGATGGTGTGATATTATAGAAGCAGCACGACTTAAATTTTTTGGCGATTTAACAATTGAATTTTCCAAAGAGTATGATCAGATTGATAAAAATAATATCTTTAATGAATTATTTGAAAAAGGTATTATTATGAGCATGAATATTTTTAATTCACAAATTGAAGAAATGATACAGTAATATTAAATTACATCTCATGTAAGATAAATTAGGGAATGCCAGTCAATTAATTTATCGTAAATCATTAATTTGTATTATTAATTTGAGTAGGGTTGAAGTATAGACCCTTCTCTCCGCCACCCCCTTGTGGTGATGGGGTTCTGACAATCTCAAGACGAGCAAGAGTTGAACGCTCTCCATCATTCAACTCATCACAACATAACACACTGATATTAATAAACAATATAAGTCACTTTACCTTATAGCCAGTAAAATTCCATAAATTGCCTTCTCATGCCAGTTCATGGAATTTATGACATTAATTTTGATGCTGATTTTTTGCATAAAAATCAGACACACCGTCAAATGTGTATAGCATAATGTATATCAAGGCATACAATTAAAATAAAAATACAACACATTCAATTGGTTATGGTGATTTCAGCACTCCTGTGATCTTCCGCCAAAAATGCCATTCGCTTCAAAAAAACAAATTCATGAGTAAATAGATTCTCTCATTACAGTCGCCCCGGGTGAGAATGATCGCTGATTCGTTTTAATATTTAGTTTCATCCTCTTTTTATTGCAAAATTCCGGCATCACTGGACATACAGATAATGAAGTCATCCACAAACAGGTGATACCCGCATACCCGTGAACATACAAAATACAAATTGATAATCAGCTATTATTCATAATCCCTATTTTATACTGATGTAAACCCTATCCTTTCCTAACAAAAATACTATTGAGACATTCATCACAGCAAAACGCTAATATTAATAGAATATTGTGCTTTCATCTCCTAACAAAGGGTGCAATATGTATTATAGCGACTCATTAATAACATCAATAGATGCACATAAAATATTGGCTTTAAAGTTAGAACATGCCTTAACTGGCGTAAAAGATGAAGTATTAAAGCAAGCACAACTGTTAGATGATGGGGCAACACGATTAAGCTATCAACTTTCGTGCTTTACTGAAAACTACCAGGATGTATGTTTACGATTACGCAAAGAAGACTCAAGATTTTTGACAGGTATCGTCCAGTTAATAAAACACAGAGAAGTTATCTTTAAGATGCTTTATATTTATATTAAAAGCCTATTAAGCAACAAGAGTGAAAAAAGAATACATAACATACAACGAAATCTTATGTATTTAGGCATATCAATTTCATCATCGATGCTCTCCAGCCAGGCTTTTATATATTCGGCAACTATTGCAATTTGTAGTAGTGTTCATACCAACATTTGGATGAAAGAAAAGATCACATCGTTTTCTACTTATGCTGTCCTTGGTTTAAAAGTTTATGGCATCGTTGAGCAGGCATCCAGAAGCGCCAACCATCTAAAAAACTATAATGCTTATTACTATAATCTCCTTTATCAGGAAGAGCTTGAAATGATGTTTTTCTTGATTGAGCCCATAATAATGAGGTCCCCCATACTTAACCAAGCCTATGCTTCAGACAGCGACATTTCATACGCGATTTCAAGGATGATAAAGGGATGATTAAAGCTATTAAAGACTGGCTAAAAGGCCAACTCATATTTTTCCTGAGAGGCGCAACTCCCCTTTTATTCGTCATAATATTTGCACTATTTGCCGTAACCTGGCTACCCGAAAAAATCGCAATGAATGCAACATGGTCAGTTGTAGTTATTGTAGGCCTCTATATCCTTTTACGTAAAAAAAGATAATTACTATTTAACAGGAGTAAATTATGTCAATTCCCGCACATCTGTGGTTGTTTGATGAAAATGGCTCGCCCATAGTTGGTCCATCCTTACTGCCAGCGAGATTAGGATCGTTTGAAATCCGTTCAGTTATCCATCAGGTATGGATCCCTGAGAGCTCGCATACTGGTCGTTTGACAGGCACGAGAGTTCATTCCCCCTTAAATTTGCATAAGGAATTTGATGCTGCAACGCCTGTTTTATATCGTGCTATGTGTGAAGGAAGAACATTAAAAAAAGCAGAATTGAAAATGTATCGAATTATTGACCAGGGCGTTGAGAGTGAGTATTTCAATATGATAATGGAGAACGTGAAGATCACCTCTATATCACCCCTGCTGCATCCCACCGGCTTGACGAGCACGCATCTCGAAGATATTCAACTCCGGTACGAGAAGATTACATGGAAGCATTGCGATGGGAACATTCTCTACACTGACGAATGGAATAACCGAGCTACGTATTAGGGTATCTAAAATGAAAGTACTGTTAATTTTGGCTGCACTTCTATTCCTGGTTCAAAATAAATCAGCAGCCCAAATGTCCGGCTTCGCAGCCAGGTATTATCAGGATGATGGAACAACGTCGGAAGAACCCACAGAAGTGCCCCTCTATCCCACTATTACCCTCGGTAAGAAAACCGTGCAAATGGAGGCTACTCATCTGGCAGACATCTCCAGCACACCAGTCAACAAAGACAGTTCCGCTCGTTGGTTCTGCCTTCATGACGACGATGACACGAATTACTGGTTCATCTCGGATAACGAAATGGGTGCAGGATTGTTAACGGCACTAGCCATAGCCAGGGATGGGATTTATAAAGAGTGTGCAAAAACAACGGAACCTGTCAAAGTCTCAGTCGCTAATGTTCCGTTTTTGAATGCTACTCACGGGAATTTAGTTGCATTGCTCGGCAAGAAAGAGATCGCCAAAAAGAAAGCGATGCTTTTTTATCAGGAGACGCCAGTACAGAATGGATTCATCCAGAGTAATACGGTCTCTTATTACTTCGATGGCGAAAAAGTGCGTGGCGTAATCATCGGGCAAATTACCAGTAACTAGCTTGCAGACTCCCTCTCCAGAGGGAGAGGGTGTTAAACCTGCCCACCCAACCGCATATGCAGCAACGGAAACGGATTCCCCTGCCCGTCCAGTTCCGAGCGGCCGACCTGCTCAAACCCCATATGGCGATAAAACGCGACGCCCTGCGGGTTCTGCTCATTCACATCCACTTCGTTCGCGCCGAACGCTGCGATGGCGTGTTGCAGCAGCAATTTCCCGACGCCCTTCCCGCGGCTCGCGTCGTCAACAAACAACATTTCAATGCGGTTTTCATCCACGCCTAAAAAGCCGTGAATAACGCCTGCGTCATCGCGAGCAATCACGACCTTGAGATTTGGCAGATAGGCATTGAGCAATAGCGGGCGCAGCGCCGCAATATCGCTTTCCTGTAAAAAGTGATGGGTGGCGCGGACGGAGGATTCCCAGATCGCGACCAGACGCTCGAAGTGTGTGGGGAGTGCGGTTTCAATTTTCATGGGGGAGATCATGATTGGAAAATCCTACTAATGCAAATCACGCTATGCGGCCTGCTCCCCCTCACCCTAACCCTCTCCCACAGGGAGAGGGAACTGACCGTGCGGTTTTTCATCCCCTACCCTAATCTCCATCACCGCATACACCCCGTCCTTCGGCACCACCACGGTGACGTTTTCCACCGGCACGCCCGCCGCGAGGTGGATGTCCTGCAGCTGCTGTAACGACCTCGGGTGAATATCCTCCCAGCCGATGCCCCGCAGCACAAAGTCAATCTGCGGGCTGCTGGTGAGCATGTTCGACACAATCACCGCGCCGCCGGGCTTGACCAGCCGCAGCGCGCGCTGGAGAAAAATCACCGCGTCGGTATCATTGAAGTATTCGAAAATCCCCAGCGCGTCGACCAGTTCGGCCTGATGCTCGCCCAGCTCCAGCAGCAGGTCCTCGTTACGCACCAGCGTATGGAGCAGGTTGCGCCTGAGCAGCGTCAGCTGTTCGCCCACCACAATGCCTTCCTGCGCCGCCATGGTTTCCGCCCAGCTCAGCGCAACCGGGTCTTTGTCCACCAGGATGAGATACACCTGCTGACCGTCGAGCTTTGCTACGCGCAACGCCTCCAGCACCGGAATGGCGGCACCGCTCGCCAGGCTGACCCAGTTGTTCTCGCTTTCATTATGAATGTACTTATCCACCAGCGCGGCCAGCACCCGGGCGCGGGAGCGCACGCCAATCGCATCGTTAGCGTGGATAAACCACTGGCGGCTGTCGCTGTCCATTTTTGTGCCGTCGGGCAGGCGGTCCTCCAGCGGGTTTTGCACCACAAACAGCGCCAGCGCGGAGGGGACCAGCCGGGTGCGCCACGCGGTGAGCGCCGGACGGTTGCGGAAGGCCTGTTCGGAATAGCGGTTCTGCGGAACAAGCACGGCCTGCCCCCCTTCGTCGTATTCTACCCTCGGCGGCCGGAGCGCTGGCTCGGCTTTCAGGGCGCGGTCAAGGGAGGCGATCTCCCGGGCAGCATCGTCTTTCATCGGCCACTGGTCGCTGACGTCGGGAAATGACGCGCTGAAAATCGTCATATTTTCCGGCGCATCGCCGCGAAAAGGCTGCCAGTTCATGTCGTCTTCTCCCCGTTAGGCTTTTAACGGAAGTCTATCCAGGCGAGCCAGTAATGCCCCAGGAAGAAAGCACGATTTTTATTGCTTCACCCACACCAGTTGGTCAACCCGGAAGCCCAGACTGCGCGCGGTATTCAGGTAATCCTGCTTCACTGCATCCGGGATGGTCGGCGTGCGCGACAGGATCCACAGGTAATCGCGGTTCGGGCCGCTGACCAGCGCGTACTGATACTTGTCATCCAGTCTGATCACGTTATAGCCGCCGTAGAACGGGCCGAAGAAGGAGACCTTCAGCGCGGCCGTGGTCGGTTCGCCGGTAAAGTACGCTTTCCCCTCGCTCTCGTTCCACTTGTTCTTCATCGGATCGTAGCCCCGGTTAAGCACGCTGATACCGCCGTCGCTGCGCTTGCCGTAGGTCGCCGTCACCTGCTCCAGCCCGCGTTCAAAGCGGTTTTCCAGACGGGCGACTTCGTACCATTTGCCGAGATAGCGGCTGGCGTCAAAGTGGGTAATAGGCTGCACGCCTTTCGGCGGCGTGGGGGATTTACAGGCGACCAGCGTCAAAGCAATCGCAACACCGGTCACAACAGGCCATAGCTTCATGAGAATTCCTTTCATTTGCACGGTTGGATGTTAAGTGTAGTGCACCGTTTCGGCGCTTCATCCCGTTCGGGAAAATTCGTAGTATATTGAGAGTATTCCTCCACTCTGGACACGGACATGGCTTACTCCATCGGCGAATTCGCCAGACTCAGCGGCATCACCGCCACCACCCTGCGGGCGTGGCAGCGTCGCTACGGTTTACTCAAGCCACAGCGCACGGAAGGCGGCCACCGCCAGTACAGCGATGAGGACGTCCAGCAGGCGCTCAAAATCCTCGACTGGGTAAAAAAAGGCGTCCCGATCGGCCAGGTCAAACCGCTGCTGGAACGCCCGACGCCGGGCCGAACCAACAACTGGCAAACCCTGCAGCAGAACATGCTGCAACGCCTGCAGGACGGCAAAGTCGAGTCCCTGCGCCAGATGATTTACGACGCCGGGCGCGAATACCCAAGGCCGGAGCTGGTCGCGAACGTGCTGCGCCCGCTGCGCCGCCAGGTCTCGGCTAACGTGGCCGCCGCCATGACCCTGCGCGCGATCCTCGACGGCATCATCATCGCCTATACCTCGTTTTGCCTCGAAGGCGATAAAAAAGCGCCGGGCGATAACATTCTGCTTAGCGGCTGGCACCTGAACGACCCGTGCGAGATCTGGCTCGAAGCCCTAACGCGCACCGGGCAGGGCCACCGCATCGACATTCTGCCAGTTCCCCCAGACGCCCTGGCTCCGGACATTTTCCCGGAGCGAAAATGGCTGCTGGTCACCAGCGGTAAACTCACCGCCGGGCGGAAAAAGCAGGTGGAGCAGTGGCAGCAGCAGGTATCGCTTGAAGTGATTATCCTCTGATCATTTTCTCCTGCGGGAATCTTCACGAAAAGTTGAATATTTTCCCGCGCCGCAAATGCTAACGTTTTCCTGTGACGAATAACTCCACAGGAAAACACCATGAAAAAAACTGCCCCTCTGCTGATCCTGGCCTCAATGGCCTTTGCCCCCGCCGCCTTTAGCGCCCCTGCCGGTACGCTGAGCGTCCACATTCTCGACCAGCAAACCGGGATGCCGCCATCAGACGTGAGCGTTACGCTGGAGAAGCAGCAGCAGGACAAATGGACCCCGATTGCCAGCGGTAAAACCGACCATGACGGACGCATCAAATCGCTCTATCCGCAGGATCAGGACATGCAGCCTGGCGTGTATAAAGTGACCTTCAAAACCGCTGAGTACTTCCACGGCAAAAAGCTGGACTCCTTCTTCCCGGAGATCCCGGTGCTGTTTACCGTGACGCGCACCAACGAGAAGCTGCACATCCCGCTTCTGCTGAGCCAGTACGGTTACTCGACCTATAAGGGCAGCTAAGACGCATTGATTTTAAAGGAATTAAAAAAATAGTTCCGCGAATACTTGGACAAATTAGTCATGTTGTGTAAGTTTTAATTATATGAACGGGAGGACCACACCATGACAACGAAACCTGTGCTCGGTATTAGCGGATGTTTGACCGGATCCGCCGTTCGCTTTGACGGCGGACACAAGCGTATGATCTTCGTCATGGATGAGCTGGCCCAGTGGGTGAACTTCAGGCCCGTCTGTCCGGAAATGGCCATCGGCCTGCCGACGCCTCGCCCTGCGCTGCGTTTGATTATGACCACCAGCGGTGAAACGCAGATGCGCTTCAGCCACGCGCCTCACGAAGACGTTACGCAGAAAATGGCGGACTTTACGGCAGATTTTTTGCCGAAAATCGGCGATCTCGCCGGGTTTATCGTCTGTGCTAAATCTCCAAGCTGCGGCATGGAGCGCGTGCGCCTGTATGATGAAAACGGCAACCGGGGCCGCAAGGAGGGGGTCGGGCTGTTCACCGCCGCCCTCCTTGAAACCTGGCCGTGGCTGCCCGTTGAAGAGGACGGACGCCTGCACGATCCGGTGCTGCGTGAAAACTTTGTCGAACGTGTTTTTGCCCTGCACGAACTGAACGCGCTGCGTAAAAATGGCCTCACGCGCCGCGCGCTGCTGGACTTCCACAGCCGCTATAAGCTCCAGCTGCTGGCGCACCATCAGGCGGGTTACCGTGAAATCGGCCCGTTCGTTGCCTCGCTGCACGAGTGGGAAGACCTGGACGCTTTTTTCGTGGCGTACCGGGAAAAGCTGATGACCATCCTGAAAAAACCCGCTTCGCGTAAGAATCACACCAACGTGCTGATGCATATCCAGGGGTATTTTCGTAACCAGCTGAACACCCGCCAGCGCGGCGAGCTGCGCGACGTGATCCTGCATTATCGCAACGGACAGTTGCCTATCCTCGCCCCGATCACGCTGCTGAAGCACTACCTGGCCGAATACCCCGACCGGTATCTGATGACGCAAAACTACTTTGATCCCTATCCTGATGATTTGGGTCTGCGTCTGGCAGTCAAGTGATGAAAAAAATGCGAAGGCCCCATTGACCCACAGAGGCCCAAAGCAGTACCCCGTTTAGACGACATCCTCACTGTCGTCTCTTTTTTGCATTTCATCTCAAAGGCTGTGATTATATACAGGCTTATTCTGCTAAAGGGGCCTGCTTGTGATCAACACCCTGCACATTCAAAACTACCGATCCATCCGCGAGATGTCGCTGGAGCTGGAGCAGCTCAACATCGTCTTCGGGCCGAACGGCACCGGAAAATCCAATATCTACAAGGCGATACACCTGATGCACAGCGCCGCCCAGGGGCAGTTTTCCCAGGCGCTGGCGAACGAGGGCGGCATTCTGAAGGTGTTCTGGGCAGGCAAAACCCGCAGCGACCAGCTGCGGCGGATGAACCTCGCGGTGGAAACAGAGACCTACGAATACGAGCTGCAGGTCGGGTTTGTGGAGAAGCTGCCCTACCCGTCGCAGTTTCAGCTCGATCCGGTGATCAAAGAAGAATCTCTCTGGCTGAGCGGCCAGCACCGTCGACCTTCGTCACAGCTGATGAAGCGCAGGAACCAGGCGGTGTTTCTGAACAACGTGCATCACGAGAAGGTGACCCACAGCGGCACGCTGTACGAGAACGAATCGGTATTCGGACAGCTCGGCGAACCGCACCTTTACCCGGAAGTGTCGCAGATGCGCGAGTCCCTGCGTAACTGGCGCTTTTATCATGAGTTTTCTGTATCAATCGGCTCGGCGATGCGCGCCCCGCAGGTCGGTTTCCGCTCCCCGGTGCTGGCGAGCGACGGCGCCAACCTGGCGGCCGCGTTTCAGACCATCGTCGAGATTGGTGACGAGCTGCTGCTGATGCGCATCCTCGATCAGGCCTTCCCCGGCTGCGTGTTTTACAGCGACAACACTGGCGGACGTTTTCGCATGATGATGCAGCGCGAGGGGCTGAGCAGACCGCTGGAACCAGCAGAGTTCTCCGACGGCACACTGCGCTTTCTGTGCCTTGCGGTAGCGCTGCTCAGCCCGCGCCCACCGGCGTTTATCGCGTTGAACGAACCGGAAAACAGCCTGCACCCGCAGATGTTGCCCGCCCTGGCGAGCTTAATCGCCGAGGCCAGCCGCTACTCGCAGATCTGGCTCACCAGCCACTCGCCGGAGCTGGCGACGTTGATTGAGAAGCAGCGATCGTTTTCGCTGTATCAGCTGTCGATGACGGAAGGGGAGACGCGGGTGGAGAGGCTGGGGTAGTCTCAATGGGCACGGAGGCTGTTTTTTCGCATCTCGCTTCAGTGAAGCATGCCAATAAAGAACCCCAGATACCCGGCCCTGCTTAACCATATAAAGCGGCTGGTAAGGCCGGAGCGCCGGATATTAATCAACTCTCTCATGGAGGCCAGGCCATCATTTTTGATAACGACATTTTTTGCACAATAGCGGCAATGCATAATCAGAAATAAAATTCCGGCGATCGCAAAAGCAATATAACTTTCGCGACTTCCCCAAAAATGGGGGCTTAATTTTAAATAGGTTAACCCCCAGATACTGACTAGAAAGACGATAAATGAAGATGCTGCGATGTTCATGTCTCGCTTACTACCCAGACCAAAAAAAAGCGCATCAAAGAAAAACATCGTGGTAAGAGGTGACTGAACGCTTCTTCCCGTCATTTTACTAAAACGGACAAACACGACAGTTCCGATGAAAAATGCGAACAGCGCAATTCCTAACAGCAGATAAATCATTTGATTAGTCCTTTTTGAAGGGCCAGGATATGAGGTCGGGACTGTTAGAGCCGTTAGGTTTAGAGAGAAATGACTCAGCAAATGATGTAAAAACTTTCTTCAATACTGCTTAGTGCGATATTTTATACTAACCAAAATCAATTAAGCGATTGTTTTTGCTCAGAAGCCGATAAGTAAAAAAAGAAGAAAGGAAAAAAGTATTTTTTTCATTTCAGTTTTCCCCTGGCAAAATCTTCGCCTGCTTTTCCTGCTCTCTCAGATAGATAGCCACCTACTGTAACACCTGCTATTACTGGTAATTGGTTTACGGTACCACACCGCTATCTAGTCCCGAGCCGAAGTGCATCGGTTGGAAATAGTGGTTGCAAAATCATACTTTCATTAAAAATGAACATTTTTGGTGACAATGCCGCGACATCATAAATATTTTCAAGCACTAATCTCAAATTTGTTCTGAATATAGGTATATTTGCATCATCTGCAATGACATAAACATTTTCTTTTTTTAGCCAGGATTGACAGAGTAACTCATCACTTGTTTCAAAGTCTCTAAAGCTTATTTCAGACCAAGATATGTTTCCGCTAACAAAGGGATACCCTTCCAGAATAGTAGTTACTCGCTCTTCTTCTTTATCAATGATAGTGAAATCAGCACTAAGAGCTTCTTTACACTCTTCGAATAAACTCATGAGATCTACCTGTTCATTTATTTAAGCCTTAATGGTTTTTCCATTACCTCAAATAGTATTACTTGCTTAACACCATTTCCTGCCCCTTTGTATAATCTCTATCATTCATATGGATACCTTTTACAGGATCATAATCGACTCGCCGCGCAGAGCCCACCGAAAATATTCCAATTATATTTCTCGGACAGAGTTCTTCAGAAGATTCGCGCTAACATTAATATGTAATTTTAGCCGATTATAAGCACTGGATATCGCGACTATCCCTCGCCAGATTCAAGACAGACTGCCATTTCTTTATCGAAAGTTTTTTCCTCATTTCAGCTTAAAAACTTACTCTCAGCAACAACTAATATTTTTTAAACGAAATATACCAGCAACCTACACCAACAATAACCCCACCCAACGATGCGCCCTTAATAATCCTCACTAACTCAAAAAGACTTATCTCAAAAGGGATATTACGAATGAAATAGAGATAGGCCTTTGCAAAAAAATAAGTTAGCAAAGCAATAATATCCATTGTTAAGATCAGCGTTAGCAAAATCAAAATAAAAGATATTAGCCATCTTTTTTCGTTCATTTTGCTGCTCCTTTCTTGTTATTAGCAGGAGTAGATGGGTCTACCACCACATTAAATACTTCACCTGCAACGCCGCCGCCTGCAGCTCCAACAATCCCAGGCACTGGACTCAATCGATAAGGCTGAGATATACCATATCCAATATCCTCCCACTGTAAAGATTTCCACATGAGGTTAACAACCTCACCCAATATCGGTTCTATTAATTTATTACCTACTCCATATCCAATTGCTCCACCCAAACCACCGATAGTTCCGTAAAGGAATGGATTTTTTCCATCCAAGTAGCTTACGATGGCGCTGCTATCAGCATTGATAAGAACTGTTGATTCAAATCAAGTATAACGGGTTAAAGCACCGCTCCAGTAGGCAGCAATAACGTTTTTAGGATCAACGGAACCATTCATCACATAATCAACACCACCCACAGCTCCGGCGCTGATTACACCAGAAATCACTATTGCTTCAGGAAGAATGCCTCCGTACAACACTGTTCCCATAGCCGCCATCGCCATCTGGCAGGATACCGGTGTGCCTCCGCTGCCGGCTTCTTTAATCGCGGCCTGCTGCTCTGCCTGCCATTTTTCTGTCGTTCCCGATTTTACAGCATTTGCAGCTGCCAGAACGCTGGCAAGGTTGTTATTCTCAACAACAACTCTTTCCGGTGCGAACTCAGCCACCGAAACAACTTTTCCCTTTATTTTCAGTTATTTACAACTGCTTTTCCCTGTTGTATTTTATGCCCAGGATTTTTGCGCTGTTAAGCGTTTTTGGGGCCACAGACGCTACCGCCCTGCCGTGACACAAGGTCTATCGCGCCACCATCATATAAGCAAACTACAGCATCACTGCGGACGCCGAAATCTTGGATTTATATTTCAATTAAGAAGTTCCTTTGATACATTGCCAGTATCGAAGAACTCCCTAAAGATCCTGACAACAAGATCATAATTTTTTGTAAGCTGACTTGCTGGCCAGTAATCTCCGAAAATTAACACTTTTTCATCTGGTTGTGTTAAATCAGTAATTGACATAACCTCATCATCTTCGTTCAAAAACGTAACCAGATAGAAACCTTTTTCCATTCTTACTTGTACTTCTGAGATTAAATAACCTTCGCAGTCTAATCTGTCGACGGTTACACAACCACTAAATAAACGAACTTTGGCTAATAAGTTAACAATATCTTCCCAGCAATCAGGCTTCTTCGTACCACCTTTTTGTGATATCGACCATGAAACAAGCAACCTATTCATCATTAGCTCCTTTTACGCGGAAGCCCTTTGTTCCTGACTGCCAATATAAGGTCCTACCAGTAGTTTCTTCAAATAATGTTAACGACTTAAGCCCTGATCTTTCAGCCATAATTTTTATATCGCTAAGACAGCATGAGCAAACTTTCTCCCCACTTACCGACATAAGCATATCTTTGCCGTTAGTCATTCCTTTTTCATAAGCTTGCTGAATTACACCTACCTCTGCATGAGCTGTTCCCATATTCCCATTGGGAAGGTTTTTATCCGGCCGCTTGTCTATCTTGGCCTGCACAACATCATTGATAAGCGTCGGTTTATTGAAATCAGCTAACTGTGAAGGTCTTATACCTTGGTTGGTGTCAGAAAACTTCACTCCGTCCACATTTCCCCTGGCTACGACTTTTAGATTGGCATCAACAACTTTACTTAGTTGTTTTGCCGCAGCAGAACCCAAAATTGGTGTTACCGAAGCCGCAATGATCTCCAGACCCTGCTTCGTTTCGGTGTAGCTTTCTGCGGTCTGACGATCAACCCCTTTGGTGACCATGAAATAATTAATCATGGCATCTTTCACCTGCTGCTGATTCTGTGCATCAACACTAGTGATATCAAGGAGATTGACTATCTGCCCATACGCATCAGCGTACTGTTGGCTATATTTCGAGTTATAAGGGCCATCTTCATACCCCTCTTTTGAGGCAATGGCTTTTAGTCTTGCACCAGCACACGCTGAGCTTCCCGCGTTACCATTACCGCAGGCATCAATAACGTCTTTATCGCTGGCAATATCTTTTTCAATCAATGCATCATATTTCGGCTGCGCCTTTTCGCACTCTGCCGGATCTTTCCTGTTTTTAAGCGTCTGTTTTGCTATCTCAAGCTCAGTTTTCTCAGGCACGCTAAGATAGTTATTCTCAACAATAACATTTTGGGGATTCGTATCAGATTCACTGTCTAAAAAATGACGACTCTATATTTTAGCACTGCGTTAAAAATACAACTTCATACTCACGCTAACTTATTAAAAGAAAAGAATAATCAGGCAAGATACAATCTTGCGACGGGTATGGGGATTTTGAGGTGAGAAGCAGGCTATCGTAAAATAGCCTCCCGGGATGAGTTCAGATATTTCCAAACAGTATTGCGAAAAAAAAACGCCGCAGGAGCCGGGATCTTCTCAAGCCATCATATTGTTTAAAATCTGGCCTATATCATTAAGTAAGGCACAGACATCTTCTTTAGAAGCCCCAATCCTGGTTTCAAATTCAGGAACAGAGATACCATTACAGATTTCATTTAAAGCTGAATTCAGGATCAATAATTCATTTTCATCAATGGTTAATTGAGCTTGTTTCCCAGCAAGAGATATTACATCCATTCATCACCTCAAATTATCGAAGTACTCCCTACCGTTTACAGGCCTAAAAGCGGTTCCACCATCTGATGCTTTAGGATTGCGTGACCTGGCCGTTTTGGAGTACCGTCACGGACGGCGGTACTCCAAAAACACATCTTGTCTGGAAGTGAAAAATGCAGGGCAAAAAAATCCCGCGGACAGTTGGCAGGATTTGTACTCACACAGGTAGCCGAGCAAGTAAGCTATTTACCTTTTCCGTATCTTCCGGGTGAAGCCGCAAATACTTTTCACTTGCAAGTCGTACGTAGTGATAGCAGATTTCTTCACTAACGATAGTAGTATCTGCTTCAGAGGGAGGATAACCAACAGCAAATTCAACACCTTCAAAATGTTCACTTTCGTCATAACTTTCCATATCAGGAAAGAAGCAGTAAACCCCATCTCTTATAAATGAATGCTTTTTAATAATACTTTCAATAGACATCAAGAAAACACCATCATTATACATGAGGTCGAAGTAAGTTTTTATAACCACGTAAGGGTCTGATTTTATATAAGGTAAATCAAATAAAAATTTCATTCATTTAATCCTATTTGGGATGAAAGTTTGTGACTCGACCTGTATTTTTTTTCGAGATAAACTCTAAAATTCAACCCGCCAGCTGTAGCATCATATGCTGACTGACCATTGCGCATTGCATCTCTTTACCCTTTCATTGCAGCCTCTTGCCCAAGATCTAACATTACTTTGCCAGTATATATTTTCGGATCATAGATAGTTTTCTTTACTGGACTTGGTTTATATTCTCCAGTTAAATTCCCCGCGCGATCTTTGGTAGGAGCTAAGTATTCAACTTCAGAAATATCTTTAACTTTTGTAGGTTTCTCACTTACGATTTTTACGCCATATTTTTTAACGGTATCATAAAACGCATCAGCATTATGCCCACCTGAGATCCCACTCTTTTGCGTAAACCCATCAACCGTTGCCAGATGTTTTGGTTGATCAATTCTGATATTCATCCCATCAGGATAAGTGATTGTCGTCATGCCCTTCTCTGTACTGGTTTTATATGGCAGCGAATTTCCGCCATACTGACCGCCAGGATACTCTACATCTTTAATATCCTTACCCGGTTTTACTGAATACTCGCCATCGCCTGCAGTCCATGTGATCGACGGATTTTCAGGAATAACTTTGTCTACTTTGGAAGTGACTTTTGCAACAATCTTCTCTGTCAGAGCCGTACCTGTTTTTGCAACACCAACACCACCGGCGACAGCAGTAATGAGATCGGACATGAGTTTACACGCCTCAAGACCTGCATTGTACGCACCTCCCGCACCTGCCCTCTGATACTCTGATTCCATCAGATTGATACGATCAATATAACTTTGTTTAACGGCATCCGACATCGTACTGGACATGTCGTCGCTCGTGATTAATTGCTTAATCGCATCATAAGTGGCGGCAGGATTTGTGACGGCTTTCGATAAACTCTCGACGGAATCACTAATCCCCTGAGGAACACCAACCAGCATACCAGCCCCGTAGGCGGCCTCCTGCCCGATATCAATAGCATCCCATTTAGCACCGACTTTCAACTGACATGAGGTGTTACCTTTACAGGCATCAAACTCTTTATCCCGCTCAGAACGTTGTTGGTTGCTAAGATAGTTATTCTCAACAACTCGTTCCGGTGCACATTGCTGCGATACACATGATTTTTCATTTTATTTCAGTGACTTACAATTTGTTTCGCCTGCTGTACTTCCGGCACAAGAACGTTTTGTCCTGATGTGTATTTTGCTAGTTGACCAAAATATTTCCTAGCAAGCGATCACAGGATAATCCCCACGACTGGTTGTAATAACATACCCGGCGATGTGGCCGAGATCTTACTGCTATTCAGGGAACTAATTGGATCGGGAAGGTTACTTTCCTGCCTTCAATGTAATCCCATATTATTTTATGCAACTTATTAAAAATTGAAGATTCATAAGGCATAAACTTCATTAAGAACGAGTGCAACTCGTCAGAACTGACCACCTTTATCTCCCCAACTTTTTTCACTTCTGCTGAGAAAATTTCTTTATTATCAATGCAGTTAAAATACAAAATGACTTTCCTATCCTCTTCCGAATATAAAATATCATTTATATATAATGAATTACTGGTTGAAGACGGCGTTTCCATTCCAGGTTCCTTTAAACTCTTTATCTGTCATTTTATAACTGGTTCCTTTCCACGGATCATAGATAGATACATTTCCTTTACTATCTGTACCCTTAACAACAACCCAATGCCCAATTTTGCTACCCTGATCCCACATCATTGCACTCCATGAACCTGTTTTGTTCAAAGCATCATAGGCTTCAAAACCAACAAATCCTCCACTCCAGCTACTTCCACTATTTTTAGCCAAATCTCTAGCTAACTGTTCAGGGCTTTTCAGTCCAGTACCTATTTGAGTTTGATCAACAAAGATATTCCTATCTTTCAGCATCATTTCACCGCAAGCACCGCCACAACCCGTTGGCGTTGATTGTTTCACCACATTTGGATCGACTATTTCATCCAGCACATTCCAGTTTCCACCGGCTCCGCCCTTGGGTGCAACGGGCTTAACAATAACTTTTGCCGTCGAGCTTCCTGAAGGAAGAAGCTTCGCCGGTATCAAAGCGCCAGATAATACCCCTGCAACATTCTCCAGCGCTTTCTGGTCACCATTCCAGGCTTTCACAACAGTCGTCTTGATGCCTTCCCACGCATCACCATTCATGATGCTATCCAGTACTTTCGCTGCTGCTGCATCTTTCTTCGCAATATCACTCTGCGCCTGGCTACAGTAGCTATCCCCTGTCGCACAGGCGGTTAACGCTGCTACCATATCAAACGCTGTATCGCCGCCCAGCACGGCTAAGTCGCCGGTTTCAGCAGCAACATTGACCAGACCATTCGCAATCTGGGAAACGGTGTTCTTACCCAGCTTGTCCCTGATCTGGTCCTTCCACCATTCCTTGCTCTCTTTAAGCGACTCCCGGCCTTTATCCCCGGCCATCGAGTTATTCTCAGCCGTCGTCTTGCCCGCCTGAGCCGCCGCTACCGCGTTCGCACTGCTGTCTCCGACAAGCCCGCCAGCCAGGCCAGAAGCCAGTGTCGCCAGCGCAGATACCGTCTGTTTTTCTTCCTCGCTCAGTTCGCTGACCTGTTTGCCAAAACCGTCAACCGCAATCTTACCGGCCAGCTTGTCTACCGCAATTTTGCCAACAAGCTCACCCACCGCTGCACCGGCTGCGGCCGACGCCGCATCTCTGCCGGAAGCGGCTGCAAGTGCGGCGTTGACAACCGCATGGGCCAGCACGCGTCCCTTAAGATCCTTCTCCGGGATGGCATTCGCGATGGCATTGGCGATATACGGCGCGGCACCGCCCGCAATCGCAGCTTTAATATCGCCACCTGCCAGCGCCTGAATGGCCGCCGTTGCTGCCGTGATGGCGCGCTGGGTGCTCTGCCCCGTTCCCATGCCAGACTGGTTAAACGCTTCGTTATAGAAGGTCTGGTACATCTGGTCATGAATCGCCTGATCGGTAACCTCTTTACCGTCTTTTTTCAGCTGGCTGATGGCGGCGTTACGCGCATCGCTCCCAGCGGTTTTCATCTTCTCGTTGGCCGCTTCCGTGGCCGCAATCTTGCCGTTGGTGCGCGCAATATCCGCAACCTGATTGCCGATCTCGCCAATCATTTGCGCGGTTTGCAGGCGTTTCTGCTCTTTCTCTTTGTTAAAGATCGGGTCGATGCTGCCGTTGGCATGGTCAGTGTCACGGCTGAGCGTGCTGACGTCCTGCTTCTGGTTAGCCTGGTCGCGAACAATGATAGCACCGTCGGCTACCGCTGATTGCGTGGTCCCTTCAGCATGGCCGCTACCGCCCATTCCTGCCAGCATTGTGCTGGCCATGTTGCTAACCAGATTACCCGCAACCCCGGCGCCGCTGCTGAAGCCGACACCCTGATGTTCAACCTTATACTCCGCCTTATTGTTGATGTCCGTAAAGCCCAGCGTACCGGTCTCAAGGCGGTTTTTGTCTGCATCAGCACGGCTGGCAATCACCGCACCGTCCAGCTGCGTATGGTTGCCAACGTTAATATCAAAGCCGCCTTTGCCAGCGAAGATCCCGGTCTGCTCCTGGACCGAGTCGTAGTTGCTCTTCATCTTGTCGCGGCTGATGCTAAAGCTGCCGCTACCGCTGCCCGCTCCCCAGGTGTAGCTTGCACCCGCATTCATACTCTGCTGTTTGCTGTTGTATTTGTCGCTATCCTGCAGGCTGCTGATGGTCAGGTCGCGCCCGACATCCGCCGTGACCTTATCGCCGTTGACCTGCGCGCCTTTAAGTACCGTATCGCGGCCGCTGGTCAGGTTGACGTTCTGTCCGGCATCCAGCGTCGTTTCGTTCCAGGAGGTTCCATTGCCTTTTTCGCTGCCTCTGGCGGCGTTTACGCTGGCAGAGACGGTGATGCCCGCGCCATTCGGACCGGCGGTAATACCGATCCCGATTGAGCCACCCTTGCTGGAGTTACTGCCCGTCAGTTTGTTGGTGTCGGCTGCACTCGTCAGGTTGATATCCTGAGCCGCATTGAGCGTCAGATCCTTGCCAGCCTTCAGCTGGCTGCCCGCCACGGTAATATCACCGCTTTTGGCAGCGTTGCCCTGACCTGTCGCCGTGATGGCGAGGTTACCCCCGGCATTCAGCGTGCTGCCGGTCGTTTTGTCCTGCTCCGAGTGTGAGGTGGATTTAGAGGACTGTCCGCCAATGGAGGCCATCACGCCGAACGCGCCATTGTTGGTGGGATCGCTGCCGTTAGCCGCTTCAGCGAGACGGTTGGCCTGCACGGCCTGAACACCCGACAGTGCCGCTTTGGTCGCCTGCAGTGCGGCGAGACGGCCATCGCTCTGGTCTTTCACCGCCATTGCCGTGCTGGCCGCAGTGTTCACCGCGTCACCCACTGCGCCGGAGAGGGCAATCGTCAGGCCACTGCTTTTCTGCTTGAAGGTTTGATCGCTGGTGAGCCTGTCGTGACCCGGCTCGATCGTCACGCTGTCGCCGGTGAGCGCCATATTTTTGCCAGCCACCAGATCCGCGCCGCCGACATGCAGCTGATTACCGGCGGCAATATCAACGCTCCCCCCCGTCGAGCCCACCGTACTGAAGCTCTGGCTCTGGGTGGTGCCCTTCTCACGGAGATCCTGGGTACTTTTGCTGCTGCCGATGGTGAAACCAATCCCGCCCGAGCCCATCAGGCCGGATTTTTTCTCTTCCTTAAAGCGCCAGGAGGTATCGCTGTTCGTGGCCGCCACGATATCGACGTTGTTGCCCGCCTTAAGCTTCACGTCGCCATCGCCCGCCACGGCGGAACCGTTCACCAGCAGGTTATTACCCGCCACCACCTGCACGTTATCGCCGCTCAGCAATGAGCCGGATTCACGCGTCGCGCTGTTCTCCTCGATGGTGTGGGTGGTTTTCTTGCTCAGGAACCCTTTTTTGGTTTTGGTCTGCTCTTTGTAGTGGTAATCGCTGTCGGTAGCGGTGGCGAGATTTATGTCCCGCCCTGCGCCCACGCCAATATCCCCGTGTGCTGTGACCTGCGCCGCCTGGGTATTAACATCACGGTTCGCAATGATTGTGGTGCTGCTGCCGCTGGCGATCTCCGTTCCCTGCTGGCGCACAGACTGGTTGATCTCGACCTTTTTCTTCGCGCTGTATTTGTCGCTGGTTGTGGTCTCTGCCGCCAGCAGATCGATATCCCGTCCGGCCTGCAGCCCCACGCGATCCTGTGCGGCAAGCGCCGCGGCGTTACTGCGCAGATCGCGGCCTGCGGCCAGCGTCAGATCGTCGCCAGCGCTAATGACCGTACGCGTATTATCCGTCTTCAGGGAATCCGTTTTCGCGGTCTGGCTGTGACGGCTATTCTGCGCCACATCCAGCACCAGATCGTTCCCCGCCCAAAGCGCAGCGCTGCCTCCGGCCGTCAGATTACTGCCCGTAACGTTCAGATCGTAACCTGCCTGCAGGCCAAGGTTGCCTCCGCTGGTGACCGTACTGCCCTGGTTGGTGACGGTCTCATTGAGATTGCGGCCATAACGGTCGCGCGTCACCAGTTGATTCCCTGTAACAGAGATATCATCCAGCGCTTTTAGCAACATATCGCCGCCAGCACTGAGGTTAGCGCCGGTATTGATGATATCTTTCCCGGCGCTCAGGGTCAGGCTGTCCGTCGCTTTGATGGAAGCAAGCGCGCCCAGGTCGGTTTGCGTCAGCGAGACGGCCTGGCTGTTCCATCCGTTCGTGGTACCCGAGATATTCCATTGGTTGGTCAGCGTCTGGTTAACAATACTGCCCCCCACGCTCTCAAGGCTAACCGTCTGCCCGCTGATGGTTGACCCCACGTTATTGATATTGCCCAGGGCGCTAAGCTGCAGGCTTCCGCTGGAACCGATCAGGCCACCATTGATGTTGTTGATTGTGCTCTGGCTGCTGGCAGCCAGCAGGCTTTTACCCTGCAGCGTACTGCCGTCATTCGTGATGCTGCCAGCATTAAGGATCACCTGATTTCCGGCGATAATGCTCCCTTTGTTAAACGCCACGTCCTTCGCCGACAGGTACAGCCTTGGCACGAGGACATTTTGTCCCTCAATCACCGTGTTTTCCCACCACAGGATACTGGAATCCAGCGAGGCAACCTGCTCTTCCGACAGGCTGACGCCGAGCTGTAACCCCAGCTTGTCACGGGCCTGAGCGGCGCGATCGATCAGATACTGCATCTGCTCAAGGTCGGAGCCCACGCCGTTAACGTAGCGGCTACCGGTCTCGTTCAGGATCTGATTGCTGACGTAGCGGGTGTCGAAGGCCGCATCGCCCAGGAAACGGTAATCATATTCCGGACGCAGATTCAGACGCGCCAGGAAATAATCCGACCCCAGGAACTGCGTGGTATCGGTATAGGTTGTACGGGTTTCCTGCGGCGCCGAAGGCGGCGTTGTCCCGGCCAGCTTGTACAAATCATTAAACAGGCTGCTATCCAGTTGCCCTAAACCCGCCAGTTTCGGGTTGGTAACAATGAGATACGGGCTTTTCGGATCGCGGTTTGCCACAAAATAGCCGTTATTGTTGGCCGGTAGCGGATAGTCGCTCAGCTTAATCGGCGAACCATTGCTGGTCAGCGCTGGGGCAACCGACGAGATATCGGTAAGCGAAACAGGACGGTAGTTATAACCCGGTGGCGGAGGCGTTTTCCCGCCGCTGGAAAGCGAAATGATCTGAGCCGTTACCGCAGCGATTTCACCGATCTTATCGCGGGAAGCCAGCGCGGACGTTCCGCTTGTTCCCGACTGCTTCTGCCCCGCCAGCGCTACGGTATCGCTGGCAATAGTCGTATGCTTGCCACCCGCGCTGCCGGGAACCACCAGGGCTGCACCGGTCCCGGTCAAATCAACCGGCGTACCGTTCGCACCGTTCTGGGAGGTTAAGCCTGCAGCCTGCAGGTGAACGTCAGCCAGCTTGCCGCCTGCCTGGCCAAAATC
This sequence comes from Enterobacter sp. HMSC16D10, assembly GCF_001807145.1. Lineage (NCBI taxonomy): Bacteria > Pseudomonadati > Pseudomonadota > Gammaproteobacteria > Enterobacterales > Enterobacteriaceae > Enterobacter > Enterobacter sp. HMSC16D10. The sequence continues at coordinate 81,496 of NZ_KV787893.1, forward strand.
GCCGATGCTCTGGGGACGGTTATCAATCGATGCCAGACCGTTATTACCGGCATTGCGGCTGGTGAGCACTTCCGCATTACCTATGCCACTCCCACCGCCGGGCAGGTTAATGGTCGCCTGCGGTGCGGCAACGCTTTGGCTGCTTGCCGCGCCGAGTCCGGTGGCCTTAGCGCCAGACGCAACGGTCGGGCCGCCAGACAGGTTCAGCCCGGGGGCACTGAGGCCAGGCTTATAGCCCGGGGCGTTCGCCGTGGTGGAGGTATTGCTGATATTGTTGCTGAAGCTGGCGACTACCGCGCCGCCGGCCTGGATAACGGCGCGATAAACGTCTCCGCTGGCCCCTTCAGTGGTCACACTGTCAAGAACATAGCTAATCGACTTCGATACCAGCTTGTCATAGCTTCGCGTGGTCTCATCAGGTCTGCGGGCATATTTATCGCCTACCCCATAGCGATAAACGTTATAAACCGTCGACGTGCCGTTTAGCCATGACTGGTTATTTAAGGTACTTGCTGAAAGCTGAATATTTCTGTTCGCCAGAATCGACGACGCCATATTTTCAACGTTATCAGACCGGGCGATGATGTCTCGGCCGGACGCAATGCGGGACTGCTGCCCCTTCGCGCTCACGGATACCGAAACGGTTTTAACGGCAACTTTTTGAACATCCGCGTCTTCATAAGGCGCATAGTTGCCAAGCATTTCGCTCCAGTCGTCACCGTGGCCGTGATAACTCTGTCCTTCCGTCACATAAATACCGTACTTGCCGGTACCGGAAGAGGAAATCCAGTCCACAGGAATATCCGCCGTTCCACCCTTAACCCAGGACGGTGCGATATTCGTTTCGCTCTGGGCTGCATTGAGCCCATCCCGCTCGTTTACTAAATGCCCGGTCAGGATTGAAATGTCGCCACGCTGGGTTTCAATACTGCCTGAAGTATTCACGACCTCCGCGCTAGCGTTACCTGCGCTGTCGCGCTGCATCCACAGGCTGTTGCCGGCCAGAATATCGCCGCGCGCGTTACGGATGCTGTTCGCCAGCAGGCTCATATTATTGCCCGCGTACAGCAGAGCGCTATTCAGCAGCGTGCTTCCGGCGCTGGCGATCAGATCGCCTGCAGTTCCGACAAACCCTGCGTTATTAATACCGTTCAGGCTGCTCAGGCGCAGCGTACCGCCCGCCTCGACGCTGCCTGTACCATTCAGGTTTAGCTGCCCTGCGCTAAGCTGGCTTTCGCCATAGCCCGCCCGCAGCTGGCCGTTATTATTCAGCGTACCCGCAGCGGAAAGCTGTATCCCCTTGCCCTGCATCAGGCCATTGGTCGTGATATCGCCCTGGCTGGTGACGGACAGCGTATTCCCCGCGGCCAGCGTAGTCAGCTGATTATAGGAAGCCTTGCTCGCGAGGGTGAGGTCCCCCAGCGCCACAACCTGCCCCTGAAGGCCGGTATTAGTGGCGTTAATCGCCAGGTTACCCTGGCTAAGCATCCGGGCAGCAGCAGCGTTATTGACCTGCGAGGCGGCAATCCCAAGATTCTGGGTGGCGTATACCGAACCGTTATTATCGAGCTGGCCCGGATTAACCGTCAGGTTCGCGCCCTGCAACATGCCGTTGTTTACAATATAATTACCACCGAGCGTTCCCTGCTGCTGTGCCAGCACCGTACCGCTGTTTTTCAGCGAACCGGCGTTGAGCCACAGCGCAAAGCCCTGCACCCAGCCGCTGTTGGTCAGCCCCGGCGTATTCAGCGTTAGCGTTGCACCACTGAGTAACTGCCCCTGATTACTGCCGCGATCGCGCAGGTCAAGCTGCGTATTACCGTTCCCCTGTAGCGTACCGTCATTATTCAGCGTCTGTGCGCCCAGCTGGAAAGCGCCCTGGCTCAGCATCACGGCATTGCGTCCGTTATCGACGTTACCGCGCAGCGTGGCGTTGAGCGCGGTATTCGCCTCCATGCGGCCCTGGTTATTCAGGCTACCGGCATTCAGCGTCAGGGTGCTCCCCTGGATATGACCGAGGTTGGTCAGGATATTGGCGCCCATGCTGAGCAGGCCGTTGCTTAACAGCTTCGCACCCGCCTGCTGGTCAAGATCGCCGCTGAGCGTGACGCCAAGGCCATCGGCACCGCTGATGCTGCCGCTGTTACTGAGCGAACCGCCCGACAGCGACATCTTCTTCGCCAGCATTTGCCCCTGATTCTTCAGCGTTGGCGCCCCGAGCGTGGCCGTCCCGTTCGCCACCATTGAGCCCGTATTGACCAGGGAGGAGGTCAGCGCGAGATCCGTATTTCCCGCGCTTTGCAGCGTGCCGTTGTTCTGTAACTGCCGGGCGTTAACCTTCAGGTACTGCGACTGCCACAGACCATCATTCGTGATGCTCTGCCCACCCGCCAGCAGCGTTCCCTGCGTTTTCATTGATGCACCGGCCCGGTTGGTCAGCCCCTGAAGAGGTTGAAGCGTCAGGGCGTTCAGACCAATCACGGAACCGGCGTTATCGACCGTACCACTATTTACCGTCAGGGTACTGCCCTGAAGGCTGCCCCCGTTTGACAGGCTGCCGCCGTCCAGTATCAGGTCACCGTCAACCAGCAGAGAGCCCTGGTTATTCAGCGCCCCCGCAGCAACGCGCGTACTCCCCTGGCCAAGCAGGCGACCCGTGTTGGTCAACTGGTTATCAACCTGAGCGGTCAGTCCGTCGGTACCGAGTACGCTGCCGCTGTTGTTCCAGCCACTCGCGTTCACGCCGAGCCGTTGCCCCTGCATTATCCCGCCATTCGCGAGCTGACCGGCCTTAAGCGTCAGCTGTCCGCCGGAAAGCAGTTTCCCGCCGGTCAGGTTGTTCAGCGTCGGGGCGGTAATCGACAGCCCGCCGTCGCCCTGAAGCACGCCGCGGTTATTCAGAATATTGACCGCCAGCGTGGCATTACTCGCCGCCAGCTGACCTGCGTTATCCAGCCTTGCGGCCGTCAGGTTCAGCCCCTGCTGAGCGAGCAGCCGTCCACTTTGTTGGTTCGTCAGCTGGTTGCCGATATTCAGGCCCAGATCGCGCGCCTGCACGATGCCCTGGTTGTCGAGATTATCGAGATTAAGCGTGAGCCCCTGCTGCGAAAGCAGCAGCCCCTGGTTGGTCAGCTGCGGCAGGGAAAGCGTCAGCGCCCCGCCGGTGATAATTTGCCCGCCGGTCTTATTGTTAAGTACCAGAGTTGATGGCGTCAGGGAGTTCAGCGCCAGCGCGCTGTTACCCTGCAGCAAGCCGACGTTGGTCAGCAGATTGGTGATGATATTCACCGAATCTCCCGCTAACGTGCCCTGGTTGTTAAGGCTGGCGGCGCTCAGGGTCAGATCTTTTTGTGCCACCAGGCGTGCATTGCCGCGGTTCACGACGTCGCCGGTGAAGCTTAGCCCCACACGGCTCCCTTGTAGCGTTCCCTGGTTATCCAGGGTGGCTCCAGAAAGGACCAGCGCCTCTTTTACAGACATCAGCCCCAGGTTGACCATCTGCGGGATGGAGAGATTCAGCGAGCTGCCGCTAACAATTTGCCCGTTCGTCAGATTGTTGAGCCGCGGCGTGTGCAGCGCCAGCGCGCTGTCTCCCTGCAGGATGCCGTTGTTGTCGATCTGGCCGCTGGTAAGCTCGACACTCATTGCGGCAAGCACACCGTTATTCGTCAGGCTGGCGCTCTGGCTGCTAAGTTGACGGGTCGCCAGCAGCTTGCCCCCGCTCTGGTTATTCAGCTGTTGCGCGACGTTAAGATTTAACGCTCCGGCAGACAATGTGCCCAGGTTGTCAAAGCTGCCGGTCGTCAGCGTCATATCCTGACTCGCCTGAACGAGCCCGCCGTTGGTAAACTGCGGCAGATCGAGATTAAGCGAGCCGCCGGACAGAATTTGTCCACCGGTAAGGTTATCCAGGGCCCGGGTATCGAACGTCAACGCAGCGCTACCCTGCAATAAACCGCTGTTGCTGATGCTGTCCGATTGCAGGTTAAGCGTACCCGCCGCCAACTGCCCGCGGTTATCTACAGCGCCTGCGCGAATATCAAACCCGGCCTCGCTGAGTAACGTTCCGCTGTTTGTTAGCGTGCTGCTGACGTTCAGGCTCGCGCCTTGCTGGCCAAGCAGCGTCCCCTCGTTATTCCAGCTTCCGGCCTTAACGTTCAGCGTCCGGCCCTGTAGCGTACCGGCGTTATCGCCCTTATCCCCGGCAATCGTCAAATCGCCGCCGCTTAACAGCTGTCCGACGATCAGGTTATTAATCACTTTGGCAGCAGGCGTCTGCGCGGCGTCAACACTTCTCAGGCCCGAGGTCTGTGCCGCTTGACCCTGGATCGCCAGCCCACTGTTACCCTGCACCAGGCCGCTATTGTTCAGGATCCCGAGAGCTAGGTGCGCATTATCTGCCGCCAGCGTGCCGCTGTTGGTTAACGTATTGCCGTCAAAAGCCAGCGCCTGGGTGGCAAGCACTTTGCCCGTGTCCCGGTTGGTCAGCGCGTTTTTTACCGCGAGGGTCAGCGTGTCGGCCTGAATCACACCGCTGTTAGTCAGCATTGCGCTCGTGAGATTTAGCGCCTGTTTGGCCAGAAGCGTACCAACGTTGCTGAACGCGTCTGCAACGAGATTCAAAGCACCATTGCTTTGCAGCGTCCCGGTATTGTTCAGCTCTCCGGTGCTCACGCTAACCGTATTTGCTGCCAGAATACCGCTATTATCGAGCTGACTGGCGTCAAGCTGCAGCTTGCCCTGGCTCAGCATTTGCCCGCTGATGGTCGCGGTATTATCCACATTCAGCGTCAGATCGCCTTTACCTGTCAGCGAACCCGCATTAGTGAAATCCACGCCGTGCAGGAGAGCGTTCTGCCCCTGCATCAGGCCAGTGTTGTTCAGCTGCTGGCCGGTAATATCGAGCAGCCCACCACTTAATATCTTGCCTGCTTGATCGTTATCGAGGCCGGTAACGGCAAGTTTAAGACCAATATCCCCCTGCAGCAGGCCGCTATTTTGCCCGCGTCCGGACGAAATAATGACGTTGTTGCCGATAAGCTGCCCGTCGTTACGCCAGCTTCCGGCGTTAAGCGTCAGCAGGTCGTCTGCAAACAGATGCCCCTCAGGCTGGTTGTTTACCTGACCGGACAAATTCAGCTGCACATTCAGTGCTTCCAGACCACCGCGGTTATCAAGAGAAGTCCCGTCCAGGCGCAGGTTTTTCCCCGTCGACATCAGCCCGTCATTGATCAGCGCAGGTACCGTCAGCGCAATATCATCGCCTGCTACCAGCGAACCGCTCTTTTGATTGGACAATGAGGCGGCGGAGAAGCTGAGCTTGCCGTCGGCCTGAATTAATCCGCTGTTATTTGCCTGCCCCACTGCGCTGTCGATGTTAACGGTTGCAGCAGCAATTACCCCTGTATTAGAAAGCGCCCCGCTTTTCAGGCTGAGGGAATTCTGGCTGATAAGACGCCCGTCGTTGTTGAAAGCCCCGGCGAACAGAATATTCAGCGCCTCGCGGCCCAGCATTTGTCCGCGGTTAACGCCGCCAGACTGTCCACCCGCGAGCGTCAGGCTTTTCCCCTGAACCCGGCCAGCGTTATCCAGACGGTCAACATTAAGTCCCACATCACCATCGCTCAGCAATTGGCCGCTGGCGATGTTGTTCAACTGGCTGCTCTGCAGGCCGAGGGACTGGTTTCCCTGAATCAGCCCGCTATTTGTTAAGCTGCTAACCGCAAGACGCGCGTTGCTGCTGATAAGCTTCCCGGCGTTATCACCGCGGGCGGCGTCAATCGAGAGGGTATCGTCTGCCAGCAGTACGCCACTGGCCTGGTTATTCAGCGTCTGTACCGACGTTAACGCCAGATTGCCTGCTTCAATATTGCCGCCATTCGTTAGCGTCAGCGCGTCGATAGCCAGCCCCTGACTGACCGAAATCAGCCCGGCGTTGACCAGCCGATCAACATGTAAACTACCTCCGCTGCCGCTCATTTCTGCGCCTGCAGTATTATTCAATTCCCCGGCGGTGAGCGACAGACCGTTGATAGCAAGCACCTGGCCGCTGTTATCCAGCCGCCCCGCACCGATCTGAACCGTGTCCCCCTGCAGACGTCCGGCGTTCCCTCCCTGCACGGTATTCAGGGTGAGCGCACCGCCGCTCAGGAGTTGACCACCTGAAAGGTTATCCAGCGTATGGCTGCTGACGGAAAGCCCCTGATTTCCCTGCAATAACCCCGCATTTGACAGAGTATTGGCGATTATCGTGCCTGAGCGGCTAATCAGCTGCCCCCGGTTGGTGAACTCAGGTGTCGACAGGTGAAGCGAATCATCTGCCAGCAGCACACCTTTCGCCTGGTTATTCAGCTGCTGGCGCAGCGTCAGCTGTAAATCCTTCGCCTCGATGTTCCCAGCGTTGTCCAGCGTCGCGGCCTCGATAGCCAGCCCCTGGGTGACCGAAATCAAACCGGCGTTAATCAGGTCGGGAATGGCAAGTCTTAGCCCGCTGCCGCTGATAATGCTGCCCTGCTTCTGGTTATGGAGTGAGGAGGCGGTAAAACCAAACAGCTGGTCACCCTGTAGCAAACCGCTATTGGTCATCTGCCGGGTGTTGATGTTCAGCTCGGGCGCCGCGATCTGCCCCTGGTTATCCAACTGCTCGCTCGTAAGGCCCAGTTTGCCTTTGCTGAGCAAATTACCGCTATTGGTGAGGCTTTCGGTTCCGCTCAGGCTAAGCGCAGATAATCCCAGCATCTGGCCATTGTTATCCGCCTTTCTGGTATTCAGTCCAATAGTCTCGCCCTGCACCTTACCGGCGTTGCTGAACCCTAGGGTCTCATTGAACGTCAGCGTACCGCCGCTGACGACTTCGCCTTCGGAGGCATTGTTAAACTGCTCACCGTCAGCGACAAGTGCCGCGCTCCCCTGCAGCAAACCCTTATTGACGAGCGTCTTCGCGTTCAGCGTCGCGCTTTCCGACATCAGACGTCCGTCGTTACTGAGCTGCGGCGTCGCGAGCTTCAGGCTGCGCTGGGCCAGGAGGATCCCCTCAGCCAGGTTATTCAGCTTTTCGCGCAGCTTTAGCTGCAGATCCTGAGCTTCAATCCGCCCGTTGTTATCCAGCGTTAACGCATCAATGGCAGCGCCTTGCTGAGCGGAGATCGCGCCAGCATTAACCAGCTGCTGTACGGTAACGGCCAGGCCGCTGCCTGCCTGAACAGTGCCGGAAAGCCCGTTTGCCAGCGCGCCGACATTCAGATCCAGCGCCCCGCCGCTTTGCAACCAGCCGTCGTTAGTCAGGCTGTTGCCGCTAATGCGCAGATTGTCTGCCGTGACGCCGCCGAAATTAGCAAACTTCCCGGCGTTCACGCGGCCAGTCTGCTGGCTGACAAGCCGCCCGTCGGCGAGGTTAGTAAACGTATCGCGGACATTGACCGACAGATCGTCCAGCCCCGAAGCCTGACCCCCGTTGCTCCACTCCCCGGCGTCAATCGTCAGCGTTTTGCCCTGAACGCTGCCCGCGTTATCAAACGCCGGGGTCGTAAGCGCCAGCGACGCTTCCGCCAGCAGTACGCCGCCTTGCTGATTACTTAATTTCTGACCCGCTTTCAGCGCCATCGACTGGGCTTCAAGATTGCCGCTGTTCGTCAGCATCAGGCTTTCAATGGTTAGCCCCTGCTTCACCGAAATCAGCCCGGCATTCACCAGTTGTGGGATATTCAGCGTCAGCCCGCTGCCGCTGATGATTTTTCCCCCGCTCTGGTTAGCCAGCCTTGTGGAAGCGAGCTGCAACGTTTGCCCGCCCTGCAGCAGGCCGCTATTGTCGAGGGTATTCGCGTTCAGGTTCAGAGCGGATGAGGCCACTCTCCCGGCGTTATTGAACACTGGAGCGGTCAGGTCGAGTGTATTTTCGGCGAGCACGCTTCCGGAGGCCGTGTTGGTAAAGGCGTTATTTAGCGTCAGCGCCAGCGCGCTGGCAGCCAGCTGGCCGTCGTTGGTGAAGGTATTTCCCGTCAGCGTGAGCCCGTTACGGGCCGTCATTTTGCCGCTCGCGTGGTTATCCGTATGCCCGGTAATGGCAAGCGTTAAGGCATCGCTATCGAGCGAACCACTGTTGGTCAACTGGCTGGTATTAAGCTGCAGCGTTTTCTGCGCCAGCAGCGCCCCTCCGGCCTGCTGAACAATGGTTTCGGCGCTCAACGCCATGGCATTATCCGCCTGCAGGGTGCCGCTGGTGTCAATCTGGTTAGCCTGCAGAGAAACGTTGCTGCCGCGGCTCGTACCGCGATGCGTTAAGCTGCCGGCAGCGAGCGTCAGGTTGCCTTTTGCAGCCTGGACACCGTCCAGCCCGGCGGCGTTATGCGCCTGCAACAGCATATCGCCCTGCGACTGAAGCTGTCCGCTCGCCAGCGTCGTAAGTCGGTCGCCGCTGAAGGACAGATCGCCCTGGGCCAGAACCTCCCCGGCGATCTGCGCATCACCCGCATTGAGCTGCAGGCTGCCCCCGCTGGTCAGCGTGCTCCCCTGAAGAGCGCTGAATTGACGGCTGGTGAGCGCGAGATTCTGTTTCCCACTGACCAGCCCGTTGTTTATGACGCTGTCAGACTGCAGCCCGAGCCTGCCGGTGGATAACAATTGCCCGTTTTGCCCGATATTCAGCGCGCCAGTACCGCTAACGCTCAGATCGCTATCGCTGCTGAGCATGCCGTCAATCCAGGCATCCCCCGTTGAGATCTCCAGCACGCCGCCGGCCAGCAGTTGACCAGTATGGTTAAGCGTGCCCAGATCGAGCCGGGTATTTTTCTGCGCCTGTACCGCACCGCTATTGGTAAAACCTCCCGCCTTCACGTTTAGATCGCCGTTCGCGGTCATTTTCCCGCTGTTAGCGAGCTGGCCTGCGGAAAGAGAGATACCGCTGCCTGCCACCATCTTACCCGCATGGTTTGCAGCCCCTGCGACGTTAGCCTGAATGGTGCCAGCCGCATTAACCTCACTGGTGGTATCTGCGGTAAGCGAACCAGAGTTCAGGCTGATGTTTTTACCCGCCGTTAACGTACCGTTAGCGACGCTCAGCTTTCCATTACCGGCAAGCGTAATATCCCCGTCGCTAAGCAGTTTGCCGTTCGTTACCGCCACGTCTGAACGGCTGTTGATCAGCATTGCTCCCGTACTTTTATGTTCGCCGCTGAGGACAACGCTATCCGCCTTCGCCGTCAGGCTACCGCTTGCAAGGCTGTTATTCACCATCAGCTTACCGTTGGTATCCAGCGTAATATCGCCCTGTCGGGCGTTAAGATCCCCGAGGTTAACCCCGACGCCTTTTTCGCTGGAAACAAGACGGATACGGTTGGCGTACATCCCGCCGAGCGCGCCGGTATCCACGGCTACCACAGGTGCGGCCCCCTCGCCGGTAATCGGCGTGACGCTGCCGTCGGCGGCAACCCGGTTGGCGCCCACGGTCGCGGTCAAATCTTTCGCGTGAATCGCGGCGTTCACTTCCGTTGCGCGCGCAA
>NZ_KV787894.1:0-157443 GCF_001807145.1 Enterobacter sp. HMSC16D10
CCGTTTTTAGCGTATCGCCGGTGTTTGCCGGGAAGCCCCAGTTAAGACGAATCCCCCAGTTAATGCCCGTGGCCGTGAATCCTACTGGCTTAGGAGGATTGCCTACTTTGCCGGTCAGTGTCTTCTCTTCTGAATATCCCCATCCTGAGGAAATTTCAGCGGCATTAATTGCGCGCACGCGCACCAGGTAGCGCCCGGCATAAATCCCCGGGACGTCAAATGACGTGGTGGAGCTGCGAGGCATGTTCACCCAGTTTCCGTCGTTACGACGCCACTGCCCCTCATAGGCGATAGCGTTCTGCGCCTGGTCCCAGCTCACGCGCATCGTTTCGACGCTGATATTCTGCTGAACAACAGAAAACGAGCTGATCACGATGTTAGCTGGCGGGGACTGGTTACCAGGAGGTATTACACTTATTGGCCGCTGGTCGATAATTGCGCCAGTATCGATACGGGCATATTTATCCGGATCGTGCCATGCTGCGGTAATCGAGAAGGTGCCATCATCTTTTTCGGAAACGCTGATAACACGATACTGCTGCGCATAGAGCTCGTCAGATTCAACCACCCAAACAGCTTCGGCCTGTGGCGTCTCACTGTATGCCGTGGTGACTGTGACTGATTCCCCGTTTACGGCCTGAATGGTCCTGCTCTGCGACACTCCGGATGGTAAGTTTAGAATAAGGCGATCACCCGCTGCTGCATCTGCCACGCGGTCAAGTTTGATAACGCGACCGTTAACGGCGCTGATGCGGCCGCCCATAACCTTTCCGGATAGCAGCTCGTCTGCCACGGCGATGATGTAGCCCGGCTGCGGAATGTTGCCGTCCAGCCCGACATCAAACGAAACAACGCGATCCTTGTTGTTGGTGAGAATACCCCAGCGCCCCTTTCGGTTCGCTTCTGACTCCCTGGTGCAGCCGATGGCTGTCATTTCCAGCTGATTGAAGCCGTATCGCGCCACCAGCGCCTGCTCAAAAACCGGCTCCATCGCATCGGCATAAGCGTTACCCGGGTCTGACCATGAAACCAGCGCTGTGGTGTAGCGGCTTTTCGTGGTGCTGCTCGAATAGGTGAGGCGTCCGCCAACAACGTTAGCGCGCGTGTAGCTGTAATCAACATCGCGCGGCATGTCAGCCAGGGCAACAATCTGATCCCCGCCCCAGTAGGTCATACCACGGAAGATAGCAGCAAAATCACGCAGGACTGTGTAGGCGTCGTTTCGGTCCTGGATGTACACGTTACAGGTATAACGTGGTTCGGTACCGTTGCCCCCCTTGCCGTCTGGTACCATCTGATCGCAATACTGGGCAACCTGATACAGCGTCCATTTATCGATATTCGCAGCAGTCAAACGGTGACCGAGGCCGAACCGGTCAGAAACAACCAGATCGTAAAAAATCCACGCAGGGTTATCCGTCCATGCCCATTTAAAAGCCCCGGTCCATGTCCCGCTGTACGTTCGTGTTTCGGGGTCATAGTTATCTGGCACGCGAATAACACGCCCACGAGGCTCGCAGGAGATCTGCGGGATAGAGCCGTTAAACTGGCTGGAATTGAACTCAATGTAGAGTAACGCTGTGTTTGGATATCGTAACTTGGCGTCAATCACCTCAGTGAAGCTCTGCAGCGTCATCGTGTCGCCGATCTTCGCGCTGTTGGCGTCAGAGGTAATCTTACGCAGGCGGATTGTCCAGGTGCTGCCCGCCTGCGGTAAATCAATGCGATGGCTGCGCTCATAACCAGACGTCGTTTTTCCGGTCACGCTGGTATTGAGTACCGTCTGCCATGCGCCGCCGTCCGTCTGCAGGTCAATCGCATAATTGACCGAGTAACCCACCAGATCGCCGTCGTCCTCCTGTTTGAAAAGCGAGGGCCATTTCAGACGTAGGCGAACTGCTGAAAGCTGCGTATTGGTAAAGGTGCGCGTCCATGCTGTAGCGCTTGATACCTCAGTTCCTACGCTGATTTCGTTTTCGGTACCGGGAATACCCTGAATATATTTTTGCGCCTGCGTTCCCGCGCGAAACTCCCACGTTACGCCGCTGAAGTTTTGGGAGCCGTCAGCATTCTCCAGGGCCGTTCCGTCCAGGTAGATATCTTTGCCGGTTAGCTGACCTGCAAACTCCCCTTCGCCAAGCGCAACGAGGATTTTTGCCTTCGCTACAGATTGCAGATCATCAGGCTGTTCGGTAGGGGTTCGTGAACTGGAGCTGCCGCCCTTGCGGCCCTTTAACACTTTATCTGTAGCCATATTGCGCCCATAAAAAAGCCACCCGAAGGTGGCCAGAAAAAAGGTTAGTTATCTACTGCTGATCTTCGACATAAATTCCGGCAGAAATAATCGCTCCGCCTATCCGCCGGCGGCCATATAGGAGCGGTACTGGATAGCCTTGCGCCGCGGTGTTTGTTACACCACCGAATGCGTAGGATGCGCGGTTATCTGCGCTTTGTTTGCTTGCCAGACCTGCAGGTTGAGGAGATAGCATTTGGACAACACCTCCCAGCATCATGGCTGCACCGAATTTCGCAGCCCCGTACCCCACCGCTGATAGAGTGCCGCCTGAGAAATAGCCAATAGCTACCCCAACAACGACGAGCACGGCGCCAAGAATTGTCTGTAATACCCCGGCTTTTTTACTTCCGATTACCACCGGGACAATTCGAATAACTTCACCGGTTACCGGAAAACCAAAATCATCCTTTCCGATATTTTTTTTATCTTTAAAAACGGCGTAAGTCAGGCCCCTTGCTTTGCTGGTGATCAGGAATTTCTCCAGCCCGTTTATAGTTTTTGTAAGAGAGTTGATCGCCTCAGCGGTTGTGCGTATTAATCGATGGTGAACCTTTCCGTAGGTTTTACCCAAAACACCGCCAAGCTCAATTCGGGTCATGACCTCTGACATTTTCTTTCTCCATAAAAAAAGCCACCCGAAGGTGGCTTAGCTTATTTTTAACTTTTAAAGGCATGATCTGGCAGCCGTAGCCCAGTGATCGTTCCATCCTTTTGCGACGGCGTAAACTTTAACATCGCTTCCGCCTGCTTCTGATTTATCGATATTCACCACTGAAAGGGCGCCGAAAATATCGTCTGATGCTGTTATTTTGTAACCTGACTCAGTTGGTATGCTGGAGCTTGAAGATCGAAGCTCCACCCATTTAGGGGCCAGGCATCTGTTAACCTGATCTGCACTCTTTGAAGTGTGCTCAGAAAGAATAGGCTTTTGGGATTCGAGGGAGTTTACAGAGCAGCCAGCCAAACCAATAACTAGCACCAAGAATAGCTTTTTCATTTTCATGCTCCTTTGAAATTTCGTAAAGGTTAGCATAGAGATCTGTGACGTAGAATCTTCATCGTCCTTTCCTGCCAGTAGCCACCATACGGCACGCGCTGGCTCAGATGTCCGTACAGGTGGTGCAGCAGCATATTTCCCTCCAGCAGAATTCCCGCGTGATTCCACTTATCGGCCTGAACCTGCATGATCACCATATCGCCAGGTTTAGGTGGCCCGTCGAATTCACGGAATCCGCACTCATACCAGCAATCCTGATAGAAGTTGTCCGGATAGTCGTTTTCCCACCAGGGATAATCCACCCGGTAATCGTGGAGCTCGATACCATGCGTTTGCCGGAAATAGCTCATTACCAGCCCCCAGCAGTCGAAGTGTCCAAGCACAAACGGACGCTCCAGCAGCGGCAGTTCTCCGCGCGGCTGGATGGTGCGTAAATCCCCCTCCGGCCAGCTCACAATATGCCAGGGTAAAAGCGTTGCGTCGCATTGCGCTTTATCCAGTTCGCTCGGTTGCGTTGTGGCGTCAGGGTGACTGTGAACGATGGCGATCACCGTTCCCCAGTCCTCAGCAGCTGCGTAGTCTTCTGGGCAAAGGACAAAATTGTCCTCCGGCGCCGCGGCAAGATTCCGGCACGGGAAATAACGTTCAACGCGGCTTTTCTGCGCCACCACGCCGCAACACTCATGAGGATATTCAGCTGCAGCATGCGCCATAATCGCATCGATGGTTTTCTGACGCATATCAACTCCTGATCAAAGACGTGCCCGGGAAGCCACCAAACGAGAGTTCGTTATTTTCGCCGAATCGGAGTTTGCAGGCCGTCAGCGTGCCGTTGCATTCATCCAGCGACGGATCGCTTACCGGGTTGTTGTTTTTGTCGAAATAGCGGGTGCCGGCATAGTCGCAGCCGTCGCCGGTACGATATTTATTCCGGATGCACCAGGTACACAGGGAATGAAGCTGTCGCGTCGGGATCATTTGCCCCTGCAGATCCATCGGGCTGGACAGAACAAATTCAACGGTTTCACCGGCAAGCTCGCCCGTTTTCCCGTCGATATACCAGACCTGCAGCTTTTCCTGAGTCGGGTCTGCTGTGGGGTTGCCGTCTGCGAAATTTCTGGCATCGAGATATTTCTCTTTTGTGTCGTGAATAGTGACTTTCGCCTGCAGCAGATCGTCATACGCAAGACACAGGGCTGAAATGGAGCTTTCGATGTTCGCAACCGTCAGGGATGGCGTTGCATTGCTCCCACTGGTTGATTTCTCCAGACCTTCCAGTTGATATGGCCAGGCAGCATATTCATTTCCCTGCCACCAGATTGGTTTCGCCGGAAGCTTGGACTCATCCCCACCAGCGGCGATGATTTCCGCTTCTGTGTGGGGAATGCTGTAATTGTGAAAGCGGAGAACGTCCGTTAGCCCAAAGGAAGAACCGTCCACCTCAATCAGACGAACATCGTTTCCGGATTCCAGCTTCTGATAATCTGCGTTTAAGCTCATGGTTTAAATGCCTGGATGAATGTTGCTTCAAGGTTGAATTTCCCCGCGCCAAGCCCGGTGGGTTTATACGTTTCGCAACGATACAAACCCAAAGGTTCGAGCGGTGGCTTCCATTGAAAGGCTTTCGTTCCTTCATGCCTGTCGAGAAAAGATTTAATGGCAGAAATGTAGGTTTCGTTACCAGTGAAGTTGAGCGTCCATTGCTGGGTTCTGGTGTTCAATCCATCTCCTGAAACCTGCTCATATCCATCGCCAAACTGGGCTTTTCTGACGCGGAAACTTGTATCAGCCTCCGCGTTAATCCGTGGGCACCAGGTGAAAGTTTCAATGGCCATAATTATCGGGTTCCTTTCATTGCGTTCCAGATGTCGCCGCCGGGACGAATGTCACGCATCACATTCTGCTTATAACGTCGATCAACAAATTCCCCGACCTCGGCACCAAATTGCTCAAGGCCTGGTGAGGCCTGAGTTTGAGTGTTTCCGTTGCCATCGATGGTGATATAAACCTGTGGCGCCGAAGATACAGACTGACCGCCGCCACCTCCGACCGCACGAACGCCGAGAGAACCATCCGGCGCGCGGGTAAGCGGCATGATCGCCTCCGGCCCAGCCTCGCCCATGATTCCGGCCCCGCCTTTTGCGAAAGCGAACATGGTGGGGTTTCTGACGATCCCATTACTGAAAGCGCTCAGAGAGGGGGAGTCATAAACATTACCTTTGGCATTAAAGGTGAAGTTAGCACCAGCATTCTGAATAGCGGTACCGCTACTGGCGGTCGCTGCCGAAGATGCGCCGAAACTGAAGAGAGAACCAATCGAACTGACGCCGTTGGCAACAGCCATATTGACCAGAACATTCTGGATGATCTTCAGTACACTAACGCCCCAGTCTTTCCAGCTGTCGACGTTACCGTTAAGCATGTCAGTAATGGTGGTAACCGCCCCGCCCATAGCCTGCTTCATGCCATCTGCCGCCATAGAGGAATAATCCGTCGCCTCATCCACCCAGTTTGCATAGCCTTCAGACAAGCCCGTCATCCAGTTGTCACGCTGCGCATCAGAAGCTGCGTAATATCCCTCCTGGTCGCGCAGGCGCTCTTCGAGGTAGCGCTTATTAAGTGCCAGCCCCTGCTGATAGAACGTCTCGTCGATTTCACCAGCCTGACGCTGGCGGAGAAGATCGGTATTCTTTTGCTCAAACTCCTTACGCAGATTGAACTGCTCCTGAAGTCTTTCACGGAACCGGGAGCCCTGCCCGTATCCCAGCAGTTGCGCTTCATTGGCTGCGCGGGCGCTGGCGTTACTGTCGGCAAGGTTGGCTTCGTAATTTCGCAGTTGCTCACGTAATTTAACCTGGTCAATCAGCGCAGCATTCTGCAATACCGTCTTTTTCTGGGCTTCTGTCAGAGAAGCAAGTTCGCCCTGGCTGACCTGGTATTTAACCTTCGCCAGTTCAGTATTCTGGCCTTGCAGGGCAATCTGCTCTTTTTGCTGCTTGATAAGGCGCTTATACACATCCTCGGTTTTCTCGCCTTCGGTTTTACCGCCCTTCGCCTTAGGTTTGTTGGCCTCATTATTCCGCCATTCAGCAAGGCCGTTATTAATCAACTCCTGACGGCCTGTCTGGAATTGCGGATCACTGGTTAACCCCAGGTCATCGGCTGCATAACTCAGACGCAGGCGCTCTTTTGCTTCACCCTTCAGGCGTGACAACTCCAGATCCCGGCGGCTCTTTTCGAGGGCATCGGTTTGCTTTTTGTCGAGATCGGCCTGCGGAAGTCTGAGCGGGACGTTAGCCAGCCCCTGGCGCGCCATAAGGAGCTGGTTACCCAGGCCGAGTAATCGATTAAGTTCATCGTGCTGCCCATTCATCAACAGAAGTGATTGATAAGCCCGGTTCTGATTCGCTGCCTCCTCCCGAATTAGCGTCACACGCCGATGCTCAAGACCTTCAAGAACCTGTTGGATAGACGCAGATTTCTCCTGCATCTGGGCAAGCCTTTCCTGCTCAACAGATAACTGTTCAGTGACTGTAGTCAGTCCACGGGTCACGGTATCCAAAGATGTCAGGTGGTTAATCATGAAACCACCACTGGTCGTTGGACCGGGATTACTGATCACTGACTGATAACCAGCCATCTGCTCTTTCAGATTTTCTATCTTGCTCTTTTGTTCATCTATCAGCCTGTTCTGCTCATTCAATGCTGCGCGCGTTTTCTCAGCATTGTCTGAAGCTTCAGGCAAAGACATTGCCTTCGACTTTTTACTGACTTCATCAATCGTGGTGGCGTATTCCTGCGCCGAACGACGGGCCTGCTCCTGGTTTTGATACATCGCATACCAGGCTCCAGCACCCAACATAACTAAACCAGGAACTCCACCGATGAGACCAAGTGCACCACTCATGAGCCGAGTGCCGACAGATGTCACACTATTGAGATTACTTTGGGTCGAAACACGATTTGAGATGTTACGGTTTAAAGCAGCCTGAGCGGCAGCCAGACGCCTTTCAGCTACAGCCTGAGCGTCGGCATTTTTAGCTGCTACCAGCCCTGCCTGCGCGCGTTCAAGTGCTGTTCTGGCTCGCACCTTTTCCGTAGCTGTACCGCTGGCAAGAGCGGTCGTAAGTCTGGTATGTGCCGCAGTGACTTTTGCTTCAGCCGCCGCGACTTTTTCTTGCTGAGCCGCCTGAACATCTGCACTTCTTGAACTCTGTACTGCTTGCTGAGCCCGATAAACTTCAGCCCTGGAAGCCGCAACAGCAGACTGCGCCGCTTTATCCTGCGCGACTGCAAGAGCAACCTCTGATTTCGCAGCTGAAATTAACGCACCTGTTGCACTCGTGGCACTGGTTACAACTCCGCTGAGGTATTTTGCTAACCCAACGCCAACTAGCGCTCCAGCAACTGTTGTTATGGTGGACATATTGTCAGCAACTTCACTGAGAGCACCGCTAACTGCTGATGATGTAAAAGAATCAAGCGTCTGTGCGATACCGTCCAGCCCACCAGACAACGCATCAGTAGCACCGGTTGCCTGGTTTACACCACCCACCCAGGCCATGAATGAGTTAGTTACTTTTTGAAGGGATCCGGAAACTGTTTGCGGCATGCTGGCAAACTCACCCTGTAATGAGCCCAACTGGCTCATTAATGCAGGAACAACCTTATCAATCGTAAGTTGCCCCTGGTCAGCCATGCTCTTCAGGTCTTTGCGGGCCACGCCCATTCCGGCGGCAAGTGCGCGGATAACACGATCACCTGCTTCGTTAACGGCGTTGAATTCTTCACCGCGAAGAACGCCCTGCGCCAGAGCCTGGCTGAATTGAGTGATAACAGAACTCGCTTCCTGAGTATTAGCCCCCGAAAGTTTAAGGCCGGTAGAAACAGCTTCGGTAATTTTCAGAACTTCGTCAGAGCTATACCCAAACTCACGCATTGAAGCAGCTGCGCGTGAAAAAAGGTTTGCGTTGTCTGAAAACGCGGTGCCAGTTCTTTGGCTGATTTCCATTAACTGGCGCTGAGAGGCAGCAAAATCATCAGCTGAAGATGATGCCTGCTTAAGACGGGCGTTTACTGAATTCCACTCATCAGCAATCTGCACGAGCTTACCAGTCGCAAAAGCGGCCGTAGCAGCAGCAGCGGCTCTTCCTGCCGATGCAAACCCAGCGGTCAGATCAGATAACGCCCTTTCGCTCTCTCGGGCGGCAGCGGCAGCCTGCCGACCGCCATTTTGCATGGTTCGGTAATAATCCTGCCCCATGCGTGAGGCGCGGGAAATTTCCGACTGGAATGACTGCGAGTTAGCGGAAATTTTGATTATTAACTCACGTAATGTTGCCATCAATTTTCTCCAGGCGAAAAAAAAAGCCCATCAACGGGCTTTTTGTTGTGATATAAACCTCATGGCTTGTCTAAAAATTCTCTCAGAGCTTCCGATTTATTGCATGAATCTTTATTAATCGTCATCCCTGCCTCTTTTTGCTTTTGACAGAAATAGTAGTAATCATCGTTTGTTTTTATATAGCCCATGAATTTAAAAAAAGCCTTTTTACACAATTCAGGATTTGCATGATCAGAGCAAATCGTAGACGTATAGCTTTGCAACTCATTTGGTTCTAATGGAGCCAGTGTTTGAGTTCCATTTGAAACACAACTGAAACCAAAAAATAATACAAATAAGACTAGTTTTTTCATTGCCTTCACCAAATCATTAAAAAAAATAATCCTATTATTTTGTAGTTCATTTGTCACTGAGTTGCAGCTGTAAGTGCAGCCTCAAGTCCTGCAAACGGGTCCTTCGGTTCTGATTGCTCATCACCACCCCAGCGCAGGATCGCATCGTCCAGCGGTACTTTTGCCCCCTGCGAGCCGTAGATGGCAGAGACGAGCTGAGCTGCCTGAATGTCACCACGAATATCGCCAACCGGACTTTGCCTGTCGTACTCAATCCACATCAGAAGCTCGCTTGCCGTCATATTCTGCCGAAGCTCTGAGAGCGTGCGCCCCATCCGGAGCGCAAGCGACATCAGAAACTTTACGCCGGGGGTTGAGACTTTTCCCGCGCTTCGTCCGCATTGTTGATCAGGTCAAGAGCCTGTTTGAGCAGGCGTGAATGGACGGGGCCGTAGATTTCACGCACCTGCTCTTCTTCGTCTACGCTGAATACCGGTTGCTTATCGGTGTCGCACAGGACGTCAATGAAGAGCACCACGTCAGCGCAAAGATTACGGTGCGCCTTTTCCGATACCGACACATTTTCATCGTCGGCACCCCCTTTCACCACCTCCTGCCAGCGCAGCCAGGCTTCACCTGACGGCTCACGGAGAACCACTTTGACGCCTTCCCACTCAGGAACGGCGACCGTCTTATGACGAAAACCCGACATCTTAGCCAGGGCGAGATTTTTAATATTCTTCATGCGACCTCTCAGGAGCCAGACTCGATGCTTTCAGGCTTACCTTTCAGGCGCAGGGAGAACGTTGCCGCCACTACGCCGTTGGTACCGGAAGACCAGGTGTGCTGGCGGATTTCAGCCAGGAACTTAAAGCCCTTGCCGGACGGGAAGATAACCTGGAACGCGTAGGTAGTATCGTTGTCATACGCATCACGCAAGGCGTCCTGCGCCGGATTCTTGTAGAAGTTTCCGGACAGAGAGATTTCTGACGGAGAAGGCAGACCGTTAATGTTCTCCTGCTCGGTCGAGCAAAGCGTCGTTACGTCGATATCCTGCTTCTGACCACCGGTGAACTGAATTTCTTTGATGGTGCAACTCAGATCGAGGAAGGTTGCGGAATCCATCGTTTCTTTGGTGGCTGGCAGAGAGGAAATAAGGATCTTCGTCAGCTGCGATTTTTCATAAAGTGCAGACATAGCTGTCTCCTGGAAAAAGAAAACCCGCCATCAGGCGGGTTCGTTGGGTGAATTAATTGTCAGGGGGTAACTTTAAAATCCAGGGTGGCACGGTAGAGCCGATAATCTGGCTCGTACCCGGGGATTTTTACCACCTCTGTAGGGTTTAACGGCTTAAGCGAAGCGAGCGCCAAATCTCTCAGGGAGCGTGATTCAGCGATCGAAGTGGAATACACATCGACCTGAACGGAAACCCTGCTCTCTGCCTGGCCACACAGCACGTCAGCGGAAACATCATCGACGATGGAAAAGATAATCCAGGGTGGCGAGACAGACGGTTTTCCGTCGCTACCTAATGGCGCAACGTAGGGATATACCCGCCCTTCTGCCAGGGGAGAAAGCAAAGCGTAGATATCATCTTCATTCACTTGCTTAACACCTCATCAATAGCCTGATTCATCCTAGCAATGGCGACGCTGGCGGCCTCTTCCTCGCGCGTATCGTAAGCGGGTCGCACAAACGGATGTGGCGGCATATTCACCGTACCCATTTCGACGAACCGCCAGTAAAAGGCATTTCTCGGGTTATTCGCCTTCATCGTGTTATCGCTGTTTCCGGTACGCGGGTTGACACCACGAATGTGGACACCGGAAGAAATGTCCCCGTGGCGGCGGCTTTTTTGGGTCACCACCACCACGTTTTTTTTCAGTTTCCCGGTACGCACGGGAGCGCGGGCGATCACTTCTTGCTTAAGCACTTCGGCTCCGGCGCGCGTGGCATCACGCAGAACCTTGTTGTTTTCAGCGCGGCTAAGCGCCTCCAGATCCTTTGCGATGTCATTCAGACCGGAAAAATCGAGGCTCGTCTCAATCATTTTTCGGTACCCTGTTTGCAAAGAATTTCGAGCTGAACACCGCGAGAGTCAGGGATTGGCGGACCAATGATATTCAAAATGGCCCCCTTGAACGCGCCAGTCATAACCCTGAGTCTGGACGCAGCAGTTATATCGCTACGAAATCGTGTCCATACCCTTATAGTGGCGACTGCTGTTTCAGCACCAGCGGCTACCAACTCGCGCCCACTAATGCCCTTTACTTCTGCCCAGGTTTCTGCGCCGTCATGCCATGTTTCAACAGGCTGGCCAGAAGGATCTCTGGATGTTGTGATGTTCTGAACCACCACCATGTCTCTCAGTCTTCCGGCCTGCATAAAGTCCTCCTAAACCCCGTAAATTCGGTATGGCTGCAGTAGAGCTTCTACGGCGAAAGGCACCGCTGATGTAATATTTCCGATGTTCACAGCCTCTCGGTTTGCATACCAGTGACCAATCAACAGTAGCATTGCCGCCTTAACATCATCATTCAGTAGAATCGCATCCGGGTCATCTGCGTAGCCAGGGGAGCTTTGATTTTCATAGAGCGTTCGCCTTGTCCATGTCTGGACGTAACGCGCCGCCGCACCTGTGTAAATCTCCAGCAGAGCATCATCACCCGTAAAGTCGGTATCAATGCGGCAATGCTGTTTCACCACATTCTGATCAAGCATCTGTTTGCCCCAAAAAAAGCGGCCCGAAGGCCGCAATATTTATCAGCTCCCCGCGCCGGTGCTGAATGAACCGTACACGAACGCCTCAGGGCGTTTCACAGCCAGCGCCAGACGTTCTTCGCAACGGATGGTGATCATGTTTTTCTCGAAGTCGTCGGCGTTCTCCGTGGAGATCACCACATTCGCATCTTCGCGGTCGAAGATTTGCGCGCCAGCGTTGAATGCACCGGTCAGGAATTTACCCTGGAAGGCTGCCGCTTCCGTTGCAACAACCGGCAGACCCCACAGTGTCGGGCCAGTCAGTGCCGCCGGGTTAGCCAGGATGTAACGGCCCAGACTGTCTTTTGTCAGCTCGATCCGCGCCCAGTCAATGAAGTGAAGAACGTGACCGGATGCAGGGAAGCGCGCCAGCTGTGCCTGCAACATTGCCAGACGCAGATCATCAATCCCGCTCTGCTGTTCGACAGTGAACGCCGGATTAAAAGCGGATGCCTGAGGAACGATGCCATGCAGATGAACGCCGGTACCATCACCGAAGAGAATTTCCTGCTCTTCTGCATACTTCAGCCCGTAGCGCATTTCGGCATCAACGGTGGACTGCAACTGTGCGAAGTCATCCAGGATCTGCTTTGAGGCTTTGAACAGGTGAGCAATGGTGCTGACGCCAGTGATTTTCGGCGTGAACTCAATTTCGCTGTATGGTTTCTGCGTATTTTCAGGAACCACTTTCGCGTTATTGGTAAAGCCTGTCTGCTGCACCCAGAAAATAGCTGAGGAGGATGTGCGTCCTGGAGCAATCAGATCGCGAATGAACAGGCGCTGTTTCGGTGCCGTATCAATTCCCGGCAGGCGCTGTGGCTCCACAACACCATCAGGCACATCCACCGAAGTCAGGGCGGCCTTAACCGGGATGCTGATGCGTTTACCGCCTTCCACGCTGGACGCAAAGGTTTTGAGGGCTTCAGCGGAAATCACCTGGTGGCCAACGGATTCGACAACCTGTTTCGCGTTTGCCAGCGGCATCTGGGCAACATGTTGCTCCAGTTCGCCCATAGCGGCCTTCAGCGTTTTTTCAGCTTCACGAAGCGCATTAAACTCAGAAGCCATTTTATCAACGGCAGCCTTTGTTTCTTCTGACAGCCTGCCTGACTTCTGCGCCTCTTTGAGTGCGTCTTCTGCTTTCGCGTTGAACTTGCCGGTTGCCTCTTCAATGCTGGCAGTGACTTTTTTCAGAATATCGTTTACTTCAGACATAAAGGGTCCTTATTTGACTAGCGCCGCCAGGGCGTTTTCAAGTGAATTGATAGTTTCAGGTTTGATGTCTTCGGCAGCGCCCGGCGTACCGTCGTTGGTGGTGACAGCGCCAGGCATGCCACCGGATAAGGCTTTAATGAGTTTTCTGCGCTCAGAGCGCGGGGTGTTGGTCTTGGCCAGCAATGCATCAAGTTTGCGAAGCGCGGCTGCAGGCGATTCGTCGCCGTCGCTGACCGCATCAGCAGAAAGCAAGCTGTCTGCCAGTCCCTTCGACACAGCATCACTGCCACCGATATAGCTTTCCGCGTCCATCAGCTTCTGCACAGCAGCCATATCAAGGCCGGAGCGCGCCGCGTAGATGTCAGCCATAGCGGTATCGAAGGGTTCCAGTGACTGTGCCAGTTCTGCAAAATCATGGCGGTTTCCCATCGCGTATACCCAGCAGTTGTGGATCATAAGGAAGGCACCGCGGCCAATCTGAATATCATCCCCGGCCATCGCAATTATCGAGGCGGCGCTGGCGGCAATGCCCAGCACCTTCACCGTTACACGGCCTTCGTATTCGCGGAGCAGGTTATAAATAGCCAGACCTTCGAACATGTCGCCGCCCGGTGAGTTGATATTCACCGTGACGTCGGCGCCGTTCATAGCCCGAAGCGCACCAGCAATACGTTTAGCTGTTACCCCTTCGCCCCAGTAGTCCTGCCCGATAACATCAAAAACAGAAATGCTGTTATCGTCGGTGGCCGCTGCTTTGATCCCGCCGTCCCAGCGGTCCAGTGCGGACGGTAATGTTTCACAGGTAACGCGCGCGCAGGGGCGACCCGCCGGTGCTACCGGAAGTTGTTTTTTGCTCATCAGGAAAGTGCTCCTAAGCGGCCTGTTTCAGCGGAGATTGCTCAAAGGAAATGTCGGGGAAAACGTGGTTATGCAGCTCTCGCAGAGCAAGGGCCTGAACAGCAGGGTTGCTGCTTTCGAGATTTTTCAGTTGCGTCAGGTTGAGCTGAACGGTGTAAATATCGCCCCCTTCAATCGGCGGCATGTTTTCAAGACGACGAACGTCATTACGGGACATCCAGCCATTTTGAAGCGCGCTGGTATAGTATGCCGCGCGACCGGCACTATCGGCTCGCAGTAGACCTTCAACAGAGAATTCTGCAAACACTTCGTCATCGCTGTCGAGTAAGCACCGGCCAATTTCCTGCTCAATATTCACCAGCAGCGGTCGAAGGGTATGAGTCAGAAACTGCAGGTTCATCCCTTCCAGGCTGGATGCCCAGCTGCTTTGTTTCGTGGTGTGGCCAACCATGAAAGGAGGCACCCGAAACCAGCGGCAGATTTCCTCAATACTGAATGAGCGGCTTTCCAGCATCTGGGCGTCTTCAGGATTCATGGTAACGCCCTGGTACTTGAGCCCTCCCTCCAGCACCATTATTTTTCCGGCATTCTTTGAACCGGTGAACTTTGCCATGTATTCCCGGAGCCTTTCCCTCTGCTCATCGTTTAATGCTTGCTCCGCTGTCAGGAAGCCAGAACTCTGTAACCCTTGCTCGAATATTTTTGCCGCAGACTCTTCTACCGCCATCGCAGAACCGATCACATCCCGTCCAGTCTTCATCGGCATCATGCCGCAAACGCCATCCAGACCGAACCCGCGAATATGCATGATGTTTTTGACGGGAATAACGCGTTCGCTACCGTTTTCGGTGTATTTGTATTCCAGCGCCCCGGTAGTGAGGCGTTTAACCACCATGTTCTGCGGCAGTAAAGGCACCAGCGAAACTAGGCGGTTTGCGATGAATTTCTTCTCAATGAAGGCGTTCCCGCGCAGGCAAATACTGGCGACCACCATCAACATAAAGCGTGATGGTGTCATTTCTGAATTGGGTCGGCGGCACAGTATCGAATAGGCCGGATGATCGGTTGCCGCTTTACGCGAACCGTCAGGCTGTCGAACGTATATTTTAAGCGGAAGGGTTGAAATAGACTCGCTTAACAGTCTAACACATGCCCACACAGCCGATAGCTGGATGGCTTTATCGGCCGTGACTACCTTTCCGCTGCTGCTGGTGCCAAACCATTCCTCCCAGAACGTGCCGGTAGTCAGGCTGATAGGCACACCAAGCCAGTTAAGCAGAGCGCTTTTCACCCTGCCTGGCTGTTTGTTTTTTTTCATCAGAAACCTACCATGATGGGATTATTGAAGAATCCGGAGAGATCCTGCTGGTCGTTGCCACCGTTAACCAGAACGCGGCTCATTGCTGTGAACAAGGCCGCAGGGCCATCAATCTTGGCCTCAGGTGTGGACTTATTCGGGAATATGTTCTCGTTCCGGTCCGGTTTGACGGTTACGTTGGACATCATCCAGTTCATCACCGGGTGATCGCTGTGATGGAAGCGGCCACCGTACACCAGCGCTTCGACCTCTTTCATCGCCTCAGAGAAATTGCGAACCGTCTGCGGCACTTCCACCAGCGGCAGCCCTTCTTCTGCCAGCGCAAGGCTGAACTGCGTCGCACTCCACGGGTCGAAGCCAATTTCTTTCAGGCTCTCGCCAGCAACCCACAGCTGTAGCTCTTCCTTAATCTGAGCATGGTCGATTACATCACCGTCGGTAAGGATCAGCTTGTCCATCCCGGCCCACTTACGATAGAGCTCTGCCATCTGGCGTGAACATTTCTCAAGGCGTCCTTCCGGTAGCCAGAATTTGAAATCCGCATGAACGTGGCCATCTGGCGCCCGCCAGACTTTCGCGGCCGCACAGATATCAATTTTGTTTGACAGGTCAACGCCCACCCAGGAGGGATAGGTTTTAAGTTCGTGCTGCGGGGCGATAAACTCGCATTTCTCCCATTTCATCATGTCCATCCAGGCTGACTCAGCGGTAACCCAGATATTCATGTGCTTGGTGAAAAAGTTAATTCTGGCCGAAACCTGCTCTTTCGCCTTTTTAGCCAGGCGGCGCAGGTCATCCCAGCGCTTACAGATACCCAGCCCCGGATTCGCCTTCTGCCAGACTTTTTCATCAAAGGGATCGTCACCTTCATCTAAGGTGTAGATGATGGCAAAAAACGTATCGTCTTTTACCAGCCCACGCAGCACCTTGATGGCGTAATCACGCAATTCGTAGCAGATGCCTTCTTTGTTGAAACCGGCGGTGGTGATACCGAAAAGCAGCGATTGCAGACGCGCGCCGGTTGCCGTCTCCAGAACGTCCCAGACGTCACGGGTTTTGTGAGCATGCAGCTCGTCGACGATAGCGCAGTGGATGTTCAGACCATCGAGGTTGTTCGCATCTGATGATAATGGCTCGAACTTGGAGGCCGTTTGCTCCTGGTAGATAGCGAGCTTGTTGAATTCGAAGATCCGCCCAAGCGTGGCTTTCGCCTTCTTGACCATATTTTTCGCGTCTTCAAAAACAATTCGTGCCTGGTCACGGGTGGTTGCAGCGGAATAAACCTCCGCACCGCCCTCGCCGTCGGCACCAGCCATATAAAGCCCCACGCCGGAGCAAAGAGTTGATTTGGCATTTTTACGGGCCACCTCAACATCTGCTGTACGAAAGCGCCGAACCATTACTGGACGACCGCTACCGTCGTTACGCAGGACGGTTTCTCCCGTTTCTTCGTTAACCAGCGGGATAACGAAACCAAAAATATTAATCAGGATGAAAACGTGCCAGTCCATCAGCTCAATAGGCTGTCCTGCCAGTGCGCCTTTTACGTGAGGTACAAAATTATAGAAATTCAGAATGTGCTGCGCGCGCGGTTCACTGAAGAAAATACCGCGCTCTTCGCCATGTGCCAGATCGTCAAGAAAACGCTGACAGGCAAGGCGCACATACTCACAGGCAATAATTTCCCCCGCCACCACCCTCTCGGCGTAGCGGATGCCTTCTGCAACCTTAGCCATTAATCCCTCGCTTTCATAAACTCGGTCAGCGGATCAACCACATCAGGACCTTTGGCATTCACCTTAGAACGGCTTGCTGGCGTCATGCCAAACTCACCGAGCATGGCGCGCAGACGTTTCCAGGCATCAGCTTTCATGATGGCCGCCGGGTGAGCCTTGATCAGCACATCCCCGCTCTGCGTTTTGGTCCGGTAGGTGTAGCCCTCAACTTCAAGCGTGTCGCAGTGATGCCGGTATTCGGTATAGGCCTCAACCAGCAGCTCAAGGGCTCTGGCATCAAGCTGAGACATCACACCGATAGCATCAAGCTCGTCGGCCATCCGTTTAAACCAGTATTTCCCCTGCTTGTCGAAATGCTTCGGCGTTGGGGGTACCCCTGAAGGGGGTTTTGGTTCGTTCTCATTGATCGGGCGTTTAGATGGGTTACCCCTCACCAAACGTAGATGGGTCGGGGTTTTCGGTGGTCCAGACATAATCGAAAACTCCTATTAATCATCGAGTGGGGGACCCCATAAAAAAGTTTTCTAACCTGCGGCGATGTGAAAAGAGGTTAGGCGGCGGTCCTTTGGCGCGTCGTTCCTGAACTTTCAACCCGCCCTCCCTCTCTGTCGATTCAAATGAGAATTGATGTCATTTGAGTCTTTCGACCGCTGTCTTCGCCCTGTGGCAAGGCTTGCAGAGGCTTTCGAGGTTGGACAGGTCATCGGTCCCCCCATTTGCTTTGGCGGTGATGTGGTCCACCGTCTTAGCGGGTGTATACCGTCCATTTCGCAGACATTCCTGACAAAGGTGTTTGTCTCTGTCGAGAACGATTGGGCGCAGCCTGTCCCACTTGCTGCCATAACCTCGCTGATGCCTGCTCTGTCCTCGCTGATGCTGCTGCCAGCCTTCGTTAAGGTGCTTGGGACAATAGCCTGAGCGGTCAGTGGTTGTGCCAGGGCAGCCACGCTTGCGGCATGCTCTCGGTATTAACGCAGGCATCAGGCTAACCTCCACGCCCGGCGGCGTTCTGTTCGTGGCGCTGAGTCAGGGTGACGCTCAACCGATTCGCCGTCGGCATGATCTACCAGCGAGTAGCATGGATAGACCACAGCGCCGCCATAGGCATCACCCACGGCATAATCAGCAGGCTTGCTGCGGTCCCATTGAGACAGCACACGGCTGACGCTTTGAGGCGGGATGCTGTAGCAGACCCCGTGTATCAGACGCTGAAGCGTGATGAAGTCTGCGCGTGACTTATCTGCAACAATCAGCCAGTCGGCTATCTCTTTCTGATACTGCGGCGGTCGGCCGGTGCCGAGATAAAAGCTCAGCATGTCGTCAGGAAAACGAGCCAGCCAGTCAGTGACCTTATCGGTGAATCCATGTACCGGCAGCGCGTCGTCTTCCAACACCACTACACGGCAAGGCTGCTCGGCTGCCCACTCGATAGCGCGCCGATGATTCCAGTTCGCACCATGGTTACTATCATCCACCAGTAGATGAGCATCCAGCAGCGCAGCAAGCCGTTGCGCTTGCCCTACGCGGATGTGATGGCCGACCACCACAAACTTTATGTCTTCAGCCACCAGCGAACCTCCAATAAAAAAGCCGCACGATGGCGGCTACTGTCAGAATATCAGGGTGTAATTTTTTCATGACCACAGATATTGTATGGTGTTATCACGCCTAGAAATTTAGGCTAACTACAATTTTTAAAGTGAATTACGAGGTGGTCATGTCACTTGATAAACACTTAATCCCTGAACGAACCTGTAGTGAATGCTCAGTGTGTTGCATTTCTCTTCGTATTGAAGAACCTGAGCTAACGAAAAAAGCAGATGTACCGTGCCCCCACCTATCTTCAGTGAAAGGCTGCGCAATCTACAACTCCAGACCTGGCGTTTGTCGTAATTGGTACTGTGGGTGGCGAATAATGCCTTTTGTGAATGAAGAAATGCGTCCTGATAAATCGAAGGTGTTAATCAAAACAGATGGTCATAATTTCATTTTTCAACCATTAACGGCTCAAGATGTTTCGTCATTACTCAACATAAATGTTATGGAAGCAATGGCCACTCTTGTATTGAATGACGTATCTGTTCAAACCTCCATTCCTACCCGGTCAGGATTTACTAATGCTTTGTCTGAGGTTAACGATCTCCTAAAGCCATCATTGAAAACAATGAACCTACGAGAGGGAAGACAAGCTATGAAAACACTTATTTTTCATGCTCGGCATGCACAAACTCTCCCGGAAAAAGATTAACGTTGCTGGTTTCAGATTTTTTTTCCTTCCAAAACTTAACAGTCTGGATGCGTCTCAGTTTTGCAATGCAATTCGTATCAACTGCATCCAGACCGTTCATTAATCTCGGATCGCTTTCTATCAAAATGCCTTTCATTTGTGTTTCCACCATGCGGCCTCCTTACCGATCCCATCAGTTTTGAAAACAGTGTGCACATGAGGTCCGGTAATAACCTTTCCTGCGAATGAATGAGCGACAATACCGAACGCCAGCATGTCACCCACCGCGGCGCCAGCCTGTTCTTTCTTCCAGAAACGATAACTCTCGATCCGGTAGTAAAGACGGATGATGCCGTGAGCGAACGCCATAACATCAGCGCGGGTGCCACCCAGCAGACCAGCGTTTAGCATCACAGCGTTGCGGTGCGCTTCAATGAACTCCTGATAGATGCGCTCAGGATGATTCTGCTTTGCCCAGGTGTCGGCGTAGGTCTTCGGTTCAGAACCGACGTAAACAGTACCGGGCTGCATTTCTTCCCACGGTGCGCGGAGCATTTCGACATCGGTACCATCGGTACACCAGACGAACCGGTATTCAGGGTGATCGCGCAGGTGCTGCCAGATATGCAGCCAACGCCGAAAGTAGACATTCATCTTTACATCAGGAACGCGATACAACTCGACGTCTGCCGGCGCCGTCTGCAGTTCATCCACCAGCGCGATACGACCACAATTCCGAAGTGATGAGGCCCATTTAGCCAGCATGTCAGGTGCGGCCGCCATTTTCGTACCGCGCTGCGGGTCTGGCTGGCTGGTAAGCAACGTTGTGATTACCACGTCGCGCTGAGATCGATATTCGGCATGGCCTGTATATCCTGAATCCCGGCGCTGCCCGTAAATCACGGCGTTCTTTTTATCGAGCGCTTCACGTTCTGGTCTCGGTATGCTGCGCGCGCCTTCTTCGTACTCGTCCATTGAGTGAATCAGCTTTTCAGAGCCAACCACATCAGCAAACGCCCAAGACGTTAAACCAGCATTGTGAATCCGAAGGGCCAAGTCAGGATGTTCGTACATGCCTCGACCGTATACCGGATCGAATCCGCCAACCTTCTCGATGGCACTGCGGTGGTAGTACAGCATCACACCGCGCTGCCCGGTGTAAGCAATATGCTTATCATCCCGGTACAAAACGGTCATATCGTTAATCTTTCGCGGACCTGCCAGATCGAGAAACTGATAAGCCAGGTGCGGCTCTGGAGATTCGATATATGGCAGGTGCCAGTTATCGGCGATGGGCCAGGCGTCATCATCCCATAAAAACAGATGCTCGCACCCTGCATCCATCAGGGCTGACAGGCTGGCGTTCTTCGAAGCAACAATGCCGAGTGATGTTTCATGGCGAAGCAGCCGCACGCCGTCGGGCACTACAGCGGCAGGTTTCGAACCATCATCGATAACAACCACCAGCGCGCCGGCTGGCAGGTGCGTCATGTGCTGTTCGAGAGCTCGTTTCAGAACGTCGGGGCGTTGGTGTGTCGTTATTGCAATGCCAATCCGCGATGAATTTGCGCAGGCGGGTGCATACGGGACACCATCAATAGTGACCTGCATTTGATTTTCCTTTTAGACGTGAGCCTGTCGCACGGCAAAGCCGCCGAAAGTTAACGGTTTGCCCAGGCTCACAGCTGAAAGACTTTCTTTGATGTGCGCGTGCGATGCGCATAAAAAAAAGCCACCGGCGAATACCAGTGGCTACTTAATTTTTAAACGGATTACTTAGCGAGAATTACATAATCAGAAATTAACTCTGCTTTTTGCGAATACTCTTTTGCCAAGCGCTCAAGCTCACTCGCTTCGAGTTTCCCGGACTGTGAGCTTTTGATGTAAGCGGCAATCTCGGATTCGTGCAGTAGGACATTTGGGTTTTGGGAAATAATTTCTTTTACAGCACTATAAAATATTCCCATATCGATAGGATGCCCTGTATGCCATGTGGAGCGAGCAAGCCATTTATCTAAAGCACTAATACCTTTCAACATAAAACCTCCTGTTTGTGTGGAATGCTATCCTCCCACCAAATGGGTTATGTCAAAAATGTTTTTTCCATTATCGCAGGCACTCGGGGAATGCATGCTGTAACGCCTTAAAGGTCAGCGCCCCTTCGGCCAACTGATAAAAAACATAAACCCGATGAAAGCGAATAGCAGTCCAGCAGCCCCAGCAATAACGATTAGAGCCCAAACAAGAATGGTTCCGATGGTTGCGATCACTTGGACCTCACTTCTTTTGGTTTCTGGCAGTTCGCCTGCCACGCTTTGTTATGCGCCAGTATGTCTTTCTTCGTCTGGCGGTCCATAACGTCGATGTCGTGATCAGTCAGGTAGATTGGCTTTACCCAGTCACAGGCGGTATCAACCACCATCGGGACGCTTCCACGTGTTACGCAGCTCGCGATCAACATCGTCATCAGGCATGCGGTTAACAGTCTGCTGTACATTGCTGGCCTCTTTCGTTGTCTCTACCCGGCGTTCGGCTACTGCTTCAGTGGCTGCGGCCTTTTCTTCGGTGCGCTGCAGGTCTGCTTTCGCTTCCGCTTTGCTGGTGCCGCGTGAATGACCCAGGCCAAACGCGGCGGCAATAGCAGCAAAAACCGCGACAACGAGTCCGGTAATCATCTCAAGCGTCATATAACCACCCGCTCCTTTACCCAGCCATAAACAAACGCCTCGTTCGCGCTGCGCTGTTCTGCCAGCTCGAGATAACGCTGACCCTGGCTACAATTCAGGGCCCGAAGCATTACCAGCTCACCCTCTTTTCCGCGCCGGGAAAGATAGCTTTTTAACGCGCTGATAGTTCGCGGACCAATAAAACCATCTGCAATCAGATCGGGATAGAGCGTGCCCTGAATGTTGAACACGTTCAGCCAACGCTGAAACCATTTGGTCTGCACCGATGGGCCCATGTTTACGCCTGTGTCGCAGAGTTCGGCAGCGATGGCTGGTGATACCTCAGAAACAAGGTCGAATCGTGGCCCTGTCCAGTAGTCAGCAGTCAGGATATCCAGCGCCTGCTGGCGGGTAAGGTTGCGCATATCACCGTTGTAACCGTGAGCGCGAGCTACCGCTTGCGTGATCCCCCAGTTTGTTGGGCCGCCTTTGTCGTCGGGATGATTAACGTACCCGCCCTCTTTGCCGAGGATGGCATTAAAAATTTCGTCTTTGGTCATTAGTGCCTCAGATGATCAACCAGGCGCGCAACGTTGCCTCTGACGGCCACCAGCACGGAAAGGAAAATGATGTTGGCCCCAATAGTGGCCCATGACGAATGAGGATAAATCCCGCACAAGTAGGCCAGGGGCACAGCACTGTACGTGACAGTAATTAGCCAGGCTAAACGCGAAACCCACGGACGGTGCCGGGAATCACCCCGACGATAAAACATCAGAGTAATCACCACCCCAGCACAGAGCAGAGCGTTTAATGTTGCAGTTGGATCATTTAGTACCACCTGAACCTCCCCGGCGCGTTATCAGCGCCACCAGCGAGCCGACATCCTGGTTGTTCAGGAACGTCAGGATTTTAACGGCTAATGCAGAAATGATTACGGCACCGATGGCATCCAGCGGTTTATCACTATAACCAGTCCAGGCAGACAGCTTTGAGCCTACCAGACCGGAACATAAGATCCCGGCAATGTACGACACTATGAAATACGCCAGTCTGCGGGTTGCACTCAGATCAGCCGCTGTAGCGATGTAGAATACGGCTCCTGCAAATGCGCCAAACACCACACCATAATCGGTACCTGTAAGCAGGCCATAGATACTGGCGCCCGTCAGAGCACCACCGGCTAAGCCAGTGCCGGAAATTGGATCGGACATCGGTCCCCCTCAATGCAGTGAATCCTCTCAATATGAGGGGAAGTAAGGCCGCCAAACGAATCAATTTCAAAAGTGAAACTAAGATATGGTGATCTCAATTGCATGGCGATAAAATAAACGGTCCACTATCGAATGGAGCGATTCATGATTTTTCTTCGAACAGAAAATGGCAGCGAAAAAGTTGACGACTGGGAGCTAATCACTTCAAGACCAAATTTTGTTGCCAAAATAGCAAAAGGCGATCATCAGTTTGAGGAGATTATTGGTTACTATAAATTTAAGGAAGAAATCCACTGTGGTTTAACTGGATGCAACCAGCCACACCAAATGGGTTACATCGTCAAAACCTCAAGAGGCATAGAAACCAACATCGGCAACAAATGTGGAAAAAACGAATTTGGAGTTGAGTTTGGTGAAAATGTTCTCAGTTTCAATAAATTCATGGAGATCGAAACAAACCGAGAAATTATTTGCACCGCAAAAGATAAGTGTGATGCATGGAAAAAAAATATTGAAGCGCTACGAAGCGTCAAGCCCACTATCGATTATCTGTCGTTTGCTATTGAAAAAAGTAAAAACTCCAATTTTTCTGGCAGGCTTGGTGCTGCAGAAATCCGTCTATTAGAAAAAAATCAGAGTGGCTTTGTGACTCTTTCAGAAGTTGAAACTGATAAGAAGACAAGAACCATTCTTTTTGCAATGAATAAGCATATGCGGGATTCTGGAGAGGCAACAAGCGAGTACGACATGGGGAAAGTATCATTTACCCATGTGCTACTACCCGAAAATAACCTTCGAAATTTATTTGTATCTATAAGTGAAGACATCAAAAAAATTCGCACCATTGACCTATCGACAGCACCAAGCCCTGAGATTGCTGAAACTGCCAGAATCGCGGCCACAATTGAAGAACGAATCAAACAATTAAAAAATCTAAAACATCAAGCTGGTAAGTTCTTAACTAAAAAGAACCTACTACCTATAGCAAATAAAATAAAATACTCTTCGACAGCAGAAGAAATCGAGCTTAAAAACTTTATGGGCTTTTTAGGTTGGCTTAAGTAATGAAAAAGCCCCGAGAGGGGCTTCATGTTGAAATCTTTTAGGCGTTACTCCGCATGATTAGAAGCATACATGACAACTTCGGACAAAATCAAGCTTTATGTAGTGAAAAAACTAAACTTTACTGCTTTCTTCACAGCTACTGGTTACAGCCTGAAATTCCCTTGCCGCCTTCCCCTCCTCTTGCTGGCAAATGCTTATCAGCGCCTCAAGAAACGGTTTCCAGTTGCGAGTCCATGTTCTGACGTGCAGATCCGGAACGCGCTTCAGTATCACTTTATAGGCTGCGGTAGACGGCACCGCAGAAAATCCATTTCCGCTACAGCGCTCGCAGGTTTTAAACACCGGAGCGCCGCGCTCGCTTGTGGCCTTGCGGTCTAGAACCTCGCCTTTACCGCCGCAACGACAACGGGCGCTGATCGTTCCCTTGCCATCGCAAGCATCACAGACCGCCGGTACAACCTCTGTTACCTCCGTCCACTGCTCCCAGTCAGACGGTCGAACAGCACGAGAGCGGCAGGCCCAGTATGGAGCTTTACCCCATGGGTACGAAACCTTGCGGATAATCTGCTCGCGGGTTGTTCGTCCGGTACCACTGCAACTGTGACACGTCACGCTGGTAGCCGCAGAACGTGAGTAATCAGCAAAGGCAAATTGTGCCAATATCTGCATACACCATCCGAACTGACCACCAGCTGCTTTGCGAACATTCTTCGGTGCGATATCCATCGCATATCGCGCCAGCGCCTGAACTGCGAGCTGTTCATCCGTTTTGCTGATTCCCGCTTTACCGAAG
Organism: Enterobacter sp. HMSC16D10; assembly: GCF_001807145.1. NCBI lineage: Bacteria > Pseudomonadati > Pseudomonadota > Gammaproteobacteria > Enterobacterales > Enterobacteriaceae > Enterobacter > Enterobacter sp. HMSC16D10. Next base: position 24,822 of record NZ_KV787894.1, read on the forward strand.
AACGCCGCCATACCGAAGCGCGCGCGGCTGCTGGTGGTACCAATGGCCACCATAACATCGGTGCCGGTGAGACGATCAGGAGAGGTTCCCTTCACGTCGCCGCTGATGTGCATCCCCTGAGGGCTAAAATGTTTGAGTGATGCTTCCAGTTTCATGCGCTTGCCCCCGCTGTTTTAATGGTTTTAATAGTCTGCATTGCTGGATTGCCTATCTTTTGCGTATCGTCTGGTTTGAGTTTTCTGCTGTGGCGCCGAACGCTGCTTTGCTAACTCCTGGTCAATTGGCAGGAAGTGCCCGTTATAGAATCGACGGTAAATCGTGCCTAGTTCACCGTTTCGCTGTTTGGTCACGTTAATTTCCGCGATCCCTTTCGCTGGAGACTCAGGGTTATAAACTTCGTCGCGGTAAAGCATCATGATTAGATCAGCATCTGCCTCGATCTCACCCGAGTTTTTGAGGTCTGAGTTCATTGGTCGCTTATTGGGCCGCGACTCAACGCCACGAGAAAGCTGGCTCAGGGCAAGCACCGGCGTTTTATTAGATTTAGCCAGACGTTTGAGTCCTTTTGACACCTCGCCGACGGCAAGGTCATATCGTGCAGTGCTTTCGATTTTGATGAGTGCCAGATAATCCACCACCACCAGCGCTATTTCCGGATGCGCCAGTTGCAGGCGGGTAGCTATCTGTTGAATCTGATCTACTGTCAGATCGGTGGAATCAACCATCCAGATGCTACGACCAGTCAGCCGTTCTACACCGTTTGTCAGCCTGGCCCAGTCCTCATCCTCAAAATCAGCAGCCTTTTTCAGGCGTGAAACAGACATACCACCCGCAGCAGATACCATTCGCTCACCGATCTGGATATTTGGCATTTCCATGCTGAAGAACAGCACACCGCGGCCCTGCTCAGAAACTTTGTCGATGATATCCAGCGCAAATTCAGTTTTACCCATCGACGGTCGCGCAGCGATAAACACGAGGTCTGTTGGTTCAATGCCGCCAGTCTTTGCATCAAGCTCTTCAATACCCGTCATGAGGCTTCTGGCTTCTTCGAGGCCACGGTTGCGTGCATCTACCCGATCAACTACAGCAGGAAGAATGTCGTCGATATGAACTGGCTGAACGGTCTTTTCTTCGAGAGAAATTGCGGCAATGCTGTTCTGTGCAGCCCTGAATGCCGATAAAGCCGCATCACCGTTGTGAGCACTCCGGAGATCAGCCAGCGCCCTTTCAATCACAGCTTCGGCATCACGAACAGCTGCATTACGCTCCAGCGTGGCAACGTAGGACACAAGCGCCGACTTGGCCCATGCGATACGGCTCGAATCCATAATGATTGCGCTGTGCTTTGGCATGTTTTCGCAGAGCAGTACAGGGTCAATAACGCCAGCTCCACGCGCCTGACGGCAGATCCCAGTATATATTTCCCGATACTGCGGTACCGAGAAAGCGGTGGCCGGCACCCTGGAAAGAATATCCAGTACCTCAGGGTCGGCTCCACGCAGAAAAATTGCGCCGATCACCGCACCTTCCAGATCTTCATTTTTCCAGACAGGAGTCATGCTACAACTCCTGACGCGATGGCACGGAAACTTCCCCAGCCAAATGCCAGACGGTTGCGGCCACCATCTGTAACCCGGTCCACGATTCGCTCACCAATAGTCTCTTTCAGCTGGTCAAATGTGAGATTGCTGATCAGGATGGTTGGCAAAATGCTTTCGTACCGGGCATTGATAATTTCCTGCAGGATGGTCATTTCAGTCGGGCTGCCGAACTGAACACCAACTTCGTCGATAATCAGAAGATCCAGTGAAGCAAAGCGTTCAATGACCTCTTCCTCGGTCATTTCGGCATTGTGGCGCCATGTGCTTTTTACCGCTCGGGTGAGGCGCATGACATCGGTGATTTCCACATTCGCAAGGTGATCGCGGATGATGCTCTTTACCATAGCCACTGCCAGGTGGTTTTTGCCGGTGCCGCAATTGCCGGTCATAACAAGCCCGGTACCGGCATTAAGTCGCTCAGGCCAGCTGCTGGCATAACGCTGACAAGCCGCGAGATTTTTGGCGGCATCCTGATTGATGGCCTGGTAGTTATCGAATTCACATGCTTCGAACCGTCGTGCAATCCCGGCATTGTCTATCAGGTCGGCTACTCGCAATGTACGCAGACTGGATTCAATGCCAGCGAGTTCCGCTTTCACACACTCCGGGCATTGGGAGTGCTTAACATTTTCAACGCCTCGATAGGCTTTTCCAGTGAGGGAAATACGCTGATAATCACCATGTTTTTCACAGGCGGCGGCGTGGACGTTCCCTGACTCCCAGCTTCCCCACTGCCACGGTTTTTTGTGTTCCACAGCAAACGCCAGCTCTTCACGAAGCCCTTCGCGCTTTGCCACAAGAGCTTCCCTTTCTTCGCGTTGTTTGATACTCAGCATTTTGATTTCTCCTGCTTACCAGTTGCAGTCTGATTGGCCATAGTCTTGTTCACTAAACCCCGAAACCGGCAGTCCACCAGGTCTATCGCTTACCGAACCAGATGGCGCCTGCCATGACTCTTCGAAATGCCGATCGGGACCAAAGAACGTCGCCGCCTGTTTCACGTACTGCGTTCCGGCGCTACCTGTAGCACGGACATAACCTGCATAACGGTTTACACCAGCCAGCATTGCCTCAGTGTTAACACCGTCTTTGATTCGAGCTTTCCAGGCTTTCCAGGCGGCAGCTTTAGAATTACCGCCAGCACGTTTAGGGTATGCCTGCCATGCCTGCTCGAACTCTTTGGAATAGTTCTCTTTGGAAGAGCGATTTTCAGAATGGTTATCAGATGAACCGTTATATTTAGGTTCTATGACTGATTCATTGACTGGTTCAAAAGAGTGACTGATTCTGGGTGCAGCTCCTGCACTACCCCCTAGTGAATCTCCTGCACTACGGGGTGAATCTTCTGCACCAGGTAGTGAACGATTTGCACTACCCCCTAGTGAATCTCCTGCACTACTGAAATCAAGGCGATATACATTACTTGAGTTACCTTTTGGACCTGGGCGAAGTTCTTTTTTTACCAAGCCGCATTCACATAAAGCATCAATGTGAATCATCACAGATCGCTTACTGATTTCGCACTGATCAGCGATATGTTGATAGCTTGGCCAGCACTCGCCATGGTCACTAGCGTTATCTGCAAGCTTCAGTAGCACGAGCTTACGCAGTGGATTTCCCACCTTGACCTTCATTGCTTTAACCATCAGTTCCATGCTCATGCGACACCCGCCAACTCATTTTCGTTACTGAATTCAGCCACCAGTAAAGGTTCGCTGACGAAATAATGCCGTGACATGTCACACCTCATTGCCCGGGTGCGGGAAAAGAGTCGGCAAATCAGGACGCAGTTCATGAGGCTTAACAACTCCATTAACTGCGTTTGAGACTGCCACTGCATGGACAGGAGAAACTTTCTTGATCCCCCTGACCCACTTCCAGACCGCTCCTTGCGTAACGCCAACCTTTTTAGCAAGCGAACTTTGCCCACCAGCAACGTACACGGCTTTCGCCATTGGGGATTCAAAAACCTCATCAGTCATAACAAAGTCCTTAGTATTAATATTAAAGATATAAAATAATACCAAAGGAATAATTAATCAAGTATTATCCGCTTGCCATGGTTAATCCTGTGGTATTAAATATGCACAGAAATCGGAGATACTTAGATGAACACACTTGCAGAAAGACTAAGGCTGGCGATGGCTCATGCCGGGGCTACTCAAAGTCAATTAGCGCATAGGGTTGGGGTAAGCCAGGGGGCCATACAAAAACTAACCTCAGGAAAAGCTCAGTCCAGCGGAAAAATCGTGGATATAGCCAAAGCGTTGGATGTAGATCCAATATGGTTAAGCACTGGTGAAGGCACCATGGGGCCCGCAAAAACTCCAGAACAAAGGATGTTTGGTATAGATCCATGGGATAAGCAAACGCCGCTTGAGGATGATGAGGTTGAGGTGCCTTACTTGAAGGATATCGAGTTCGCATGTGGAGATGGCAGCGCTCTTAATGATGATTACAATGGCAAAAAACTTAGGTTTTCCAAAGCAACATTGCGAAAGGTGGGAGCTAATAGTGATGGTGATGGCGTTCTATGCTTTGCTGCACACGGGAATAGCATGGAGCCAGTGATCGCTGATGGCTCTACTGTTGCCATAAACTGCCATGACAAGCGTATCGTTGATGGTAAAATTTACGGCATCAACCAAGGTGGATGGAAAAGGTTAAAAATCCTCTACAGATCTGGGCCAGATAAGGTGACAATCAGAAGCTATAACTCTGATGAATACCCTGACGAAGAAGTAGACATGGATAGTCTTGAGGTTTTAGGAAGGCTGTTTTGGGTATCAACAATCTTCTGATCCGCTACCAAAAAAGCACCAAGCCGACCATAGTGTCGGCTTTTTTATTACTAAAATAATCTTCAATAACAAATACATAAGAAAGCTATTATTCTTTTTGTATTAATACCATTGACCTTCAATTAATACTTAAGTATTCTCATTTCATCGGCAAACAACGGAGCCAATGAGATGAAAACAACCTCCCAACCAAAACCACCGAGCCAGGCATTTGATATCCACGCCAAGCTTAAAGCAGCGAATTCGCATTGGTCTTATCGCTATGCTGTGCAGCCTTGCGAGAAAGGATTTAATTACCAATTTAATACGACATTTGTTGGTGAGATGGAGTTCGCCGTTTACGAACGTATCGATAATTATTTCGTCCTGGTCGATTTCTTTAAGTCATACGATGAAGCATGTGCTGATGCTAAAAAAATCATTGATGATCATCCCGACATAAAAAAAATGTTCTCTGTTAGCTAACTAACCAATTAATTAACTCAATTAATCACAATTAACACCTTTTAGGGTGGGGAAAAACTCACCCTGAGGAAATGAAAATGCAAAATTCCGTCGCAATTAATCAGCCAGTTAAAACGCCTCAAATGCTGTTCGGATCTGACAACATTAATGACTTTGGCAACCGTGTTCAAAGCTGCCGGATGGAAGGTGATTCAATGCAACCGACCATCGAACCATGCGAGGTTGTGGCTTTCGTTGATTGCGGTGGACGTGCGCTTACCTCTGGCATTTATGTTTACACAATGGATGCTTTTGGTCGCACATGCCTTTTCATTAAGAGAATTGAGCCATTAGCTGATGGCTCATTAAAAATCATCTCTGATAATCATCATTACGAAACTTTCACCCTTAATACCGATGAACAGAAAGAAATCAAAATTCACGGTCGGGTAGTCGCTTCTTTGGCTGTAAGGCGCTTCGTATGACTTTCATCATTGATAAATCGGCATATAGAACAGCATGCCTTTATGCGGCCTGCGGTTACGAGGTAATCGCTCGTCTTTATCTTAAAAAAGAATATGGTCGTTAATTATGGGTGTTTTAAAAAGACAGGATATTCAGGAAGTGAATATCAAAGCGGAGAAGTTGTCCGGCTTGTCGCAAACATTATTTGAATATCACGAAAAGCTAGACAGATTTCAACTCAAAACAATATGCGCTCTGGTTTATGACCTCGACGCTGAGATTCATGGATGGACCGAAAAAGAAGAGGAAATAGTTATGAGTTTGGAGAAGGAACAGCGAAATGGATAAATTAATCGAGACATATCGCCGCCGAATTTTAAAGGCAGCGTTATTACGCCACCAGCGTAAAACGGGCAGTAACTGCCTTGTTATTAAGCTCAATAAAGGCGGTATTAACACGGTCGAGTTAACAGAGATTCTTCTCGATGGATTATTACGAAAATTCGAAAGGCTTGCGTTCAGTGAGTACGGAAATGTCGATGGTGTAAAAGCCATCAGGGGAATTTACAGCAGCGCTGTTGATGTTAATGGCAGCGGAGAATTCCTTACGGATAGCGGGAAGGAGTTAATCGACGAGCTCATTTCTGAGCTGGTTGAGTTCGTCAAAAACCAAAAAGTTGAGGCTCCGAAAACGGACGGTCATGAAATGGGGGGATCTGATGGCACTTACAGCGATACGAATTCCTGAGTGGGTTCACCTCAAAGCAGCACACGTTTTAAGCCAGTTCAGGGCAAGGCGCATACATCCCTGCCGTATGCATGGCTCCGGAAACCTGAGCCTCAAGGTTAATCACCGCTGGCGGCTGCTATCCCGAGATGGCGGCAAGAACTGGGAAGTAATGAGTCACGAGCGATACAGCAAAGTTAAGGACCGGAAATGAACGATAAACGCACCGTAAGCACAATTGATCTGGCATTGCAGAAACACGATACGCCAGTTGGCCCGCTGTTCGTGGCAGTACGCCACGGACGCATTAAAAAATGCTTCACCCGCGACACAGCGATCCGGTATCTGGCGTTCTTCATGACTTCAGAAGCATTTGAGCGCTCAGGATTCGAGCAGCGTCACCCAGATGTGCAGGCAGTTCATCCTCTTAAGCCAGAACTTAACTGTTGGCAGCGGGGCGGCGTAACCCACGAGTATTTCATGGCCCACCAGCGTTGTGTTCGCCGTCTGCGTCGTATCCTGGCGCGCAAGCGAGAAATGGAGAAATGGTGTGAGAAATGGGACGCGATGCATGACCGGTTCATTAAAGAGGTCGATGCACTTCAAGCCATCAAGCCTAAAGGAGTGTATTGATGATTGCTTCAGCCTTTACTCCGGAGCCGACATCAACAGGCATCCGTTTTGGTAACCGCGTCATTGGTTATTCCGTCGCGGTTCGCCAGCTCGACAATGGCATCTATGACAAACGAATTCCGGATGGATTAGATCTGCTGGCTTGCGTGATGGAAGCGATTGAAAGCGGCTGGTTTACCCCGGGCATCGAGAAAGAAATCATCATTTGGCGGTGGATGCTTGTTGCGGTCTTCATTACCGAGGAGCAGGCAAAGAACGGCACAGTTGAGGTTGCCAACGATTCTGGAGGTTTTGACACCGCAGTTATCTACTCCGGACAGCACGGTTCAATCAGTGTTTATCCTGCGCCAGAGCGGTTCGCACTCGCAAGCCATGTGGAAGGGTTAGCTATTGAGAAATACGGTGAGGAACTCGGCCAGCAGATGGCGCTGCGCATGTACCGGGACATGCTAGATACGGACGCTGAGAACGGGCTTCGACTCTCAAAAATGGGGCGGGAAGGTTTTAATCTCCTGCATGACAGCTTCATTGAACAGATTCAGAAAGAAGGTATGCCTGACATGCCGGTTATGCACTGAGGAGGACGAAAGTGAACACTGTAACGATCAACAACAAACAGCTGCCGGCAGTCGAGTATCGCGGTCAGCGCGTTGTGACGCTGGCGATGATTGATGAAGTCCACCAGCGACCGGAGGGAACCGCTCGTGCAGCATTCAACCGAAACCGTGAGCATTTCATCAACGGTGTGGATTATGCCGAATTAGGTGCGGACGTAATACGTACGGACCTCCCGGAAGGGACATTCTCTAAATTTGCACCGTCAGGGATTGTGCTTTTCGAATCAGGCTACCTGATGTTGACAAAGCCATTTAACGATGATCTTGCCTGGCAGGTTCAGCGAGAACTGGTTAACAGCTATTTCCGCATTCGCGCGCCGCTGACGGAAATCGAGATGATCGCCGCAATGGCCGCCGATGCCGTTCGCCAGCAGAAGCGCCTGAATCATGTTGAAGAGCAGATCGAAACGGTCACAGAAGCTGTGGAGAACATCAAACGCGGGACCATGCGCGCCGGTTATGTCGGTTACCGCCAGGTTGTAGCCAAAAGCGGAATGAGTGACGCCAAGTGCCGGAATTTGGTCAATGCCTACCGCATCCCGACAGACACGCACGAATTTATGACTCCAGACGGGCTGTTGTCACGTAGGGCTATCGTCGAACTGGAGCCGTTTATGGCCGCGTTTCTCCAGATGATGTCAGAAGCTGAACCGCGCGGCACCCGCTGGTATCACCCTAAAATGGGCCTGTTCCAGGCGATTGGATGGGAGGGTTAAGAATGCACAAATTCTTCGTGGAGACAGACAACCTGAACACTATCAGCGATTGCCTGCAGCAGCTTGTTAACGCAGAAGAAGCGCAGCTCAGTATTGAAGAGCAACTGGCGAAATCGAACAGCAGCAGTGAATGGAGTACATGGCGCAAAAAGGCAGAGAACGCTCTGCGGCTGATCAAAGGGAAGCGTCGCATCATCACAGCCCGTCTGGCAGTCCTGCGTCATGAGGAAAAAGAACGCAACATAGATCTGCACCAGCAGCACAACGACTTCCTGGTTCAGGCTCTGCGCGAAATCGTAACGCCCTCCTCTTTTGCGCGTTGCGTGCGTCTGGCTAAAGAGAAAATGGAGGAGATCCATGCAAACCAGTGCTGAAATCGTTCTTCTGGTGCCGAATGACTGGGTTAGCGAAAAGGTTCTGATTGCGGTTACCGGGCTCAAGCCCGGAACCATCACCCGCGCCAGAAAAGAATCCTGGATGCTGGGCCGCGAGTACCTGCACATTTCACCAGATGGTAATCCCAAGCCTTCGAGCGAATGCATGTATAACAGGAAAGCCGTTGATCAGTGGATCGAGGCGCAGAAAAAAAATCAACCAGGTGCGAAGACAGCATGAAAAGCAGTACACTCGTCAACGCTCCTGGACGTCAGGAGGGATCAATGGCTAATGCATCATACCCGACAGGCGTCGAAAACCACGGCGGTTCGCTCCGCATCTGGTTTCTGTATAAAGGTAAACGTGTCAGGGAAAACCTCGGTGTCCCTGACACTGCAAAAAATCGCAAGATAGCTGGTGAGCTGCGTTCTTCGGTTTGTTTTGCGATAAGGATGGGGAATTTTAACTATGCAGAAAAATTCCCAAACTCACTGAACCTTGCCCGGTTCGGTCAGGATAGAAAGGAAATTACTGTGCTGGAGCTTACCGAAAGATGGTCAGAGCTGAAGAGAATGGAGATCAGCTCTAATACCATGAGTAGGTACGAATCCATCATAAAAAACATGCTTCCGCGCATCGGCGAAAATAAAATGGTTTCTGCGGTTACCACTGAAGATTTGCTGTATGTCAGGAAGGAGTTGCTGACGGGCTTCCATGTAATGAAGAAGGATCACCGGACACAGGTAAAAGGCCGGAAGTCTTCCACGGTGAATAATTACATGATGCTGATGGCCGAGATCTTCCAGTTTGGAGCTGATAACGGCTACGCAAAGGAAAACCCGTTTAGCGGAATTAACCGGCTCAGGAAGGCAAAAGACGAACCAGATCCACTCACGACCGACGAGTTCATCAGGTTCATTCAGGCGTGCGGCCACCAGCAGATGCGAAATCTCTGGACCGTCGCCGTTTATACCGGAATGAGGCATGGGGAATTATGTGGTCTTGCATGGGAAGACATCGATCTCACCGCGGGAACCATTACGGTTAAGCGCAACCTTACCCAAACGTATGAGTTCACCCTGCCAAAAACCGAGGCAGGCACTGACAGGGTGATTTATCTCATACAACCAGCTATTGATGCCCTCAGGAATCAGGCCCAACTGACGCGCCTTGGCCGGCAGCATGAGGTTGAAGTGAATTTGCGTGAATATGGCCAGTCAGTCATACATCCATGCACTTTCGTTTTCAGCCCTCAATGCGTCAAACGTGGGTCTCGCACAGGATATCACTACGCGGTTAATTCGATTAATAAAATTTGGGCTCCGATAATCAAGCGCGCCGGTATTCGTTACCGCAACGCTTATCAGTCACGGCATACCTATGCGTGCTGGTCATTATCAGCTGGTGCTAACCCGAACTTTATAGCAACTCAGATGGGGCATACCGATGCACAGATGGTTTACAAGGTGTATGGAAAGTGGATGTCAGAAAAGAGTGGAGAGCAGGTTGCTCTGCTCAACCAGGCGCTTTCACACACTGCCCCATCACTGCCCCAAAGCATGGTAGTAGCGCAGTAGAAAACCTTAAATTCAAGTGGTTAGCATCGTTACTGCTACATTTGTATAACACGGGGCACAAAATGCCCTCGACCATAAAACGCGCTTATGTTGTGATCGGGGTTCAATAAATCACTAAACAAGGTATACTCCGGAGTTGTTTATTGTACTAAACGCTCCTGTGAGAGGATGCTACTGCGCACCTATGACTCAATTCGCTTCTCCAGTTCTGCATACGTTGCTGGATACCGACGCGTATAAACTGCACATGCAGCAAGCCGTTTTCCACCATTACTATGACGTTCATGTCGCGGCGGAATTCCGCTGCCGTGGCGACGACTTGCTCGGTATCTACGCAGACGCCATTCGTGAACAGGTCAATGCTATGCAGCATCTGACGCTGCAGGACGAGGAATATCAGTGGCTTTCTGGCCTGCCTTTCTTCAAAGCCGACTACCTGAACTGGCTGCGCGACTTCCGCTATAAGCCGGAGCAGGTCACCGTGGTTAACGATAACGGCAAGCTGGATATTCGCCTTGCAGGTCCGTGGCGGGAAGTGATCATGTGGGAAGTGCCGCTTCTGGCGGTAATCAGTGAACTGGCTCACCGCTACCGTTCCCCGGAAACGGGCGTAGCGCAGGCGGTGGCCTCGCTGGAAAAGAAACTCTCTGACTTCTCCACGCTGACCGCAGGGCTGGACATGTCCCGCTTCCGCCTGATGGACTTTGGCACCCGCCGCCGTTTTTCGCGCGACGTACAGGAGGCCATCGTTAAACGTCTGCAGCAGGAGCCGTGGTTCGTGGGCACCAGTAACTACGATCTCGCCCGTCGCCTCAATCTGACGCCAATGGGTACCCAGGCGCACGAGTGGTTCCAGGCGCATCAGCAGATCAGCCCTGACCTCGCCAACAGCCAGCGCGCAGCGCTGGCCGCATGGCTTGCGGAGTATCCGAATCAACTCGGAATTGCCCTCACGGACTGTATTACGATGGATGCCTTCCTGCGCGACTTTGGACCTGAATTTGCGGAGCGTTATCAGGGGTTGCGCCACGATTCCGGAGATCCGGTTGAGTGGGGTGAGAAGGCGATTGCCCATTACGAGAAACTGGGCATTGACCCGATGAGCAAGGTGCTGGTCTTCTCCGATAATCTCGATCTGGTGAAAGCCGTCGAACTCTATCGCCATTTCAACGCCAGAGTGAACCTGAGCTTCGGGATCGGTACCCGGTTAACCTGCGACATTCCTCAGGTAAAGCCTCTGAATATTGTGATAAAGCTGGTGGAATGTAACGGCAAACCGGTGGCGAAACTCTCCGACAGCCCGGGCAAAACCATCTGCCATGACAAGGCGTTTGTCCGCGCGTTGCGCAAAGCCTTCGATCTTCCCCAGATCAAAAAAGCCAGTTAAGCGCTTAAGGGAGCCTTCATGGCTCCCCTCTTCTTATTTATTTCTCAATTCTTCCCTTTTGACCGCGAAATTTACTTGTCTGATAGCGGATGGCAGGTAACATAGATATCCCCCCATAAGGGTGGACAAGTGTTTATTTTTTCCGACTATTAACAGAGAGAATATTATGAGCGTTGTGCCTGTAGCCGACGTACTCCAGGGCCGTGTCGCCGTTGACTCAGAAGTCACCGTGCGCGGATGGGTGCGTACCCGCCGAGATTCTAAAGCTGGCATCTCCTTCCTTGCCGTCTATGACGGTTCCTGCTTTGATCCTGTACAGGCCGTCATTAATAATTCTCTGCCCAATTACAATGATGACGTTCTGCACCTGACGACGGGCTGTTCCGTTATTGTCACCGGCGTGGTCGTGGCATCCCCGGGCCAGGGTCAGAGTTTCGAAATTCAGGCTTCTGCCATTGAAGTCACCGGCTGGGTTGAAGATCCGGATACCTATCCGATGGCGGCTAAACGTCACAGCATTGAGTATCTGCGTGAAGTGGCGCACCTTCGTCCACGTACCAACCTGATTGGTGCGGTTGCTCGCGTACGTCATACGCTGGCGCAGGCGCTGCATCGTTTCTTCGATGAGCAGGGTTATTTCTGGGTGTCTACCCCGCTGATCACCGCGTCCGATACGGAAGGCGCCGGTGAGATGTTCCGCGTCTCAACGCTGGATCTCGAAAACCTGCCGCGCACCCCGGAAGGTAAAGTGGACTATGACAAAGACTTCTTTGGTAAAGAGGCCTTCCTGACCGTATCCGGTCAGCTCAACGGCGAAACGTACGCCTGCGCGCTGTCTAAAATCTACACCTTTGGCCCTACCTTCCGTGCCGAAAACTCCAACACCAGCCGTCACCTGGCGGAATTCTGGATGCTGGAGCCTGAAGTGGCGTTCGCCAACCTGGACGATGTCGCGGGTCTGGCGGAAGCGATGCTGAAATATGTCTTCAAAGCGGTGCTGGAAGAGCGTCCGGACGACATGAAATTCTTCGCCGAGCGCGTAGACAGCGACGCGGTAGCCCGTCTGGAGCGCTTCGTCTCTGCCGATTTTGCGCAGGTGGACTACACCGACGCGGTGGCGATCCTCGAGAAATGCGGTGAGAAGTTCGAGAACCCGGTTTACTGGGGCGTAGACCTGGCGTCTGAGCACGAGCGCTATCTGGCCGAGAAGCATTTCAAAGCGCCGGTTGTCGTTAAAAACTACCCGAAAGACATTAAGGCCTTCTATATGCGCCTTAACGAAGACGGTAAAACCGTGGCAGCGATGGACGTCCTGGCGCCGGGCATCGGTGAAATCATCGGTGGCTCTCAGCGTGAAGAGCGTCTGGACGTGCTGGACGCGCGTATGGAAGAGATGGGTCTTAACCCTGCGGACTACAGCTGGTACCGCGACCTGCGTCGTTACGGTACCGTACCGCACGCCGGTTTTGGTCTGGGCTTTGAGCGTCTGATTGCCTACGTGACCGGTGTGCAGAACGTTCGTGACGTGATTCCGTTCCCACGTACGCCACGTAACGCCAGCTTCTAATCGGTAAAAGACTAAAATGGCCAGCCTGTGCTGGCCATTATTTTATCCTGTATTGTCAGTTTTCGTCAGCGTAAAGTCAGCATCTTCAAACCTTCACCCCGTCACAACCACTACCTGTTACGTTTTGTTTCCGCGAAATATCCAGCCACAAAAAATAAACCCCATTCTTATTGCGCTTATTACATCCTCAAGCAATAGCACAAATTTCAACCAATTTTACAGCCATCCAGAAGGCTTTTCGGCGTCATAAGAAAAAACGAGTCGTTTATCGTCTGTTTATATGAATTGCCTTTATCCAAATTAATCATAAGGAATTCATATATATAGGATAGATACTGTCGCTTCATTCACCAAGGGGTTCTGAAGTTTGAGGTGGTTCACAAAGTTCCCAAAAATACACATTTAGTTACATATATTTTCTTTTGGTTACTCAATCTTGAGAATTGTAGCACTTTCAGGCTAGCGAAACGCTTCGGCGAATGGAAAGATGCCTGTCAGATACATAAAGACACCAAACTCTCATCAATAGTTCCGGAAATATTTATTGACAGAATTTATTGACGGCAGTGGCGAGTGTCATAAAAAAACCAATGAGGGTAATAAATAATGATGAAGCGCAATATTCTGGCAGTGGTAATCCCACCCTGCTGGTAGCCGGTGCAGCCAACGCTGCAGAAATCTATAACAAGAACGGCAACAAGCTGGACTTCTACGGTAAAGTTAACGCCGAGCACGACTTCGTGACTTCCGGTGATAGCACAAACAATAGCGACGCTACTTACGCGCAGATCGGTTTCAAAGGCGAAACTCAGATCAACGACCAACTGACAGGTTATGGCCAGTGGGAATACCGTTTCGTGGCTAGCGATGCAGAAAACTCTGCACAGAAAAACAAAAACCGTCTGGCTTTCGCTGGTCTGAAAGCGGGCGACGCTGGCAGCATCGACTACGGTCGTAACTACGGTATCGTTTACGACGTAGAATCTTACACCGATATGGCGCCGTCCTTCTCTGGTATGACCTGGGGCGGTAACTATGTTGATAACTTTATGACCAGCCGCAGCACCGGTCTGCTGACCTACCGTAACAGCAACTTCTTCGGTCTGGTTGACGGCCTGAGCCTGGGCGTTCAGTACCAGGGCAAAAACGACCGTGCTGACGTTAAAACCTCTAACGGTGACGGCGTAGGCTACTCTCTGGGTTACGATTTCGGCGAAGGCTTCGGTGCAATCGCATCTTATAGCAACGCTAACCGTACTCTGGATCAGAAAGCTGACGGCGAAGGCGACAAAGCTGAAGCATGGGGTCTGGGTCTGAAATACGATGCCAACAACATCTACCTGGCAACCACCTATGCTGAAACCCGTAACACCACCCGTACCGGGTCTGATGGCGATGCTGGTTTTGCTAACAAAACGCAGAACTTCGAAGTTGTTGCTCAGTACCAGTTCGATTTTGGCCTGCGTCCAGCAATCTCCTACGTGCAGACCAAAGGTAAAGACCTGGCTGGCGTGACCAACTCTAAAGGCACCTTCAAAGGTGGCGATGCAGATCTGGCTAAATTCATCCAGGTTGGCGCAACTTACTACTTCAACAAAAACTTCAACGTGTGGGCTGACTACTACATCAACCTGCTGGACAAAGACACAGACTACGCGCAAACCGTTGGCGGCCTGAACGGCAACGACGATATGGCAGCTGTGGGTGGGACTTACCAGTTCTAATCAGAACACCACTTTGTTATATGCTTAATGAACAGGGCTTCGGCCCTGTTTTTTTATGCCTGACAGAAAATAATGGCGACTTTTGAAAAGCCGCACGCTTTTCGTCGCAAACGGTTGGCATTTTGTAAATCTACCGTTAACCTGATAGCGGATTTCACTTCTGTAATCACAATGGAACTTCGTCATGTTTGAGAACATTACCGCCGCTCCTGCCGACCCGATTCTGGGCCTGGCCGATCTGTTTCGTGCCGACGACCGCCCTGGCAAAATCAACCTGGGTATTGGTGTATATAAAGATGAAACCGGCAAAACTCCGGTACTGACCAGCGTTAAGAAAGCTGAGCAGTATCTGCTGGAAAACGAAACCACCAAAAACTACCTCGGTATTGATGGTATCCCTGAATTTGGTCGCTGCACCCAGGAGCTGCTGTTCGGTAAAGGCAGTGCAATTGTGAGTGACAAACGTGCCCGTACGGCACAGACCCCGGGCGGTACCGGCGCGCTGCGCGTGGCGGCGGATTTCCTTGCGAAAAACACCTCTGTGAAGCGTGTCTGGGTAAGCAATCCAAGCTGGCCGAACCACAAGAGCGTATTTAATTCTGCGGGTCTGGAAGTGCGTGAATACGCCTACTACGACGCAGCAAACCACTCTCTGGACTTTGACGGCCTGCTGGCAAGCCTGAGCGAAGCGCAGGCGGGTGACGTGGTGCTGTTCCACGGCTGCTGCCACAACCCAACCGGTATCGATCCAACGCTTGAGCAGTGGGAACACCTGGCGAAGCTGTCCGTAGAAAAAGGCTGGCTGCCGCTGTTTGACTTTGCCTACCAGGGCTTCGCCCGTGGCCTGGAAGAAGATGCCGAAGGCCTGCGCGCGTTCGCCGCCGTGCATCAGGAGCTGATTGTCGCTAGCTCGTACTCCAAGAACTTTGGTCTGTACAATGAGCGCGTGGGTGCCTGTACGCTGGTTGCGGCTAACGATGAGACCGTCGATCGCGCGTTCAGCCAGATGAAATCCGTTATCCGCGCTAACTACTCTAACCCGCCGGCACACGGTGCATCTGTCGTTGCGACTATCCTGAGCAACGATGCGCTGCGCGCCATCTGGGAACAAGAGCTGAACGATATGCGCCAGCGTATTCAGCGCATGCGCCTGCTGTTTGTGAACACCCTGGCGGAGAAAGGCGCGGACCGCGACTTCAGCTTTATCATCAAACAGAACGGCATGTTCTCGTTCAGCGGCCTGACCAAAGAGCAGGTTCTGCGTCTGCGTGAAGAGTTCGGCGTGTACGCCGTAGCGTCTGGCCGCGTGAACGTTGCAGGCATGACGCCTGACAACATGGCGCCGCTGTGCGAAGCGATTGTCGCCGTACTGTAATTTGCGCCCATAAAAAAGCCTGCATGATGCAGGCTTTTTTTATGCGGGTTACCAGACAGGCATTTCATCCTGAAGGAACGGATTATGGAGCCGTTCATAGCCCAGCGTCGACATCGGACCGTGCCCAGGGATAAACGTCACATCATCACCCAGCGGCAATAACTTCTGTTTAATCGACTGAATCAGCTGCCCGTGATCGCCGCGCGGAAAATCGCTGCGTCCTACGCCACCTTTGAAAATCACATCGCCGGAAATCAGCAGACGAGACTGGTCATCAAAGAAGACGATATGGCCTGGCGTATGCCCAGGACAATGCAACACCTGTAAAGTCACATTCCCTATGCTAACGCGCTCTCCTTCGTTCAGCCAGCGATCGGGCGTCAGGGGCTGACACTCATCCAGGCCAAACATGCGGCTTTGGGCGGGTAACCCCTGTAGCCAGAACTCATCTTCTTTTTCCGGACCGACAATCGGCACGCCGTAGTGTTCAGCCAGTTCAGCCGCTGCGCCCACATGGTCGAGGTGACCATGCGTCAGTAAAATCTGCATAAGCGTCACGCCGCTGTCGGCGACTTCCTGCTTGATCTTCTCAGCGTCACCGCCGGGATCGACAAGCGCGGCCAGTTTAGTCTGTTCGCACCAGATGAGTGAGCAATTCTGGGAGAACGCGGTAACCGGAATAATACGATAGTTCATACTGCTCCTGTGTTTCGTTATTACCAGTGCCGAACCGGACCGGTATCAATATGCACAAAGTTGCTGCTGGGGTAATATCCTACACCACCTGCGCGCATAGATAACGCAGCTTTGCGAATATTGGCTAACGAAACGCCCTCAATATGGAAATCCATTGCCTGTCCCTTCGTGTGATAGCTTTTTTTCGCTACCCCGCGACTGTGGGCGCGCAGTTCATTATTGGTATCAACAGAGCGATAACCAGAAATAAGCTGCACCGGCTTGCTGGTGCCCAGCAGGCCCTGAAGGCGGTAAAGCTGATCAAACAGTCCTGGATCGATGGCTTTTATTTTATTCGCGCGGAAATCACGGAAAAAATGGTTAAGTCTTGCTAATTCATCCTGAATATAGCCTCTGCCATCGAAGAACTCCGCTTTTAGCGACTCACCGGTATGAAGATTGTTGAGCGTTAAAACTCGCGGACGAGGTGTCGAGAGGGTGGCAAATGCTGGCGTCGGCAAGATGGCCGCTGCGCCAAGCGCAACACCACCTAACGCCAGCAGTTTGCGGCGATTAGCGTCAAATTTGTCCATGATAATCAGGTCTACAGGTAAAAGAAATCGTAATATGCATAGCGCACGAAGGGCACCTTAACTGGCAAAACCGGGTACGTCAAGGCGCCCAACCCCAGTGAATACGCGGCTTGCAGCGATATAGCCCCTTATTCACCCTAACTTACGACAATCATTTTTCCCGAACTGCTTCATTTACCTGATTAATTGTTCCGCTTTTGGCAAAATTTGTGCGCCGGATCGCGCGGTGAGATCATAATTGTAAATATCTGTACGGTACTGAGTCCGCCCGTCTTCGCCCACAAACGCCGTCAGATAGTAAAGATTGACCGGAATATTGTGCCGAATATTAACGTAACGCGTATCCCCTTGTTTCAGGGCATCCGAAATGCGCGTATCGTTCCAGCCCGCATCCTGCAGCAGCATATTGGCCAGCTCCGAGGCTTTGTTCACACGCACGCAGCCAGAACTCAGCGCGCGCGTATCTTTCTGGAACAGGTTGTGGTTCGGCGTATCGTGCAGATAGATAGCGTCAGAACTCGGCATATTGAATTTGTAACGCCCTAAAGAGTTATGCGCCCCCGGTGCCTGCTGGAAACGGAACGGCAGGTTTGACGCCGTGATTGTCGACCAGTCGACCATATAAGGATCGATAGCCTCTTTACTGTTCCATCCACGCATCACCGTATAGCCATGACGTTCCAGATAACCCGGATCGTTCCAGACCTTCGGCAGAATGTCTTTACGCGCCAGCGTCGGTGGCACGTTCCACGGCGGGTTAACGACTACGTTATTGAGCGCGCTGCTCATCATCGGTGTTTTGCGGTCCGGACGCCCGACAATCACGCGCGACGCCAGTTTTTCGCTACCGTCCTGGTAATAGACCAGGGAATACGCCGGAATGTTAACCATAATGCCGGTAGAGAGGGTTCCCGGCAGCAGGCGCAAACGCTGGATATTGAGCGCCAGCACCCCTGCCCGCTGCGCAGGCGATACGTTCAGCCAGTCTCGCGTCGTCTGGCCAATGACGCCATCGGCTCCCAGCCCCTGAGCGGCCTGGAATTGCTTCACTGCCGCAACCAGCTCGCGATCGTATGCTGCGGGTTTATTGCTGACGGCAATCGCTTTTTTCTCTTTCACGGGCGCTGACGGGCTGACCGCCGCATTTTGCGGATCGTCGCCTGGCAGGGCGATATGTGGCCCGCCTTCAAGAAGACCCGAGCGCGTCAGGATCTCGCGCAGAGCAGGCACATCGCTGCTCCACTGCCCCGGACGCAGCGTCGCGGTGCCGCGCATCTGCGGCCATGGGCGCGAGTCGCCCACCAGCGCGAGGAGAGACTGGTGAAGCGTGGCGTATTGTGGATGCGCCGGTGCGAGGCTGGCAATAAAGCGCGGCAGTTCGCCATTATCGAGGGCTAACTGCCACTGGTTAATCACCGACAGCGCTGGCGTCACGAGCTTGTACGGCTTATCGCTGTACAGCCAGCGGTTGCCATTGACCGGAATACCCGCCACGAACTGCAGGTAACCCATCATGGCATCGGAAAGCACCACATCTCGCGCCTGCCCTGTTACGGCAGGATCGGTTAACAGCTCAACCCACTTTGTAAACTGCGGCTGAAACCCTGCAATTGCGACCTCCGCCAGCTGTTGCTGAAAGGCACGCACGGCATCGCGGTTTTCCCACATCGGTTTCATATCGCGGGCGGCATAAAGCAGCGTGAGCTGATTGAGATAGACAGGCGTGTAGCCTGACGGCAGCCCCGACTGCAGCTGCTGGCTGAGCGATTCGGCGTCGATGCCTTCCGGCAGCGGCTTAATACCGGCCATGATCGCTGTCGCCGGAGATTGCTCCAGCGGCTGGGACAACGACGTAGGCTGCGTGCCTGTCGTTGCCGAGCTGTCAGTCGGCACAATTTCAGGCTCGTCGGCCTGGGCGGTTAACAGTGGAGCAAACATCACTGCCAGACATAAACTTAGCGCCGACAGCTGACGACCACATTTTTTCTTAAGCAACATCCCTTGCCCCCTGTTTTCACGACATGCCCATCACGTTGGGGCTTTCTTTCATTATAGGTAGACGGCTAAGCTGTTGCCTTACCTTATGTAAAGAAGTTTAAAGATAACGCAGCCCTAAGCACAAGTTAAGTTTAAAAAAAAAGCGGCGCCAGAGCGCCGCTTCGGGTCAGAAGACACTTCAGGAAGCGTCCGCCGTGGTTTCCGGCAGTGACTCCGGCGGCTGCGGCGCAAAGCCGCGCAGCCCGACAACGTGAACGTGCTCGCTGTTCTGGAACACTTTACGCACCAGCTTGTAGGTTGTCCCTTTTTCAGGGCTGATGTTCTCCGGTGCCGCAATGATGAGCTGCATATCGAGACGTTCGCAAAGCTCAAACAGCGTGGCAATGGAGCGCGCATCAAGACGCGCCGCCTCATCCAGGAACAGCAGTCGGCATGGGGAGATATCTTTGCCGCGCAGGCGGCGCGCTTCGTCTTCCCAGCTCTGTACCACCATCACCAGAATTGACATCCCGGTACCGATCGCTTCACCGGTAGAGAGCGCCCCGGATTCCGCACGCAGCCAGCCGTCTGAACCACGGTTTACCTCTACCTCCATTTCCAGGTAGTTACGGTAATCCAGCAGCTCTTCCCCGATGGTTTGCGGCGTACGCTGTCCCATATCAATCTGCGGGTTCAGGCGCTGATACAGTTTCGCCAGCGCTTCGGAGAAAGTCAGACGGTTGCTGTTGAACAGATCCTGGTGCTGCTCGTGCTGCTCAGACAGCACTTCCAGCAGCGTCGCGTGGGCTTCACGCACGTTGACGTTGAGGCGCACGCTGTTCACCTGGCCAAACGACACGTTCTGCAGACCCTGGTTCAGCTGGCGGATACGGTTCTGCTCGCGCTGAATGGTTTTGCGGATGATATTCGCCACGCTGCGGGAGCTGATCGCCAGCTTCTGCTCGCGAGAAGTCAGCTCTTCCGTCAGGCGCCCCAGCTCGATTTCCATCTGCTCAATGGCTTCGACCGGATCGTCGGTACGGATAATGTCCTGACGAATACGCTCGCGCAGGTGCTGGTAAACCGCCACGAAGAACTGGATTTTACGTTCAGGGCGTTTCGGATCTTCTGACATACGCAGGACATCGCGCAGGTGTTCGTTATCCGCCACCGCCAGACGCAGCGCACCCAGCGCCTTATCCGACATGGAACGCAGCTCATCGGCAGAGAGATACGCCAGCTCGCGACGGTGCAGACGACGCTCAACGTTATTGTCTTTCACCATGCGCATTACCGCGCACCAGCCCGCCTTCGCGGTCACGACCTGCTCGCGCATCTCAAAGTAGTCGCGCTCCAGCTTGCGCAGGCGACGGGTCAGGTTATCCATTTCTGCTTCGCAGAAGGTGAGCGCTTTTTCCAGCTGATTGCGACGCGCGCGGTTGTTGCTGAGCTGAGCATGCAGCTCGTCACGACGAATGCGCGCGCGCTCTTCCGCCCCGCTGTCGGCACGGACGCCGATATCCTGAAGCTCTTTCTGCAGGTCGTTTAACAGCTCTTTCTTGGTATCGAAGGAGCTTTTCAGCGAGGCCAGCACCTGGTTGTACTGGTTCAACTGAGCGGAGTGGCTGCGCATCGCTTCGCGGGCGCGGGTACGCTCCGCTTCCGCCTGCTCAAGGCGCTGACGCAGCTTTTCATTCAGATCGCTGTTACCGCTCAGCATTTCCGCCGAATCGGAGTAGCCGAAATGGGCGCGACGCTGCACCACTTCCGTCAGGGCAAACGCCTGCTGACGCGCTTCGCGCTGCACCTGCTGTGACCAGGCATAATCTTCTTTTAACTGCTCGAACTGTTCCGGGTCGCTCTGCAGGACAGAGACAACCGGCTCCAGCTTCGCCAGCTGATTGCCGTGCTGCTGCACGAAGCGCGCGGCTTCCTGCGCTTCATCCAGACGCTCCTGGATCTCATCCACGCGGTCGGCCAGCGTGTCGTCTGCCAGCAGATTCAGGCGCGGCAGAATACGGTTAAGGGCCGCGACGCCCTCTTTCGCCTGCTCGAACTGGACGCGACTCTGCTGGTTGTCGCTTTCATGACTGGCAATCGCCCGTTCCAGTTCGCCACGGCGGGTATTGAGTTTGCGAATTTCCGCTTCCGGGTCGGCTTCGAAGGCCACGGCCAGATGGCTGCCGATAAAGCGGCTAAACGCCTGATGCAGACGCTGGGTTTTCTGCACGTCAAACGACAGCGTCGCAAAACGTTCAGACAGCGTTTCACGCTCGGCGTGCAGGCTTTCGATGCGGCTTTCGCGCGCGGCACGGCCAAACAGCGGCAGTTCCGGGAAGCGGGAATAGCGCCACTGACGGTCGGCGATTTTGACCACCACCGCTTTTTCCAGCTCGTCGACGCTGAATACGCTGTCATCGAACGACTGCGGATCCCCTTCGATCAGGTAGAGATCTTCCGGACAATCTTCCAGACCGGCAAGCTGCTCAGAAATCAGCGACAGATCCGGCACCACGATCGCGTTACGCGACGGGCCATACAGTGCCGAGAAGTATGGCGCATCGTCCAAGCCGACGTCGTCGTAAATCTCAGACAGCAGTACGCCGCCAAAACGCTCTGCCAGGGCATTGAGGCGCGGGTCTTCCGCACCGCCCGGCTGGCTTAAGCGCTCAATTTCTTCGTCGACGTCACGCTTGCGCGCGCCCACTTCATCACGCTCAACAATCGCCTCGCGCTCGCGCTCCAGCAGCTGCTGCAGGTATTCGGTCACTTCCTGGCTGGATTCGAACTGCTCGCCGCACTGCTCACTGAGCTGGTTAAGGCTGCTCTGGGCCGCCAGCCAGACCGGGGCACGCTGCAGAAGTGCTTGCGAACGGGACTGAAGCTGTTCCAGCTCCTGACGCAGGGTCATACGCTGTTCGCTGGCGCTGGAGACCGTGTCTGAAAGCGCAGCGATACGCGCCTCGAGCTCCTGATGCAGGGCCTCAAGCTCGTCAAAATCGTAATGTTTGCCCTGACGCTTGCAGAATTCGGCCAACAGACGCTCGGCCTCCTGCTGCTCGCGCAGGCGCTGTTCCAGCTCGTTCAGACGCATACGCAGCGGCTGAACCTGCTCGGCCAGATGGCGCTGGTTTACGCCGTCGCGCAGCAGCTCGCGGGCAACGTCCCAGGCTTCGTTACGCGCCAGCGGGCCGTTAATCGCCACAACCAGCTGATAGGCCTGCTCAAACTGGCTGTGCGCCGTTTGGGCGACGCTCATTTTCTGTTCGAGGGACAGCAGTTTCTCAGTGGCTTCCTGCTCTTTGGCCTGGAAGGTATCCAGCCACTCGTCGGCGCTTTCCGGCGTCAGGTCTGGCAGATGGCACAGCTCTTTCGCGCGCTGTAAGGCCTGCAGTGCCTGGGTGTACTGGATTGCACGCGTCTGCTGCACGTCCAGCGCCTGCTGATAATCGGCAAGCTGGCTTTTCAGCTCATCCACTTCCAGCTCGGCCGCTTCGGCGCGGGCTTCGTTCTCTTCCTGCATCTCGGCGGCTTCGGCCACCACTTCATTTTGCTCTTCAAGACGAATTTGCAGCTCGTCGAGGTCCGCTTCATAGCGCTCGATTTTTTCCTGCTGACGGAGCGCGGTCTGCACCAGGTTCAGGTGATCGCTGGCGGCCTGGTAATCGGCTTCCAGGTCACCTTCAGCACCGTTGTGCTCACCGAGCTCGCGTGCCATTTCGACGTGCTTGTACTGCTCGGCCACCAGCTGTTTGCGGGAGGTAAACAGCTCGCGGCGGTATTCTAATGCCTGATCGAGGTGGACGCGGCGCTCGTTGGCGTGGCGCATGTAGTCCGCCGCCACGTAGTTAGTGGCTTCGCTGATCAGGTGTTTAAACAGATCGCGGTCAGACTGGGTCACGCGAATCGCTTCCAGCGTCATGCGGTTTTCACGCAGCGCCGCCTCCATGTCCTGGAAGGCCTTACGCACCCCACTGTTTTCCGGCAGCAGGTAGTCGCGCAGGGAGCGGGTAATGGCGCTGGAGATACCGCCGTACAGGGACGCTTCGATCAGGCGGTAGTATTTGCTACGGTCTGATGCGGTACGCAGACGACGCGCCACCACGCCGAGATCGAACATCAGCGAGTGGTAGTCTGTAATCGAGTTGAACTGTTTGAACTGCACGCCTTCGATCGCTTCGAGCTTATCTTTCAGCTCCTGCAGCGTCAGCACGCGCGCCTGGCGCTCGTTCAGGGTTTCCGTCAGCAGCGCCGTCGGCTGCACAGACGTTGGCAGCCCCTGGATGGCGAACGGTTTAATGTCGACTTTACGGTCGCGACCGGCAACCTGCTGCAGGCGCACGCCCACCACCACGCGCTGATGGCGGGAGTTAATGACGTCCAGAACCGAATAACAGACGCCCGCTTTCAACTTACCGTGCAGACCTTTATCACGGGAACCGCTTGTGGCCCCCGCTTCGGTGGTGTTACGGAAGTGAAGCAGCGTCAGGTCAGGGATCAGCGCCGTGACAAAGGCCGCCATGGTGGTGGATTTACCCGCCCCGTTACCGCCGGAGAGCGTCGTGACCAGCTCATCCAGATCGAACGTTCGGGCAAAGAAGCCGTTCCAGTTAATCAGCGTCAGTGAGCGAAATTTACCGCGTTCAATCATTACTCTTCCTCCCCGCTATCCGGCAGATTCTCTTCATGCTCATCATTGAGCTGCAAATGGTTTTCCACCGGCATCGCTTCACCGTCGCGGATCATGCGAAGCTGCGCTTCACGCGCGTCATCGCCCGCACGCACGTCGGCGCCGAAGCGGAAGACAGATTCCGTAATGCGGAATTTGCTGCTGTCGTGACCCATAAACCAGACTATCCCCAGACGACGCAGACGGTTCAGGGAAGAGCGAACCTTTTCCTGTAGTTTCTGACGATCGAGATCCGACCCCGTGGAGCGGTTGTTCACCAGCTTGAGCAGCTTACCCTCATCTGCCAGCGTCAACAGCTCGTCGTAAAGTTCCTGCTGGGTGAAGATCCCTTCATTCGCCAGACGTTCCGGGCTGAGGTAGAGGTAGCAGAGAATTTTGCCGACCATCATATCCAGCTCGGAGAGCACGGAACGCGGAATCAGCGTCGTGGAGCGCGGGCGCAGGTAGAAAAACCCTTCCGGCGCGCGGATAAGCTCCACGTTGTAGCGGGCGTAAAACTCTTCCAGGTACTCCTGGAAGTCCATCAAAAAGGCGTGATTATCCAGCTCGTCTAAGCCAATGTGACGACCGGCACGCAGCTGGCTGTCCAGCGCCGGAAATAACGGATTCGCCAGCGCCTGTGCCAGCTTAACCGGCATCACTTGTTCAATATTTGTCAATGACATGCGCCTGTACCTTGGCTCCGTAATCGTTAATTGGCTGCCACTTCGGCGGCAGTCCGGTGAAATCGGCTTGCGCGATACCCAGGCGAACAGCCTGGTCTACCACAATGCGGGCAACGTCGAAGTGGCGCGCGCGAGGATATTGCGCCAGATAGTCGCGCACCACGAGCCCCAGATCCAGCGGAGCTTGTCTGGTTTTGTAGACCGCAAGCTGTTCTTCGATCATCGCCGCAAGCTGCTCGCGAATTTCGTTAAATTCTTCGTATTCCAGATCCGGCGGCAGTTCACCGGTTACCTCTTCATCACGCAATGCCATCTCTTCGTCGCGCATATCCAGCAGACGATCGGCATTGGCGTAGGTCAGCGCCCACGGCGCATCGAAATAGGTCTGCACCGACTGGCGCAGACGCTGGGCAAAGACGCGGTTTTTATCCATATCGATCGCGGTACGGATAAATTTATGCACGTGTCGGTCGTAGCCGATCCACAGGTCGATCGACTGCTGGCCCCAGCTGATGATGCGGTCCAGTTTACTCTGCAGGTCGAACACCAGACGGTCGATAAAGTGCAGATCGTCGTGTGCCAGCGTCGCGTCCTGGATGCGCAGCAGGTTCGCCTGCAGCTTATCCCCTGCGGCTTCCAGCGTATCCTGCAGCTCACGCAGCGTACCGGAGGTTTCTGACAGCAGAAGTTCACAGCTGGAGATGGCTGCACGCCAGTCTTTATTCAGCAGCTGTGCGATATCGTCTTTGACCTGCTGCTGCTGTTCGTCCATCAGGCGCTGGGTCAGATCGATACTGTCGAAGATTTCCGCCACCGAGTATTTCAGCGGTGCATAGACGTTTCGGTGCCAGTGGAATTCGTCACCGTCTTCATCTGCCGCATCGGCGGCGCGCTTAAGCTCACCGGCCACGATCGACAGCTGCATGGACAGACGCAGCGTGGAAAATTCGCGCTGGCGTATGTAGTAATCGGTGATGCCGATGCCCAGTGGCGTCAGGCGATAGATGGCGTTTCCTTCCGCCTGCTCGCTGGTAAAGCGGTTCAGCAGACGTTGACGCACCATATCGTTGATTGCGTTGTTGGCACGCACGCTAATGGTTTCGCTGGTTTGCTCAAACGCATCACTGACATGGCGGAACGCGTCCACCAGTTCACCCTCGCTCATTTCCCCATCCAGCCGCTCGCCGTTCAGCGTGGCGACCGCCAGCAGGAAAGAGAGTCTGTCTACCGGCAGCGAGATGGAGAAATCGTTTTTCCTGGCCCAGGCAACCAGTTCGGGGACTGTCTGGGAAAATTCACTCATAGGTTATCCTTGCATCTGCGGCTTGTGCGCGGTGACGTGAATATAGCGGCCAAGGCTGACAAAAGGCTCCTGGCGGCAATACCGCGTTTCCAATTCTGTTAAGGTGTCAAAACAGTCACGCTGTTTGTGTTTTTCACGCAGATAATCATGAAACACCCTGACGCCCGTCTTCCCGACAATCTGCCAGCCAATCGCTTCCAGCCAGCCATAGACCTGCTGTGGATCGCGCGGATAGTCCGGGGAAAGCGTGCGTTTTTTCTTTTTGGGCATCCCGACCTGAACATAGTCGAAGTTTCCCGCAACCATGTTGTGCATCAGGAAGCCGTTAGCATTGTAGAACATCAACGACAGCGTGCCGCCCGGGCGCAACATCGACCACAGGGTTTGTAACACGCTTAGCGGATCGGCAACCCACTCCAGCACCGCATGAAACAATATCAGATCAACCTGGGTTTCCAAATGCTGTGCGATGTCCTGAGCGGCGCATTGTATAAAATGCATGTTGTCGCTCACACCTTTCTCTTCTGCCGCACGCGTCGCGCGGGCGACCATTTCAGCAGAAAGATCGCAAAGCGTGACGTGATGACCGCGTTCCGCCATTCTTATGGCCGTCTGTCCTTCACCGCCTCCGGCATCCAGCACGCGCAACGTTTGACCACCAAAGGTAGCCAGAATGGTGTCCAGATCCTGCCAGAGGATCGTCTGACGGAGCTGCCCTTTCGTGGTGCCATAAATGTTGCGCGAAAACTTTTCCGCGATGTCATCAAAATTGCGATCCCGCATTGGGAGAGTTCCACTCGCTAACTGCAAAACCGCTATTTTGTCACACCCGCGCGGAGAATGAACCTCTCTGGTGTAATATCACCGTCAATCACCTGCTATATGGTCAAAAAAGGAACCAAAAAGGATGCTTTTTACCCTTAAGAAATACATTGGAGGGATGATGCTTCCCCTTCCGCTGCTGCTCATCATCATCGCGCTGGGGCTGGCGCTGGTGTGGTTCAGTCGCTTTCAGAAGAGTGGCAAAACGCTGATCACGTTCGGCTGGTTGGTCCTGCTGCTGCTGAGCCTGCAGCCGGTCGCGGATGGTCTGTTACGCCCCATCGAAAACAGGTACCCGACATGGCAGGGAAATCAGAAAGTGGCGTACATTGTTGTGCTGGGCGGCGGATATACCTGGGATCCTGACTGGGCCCCCAGCTCAAACCTGATCAACAACAGCCTGCCGCGGCTAAACGAAGGCATTCGCCTCTGGCTGGCGAATCCGGGATCAAAAATGATCTTCACCGGCGCGGCGGCCAAAACGAACCCGGTGAGTACGGCGGAAGCGGGTGCCCGGGTCGCGGAATCACTCGGCGTACCGCGCTCCTCCATTGTCACTCTGGACAGCCCGAAAGATACTGAGGAAGAGGCCGCCGCAGTGAAGCAGGCGATTGGTGAAGCCCCGTTCTTACTGGTGACCTCCGCCTCGCACCTGCCACGCGCGATGATTTTCTTTGAAAAACAGGGCCTGCACCCGCTTCCCGCACCGGCGAACCAGATGGCCATCGACGCGCCGCTTAATCCGTGGGAGCGGGTAATCCCGTCCCCTATGTGGCTGATGCATAGCGATCGCGTCGGTTATGAGACGCTTGGACGCCTCTGGCAGTGGCTGAAAGGTTCCTCAGGCGAGCCAGGGCAAGAGTGATTTGGTCGCCAGATCGAAGTTTGCGCGATTAAAGCGTCCGGTGTTAACCAGCTGCGCAACTTCGTCCCAGAGCAGGTAGAGCCAGCGCCGCCAGAGAAACGCTTCCGCAACGGGGGCGCGTTGAAGGTAATGCCACAGTAAACCTTCCGCCGCCCCGCTGTCGCTGAGCCTGAACAGCTCATATTCGCGCGGAGCCCAGAGCATGATCCCCGGCCCCACCATCGCCAGAAGCTGATCGCTGCGGGGGTCTTTTAGCATACTCCGCAGGGTGAAGTTACAGTGGATCAGCACGCAGTTATCGTTAAAACCTTCGAACAGCGCCGGTAAACACTCCCGGGTGCGAAAGAGAATACGTTTGTCCTGCATGGTTAAACCGGTATTGTTGAACTGGTTAAGCGTTCCCCACAGCACTTCAACCCGCTGGCGATACCACAGCGGCCAGAGATTTTCCTGCGTGCTGTCGACCGGCCCGACAAGTCCGCGGCTATCCTGACGGTGCCACGCCAGCAGCGCCTCGACAATCTGGTCTTTTAGCTGTTCCCAGCGTTCCGGCGTTCGCGCGGGCGCTTCAACGGGTACACCACGTAAACGTTCAATCAGCAGTACGTCCGGGCCGGGGTGTTCCTCATGGGTCATCACGCCGTACACCGTCGGCATACGCACGGTTCCCTCCCGCGCCAGCATCGACATTTTCCATGCAAGCTGCCTGGCAACGCCGGGTGACGTGAAACTCCGTGCCATCAGCGGCATTGGGTTACCCTCACTGTCGTACAACGACCAGAGCGCGGTATCGGCTTTTTCACTCACGCATTCGACCCGGCTTAACTTTTCACCCAGCAGATGGCTAAGTTCGGCACGCAGCTGTTCCATATGAGATTACCCCCATTAAGACTACTGCTTTTATAATGAGCGTCCTTAATGAAGATGTCACCCGGAAGAGATCAATCAGGAAAAAGAAAGTGAAAAATAAACCGGAGAGTGCATCTCTCCCAACGGAGAGATGCCGGTAAGATTAACGCAATTCGGCGCGAACGCGCTCAAGATCTTCAGGGGTGTCTACGCCCGTGCCGGGGACTTCCTCAGCAACGGCAACGTGAATTTTCTCGCCGTACCAGAGCACGCGGAGCTGCTCCAGCATTTCGATATGCTCCAGCGGACTCGGGGCCCAGGCCACATAACGGCGAATAAAGCCGGCGCGATAGCCGTAGATCCCAATATGACGCAGGAAGGTATCACCGATGGTCTCTTTAGAAAGCGCAAAGCGATCGCGATCCCACGGGATCGTGGCACGGGAGAAATAGAGCGCATAGCCTTCCGCATCCATGACGACCTTCACCGCATTCGGGTTGAAAGCTTCTTCTGCATGATGAATGGGTACCGCCAGCGTGGCCATTCCGACCTGACGCTGCGCCAGGTTTTCGGCCACCTGACGGATAATGACAGCGGGGATCATCGGCTCGTCACCCTGCACGTTTACGATAACCGTATCATCACTGAAACCGCATTTCTCAACCACTTCCGCCAGACGCTCGGTGCCGGACTGGTGATCTGCGCGGGTCATGCATACCTCACCGCCTGCCGCCTCAACCGCACGAGCGACATCCGGATGATCGGTGGCAACAATCACGCGGTCAGCACCGGATTCACGCGCACGCTCAAGGACATGCACAATCATCGGCTTGCCGGTGATATCCACGAGCGGCTTACCCGGCAGACGCGTTGAGGCATAACGCGCAGGAATAATGACAACAAAACTCATGGTTTGCTCTCTTCTGCCACCAGGGAACGGGCTTCGTTTTCCAGCAATACAGGAATACCGTCGCGCAGCGGGAAAGCCAGGCTGTCCAGCTTGCAAATGAGCTCTTGTTTGTCCTGGCTGTAGTAGAGTTTGCCGTTGCATACCGGGCAGGCAATAATTTCAAGTAAACGGTGATCCATAGTTCCTCCGTATGGGTAATCGCTAAAGCTTAACACATTCCTTTTTCAGGGCGTGCCTGTTTCCCAGCCACTTCGACAGGATGTAAACAATCCATCAGGTACCCGGCCCAGCGTCACGTCGTCGGCCCCCTGCCAGCGCGCGAATTCGCTAATGGCGGACGTTAACCCTTTTTCCAGGCTCGCCGTCACCCTGACGCCCTCTTGCAAATAAAGCGCAATGATTTCAAGCGTGCCGGTCTTGCGGTGCATTTTGGCATCCATGCGCCCGACCAGCTGCCCCTTATGCAGGAGCGGTAAAACAAAGTAGCCATACTGGCGCTTTGGGGCCGGGGTATAACATTCCAGCCGGTAGCTGAAATCAAAGAGCTGCTCGGCGCGTTTTCTGTCCCAGACGACCGGGTCGAAAGGCGACAATACCGCGCTGTGGGTCGCCTGCAGTTTCCCCTCCAGGGCCTGAGGCAATAGCGGGAGGAGATCCGCATGTAGCCACATTTCGCCCAGCGTTTCCACGGTAACGGGAATGACGCGCTGTTCGCGTTGCAACATGTCCAGCAGCGGTTTCAGCGCGGGCTGGCGCAGGCGATAGTAATCTGCCAGCCATTGCGTGCGAAAAATCCCCAGACTACGGGCGCTGTTTTCTAACATAATGGCCTCGGCCGCCTCCTGGGTAAGCAGGTCGCGCTCGTCGTCCCAGTGGGGCATCACGCGATGCGTGAGGTCGTAGACGCGCTGAAAATTACGCCGCTCAATCACCATGACTTTGCCTGAGGTAAACAGGCCTTCGAGATGACGCTTGTGCGGCTTCCACTCCCACCAGCCGCTTGTACCTTTGCGCGGGTGTTCAAAATCGGCGGAGCGTACAGGACCGTTTTCCTGAATATGCGCGATGAGCTGCTCTATTTCAGCCGCATGTTCCTGCATCCACGCCTGCCGGTATTTCCAGCCCATCTTTTCCGGCGCAAGCATACGGTGACGCACAAGGGCAAAATCGCTGCGGGGAAGGAAGCAGGCTTCGTGCGCCCAGTACTCCATCAACTCCCCCTTGCTGAGCGCCTCATCCAGCCACTGAGAAGGATAGCTCCCCAGGCGGCTGAACAGCACCAGGTAAGGGCTACGTGCCACAATATTAATGGTGTCGATCTGGAGTAGCGACATGCGCTGTACGGTAGAGAGAATATCGGCAGGCTGCGCGCGACGGCGGGGCTTTTTGAGCAGCCCCTGCGCGGCAAGGTGGAGATTACGTGCGGCTGAGAGCGAGAGTTGCGGTAAAGACATGCGTTTTCCTGTCAGTCAAAGCGCCACCAGAACCGCGTAAGCCTTTAGTGCACCAACGCAATCAGTTCCTTGAGCAAATGTTCCGGCTGCTCACCGCTGAGTTCGGCGTCAACCGGCAGATACCACCAGTTATCTTTCGCAAAGGCGCGGCATTTCACCGCATCTTTTTCGGTCATGATCAGCGACTGCCCGGGTACGGTCAGGGCAGCGACCTGCCCTTCCACCAGCGCCTGGTGGTCGGCCAGCGGAACGCGTTTTTCAAGCCGGGCACCACACTGTTCCAGCGTCGCGAAGAAGCGCGGCGGATGACCAATGCCCGCCATCGCTACCAGTGAAGGCAACTCTGAAACCGACCGGCGTTCACCCGTCACCAGGTTGATTGCCAGACCCGGCTGCAGGTGCATCGGGATTTCACCCGTTTTCGCCTCACCACCGTTCACGATCACCGCATCAACGGACGTCAGACGCGAAGCGCGTTCGCGCATGGGTCCGGCAGGTAACCACCAGCCGTTCCCAAAACGGCGAACCCCGTCGATGACCACAATCTCTTTATCTCGCGCCAGGGCATAATGCTGCAGACCATCGTCAGTGATAATGATCTGTACCGCATGTTCGGCAAGCAGGGCCCGGACGGCATCGCTGCGCACCGGGGAGACCGCAACAGGGGCGCCAGTACGCTGGAAAATCAATACCGGTTCATCACCCGCTTCAGCCGTCGTGGTTTCCGCTGTCAGCAACAGCGGGTAATGCGCCGCTTTACCGCCATATCCCCGCGATACCACGCCCGGGCGTATACCGCGCTTTTGCAACTGCTCCACCAGCCAGATCACCACCGGCGTTTTGCCGTTGCCGCCCGCCGTAAGATTACCGACAACCACAACGGGCACCGGCGCGCGCCAGGCCCGCTTCACCCCAAGACGATAAAGCAGACGGATAATGCCGCTCACCAGGCCGTAGAGCCAGGAGAGCGGCAAAAGCAGCAGCCACAGCGGGGATTCACCGGACCAGATGCGTGCAATCATTCGCCGAACTGCATCTTATGAAGCTGAGCGTAAACACCGCGGTGTTCCAGCAGATCAGCATGGCTTCCGCGTTCAACAATGACCCCATCCTCAACCACGACGATTTCATCAGCCTGCTCGATAGTCGACAGACGGTGCGCAATCACCAGCGAGGTGCGGTTCTTTTGTAGCTCATCCAGCGCCGACTGAATCGCGCGTTCAGATTCCGTATCCAGCGCAGAAGTCGCTTCGTCCAGGATCAGTATCGGGCTGTCGCGCAGCAGCGCTCGGGCAATGGCGATACGCTGACGCTGCCCACCGGAGAGCAGTACACCGTTCTCGCCGATGATGGTATCCAGACCGTTATCCATCTTGTTGATAAAGTCCATCGCGTAGGCCATACGTGCGGCGTTCTCAATCTGCTCGCGGCTGTACTCTTCAGTGCGTGCATAAGCAATATTGTTTGCCACGGTATCGTTGAACAGGTGCACGTTCTGGGAGACCAGCGCCACCTGGTTACGGAGCGACTGCAGGGTATACTCCCGCAGATCGTGACCGTCTAACAGAATTTCACCTTCGTCAATGTCGTAGAAACGGGTGATCAGGCTGGCAATGGTCGATTTACCCGAGCCGGAACGGCCTACCAGCGCAACGGTTTTCCCCGCCGGAATGGTCAGGTTGATATTGCGCAGAGCCGGTGTTTCGCGGCCAGGATAGGTAAAGGTCACATTGCGGAACTCAACGTCGCCGTTCGCGCGCTCAATGACGCGTTTGCCTTCATCTTTTTCCTGCTCGGAATCCAGAATGCTGAACAGGGTCTGACAGGCCGCCATCCCACGCTGGAACTGGGCGTTGACGTTTGTCAGTGATTTCAGCGGACGCATCAGGGCGATCATTGAGGAGAAGACCACGGTGATGGTACCCGCCGTCAGCGTCTCCATGACGCTCGGGAAGCTTGCCGCATACAGAACGAACGCCAGCGCCAGTGAGGCGATCAGCTGAATAATCGGGTCGGAGATAGAAGAGGCCGAGACCATTTTCATCCCCTGCAGACGCATTTTGTTGCTCACTTTATCAAAGCGTTTGGTTTCAACGTCCTGACCACCAAAAATCAGCACTTCTTTATGCCCTTTCAGCATCTGCTCTGCGCTGGTAGTCACCTGCCCCATCGTATTCTGCATATTCTTGCTGATATTACGGAAGCGTTTTGAGACGACGCGGATAGCAATAGAAACCACCGGTGCCAGAACGATAAGGATGAGCGACAGCTGCCAGCTGTAGTAGAACATCATCACGAACAGGCCGATAATCGACGCGCCCTCGCGCACAACGGTAATCAGCGCGCTGGAAGAGGAAGAGGCAACCTGCTCGGAGTCGTAGGTGATCCGCGACAGCAGCGTCCCGGTTGACTGCTTGTCAAAGAACGCAACCGGCATGCCCATCATGTGACTGAACAGCCGACGGCGCATGGTCATCACTACTTTCCCGGATACCCAGGAAATGCAGTAGCTGGAGATATAGCTGGTGATACCGCGTAAGATCATCAGTCCGATAACCACCAGAGGCATCCATAGCAGCACTGAGCGATCCGTTTTACCAAAACCGTCGTCCAGTAACGGTTTGAGAAGCGATAGCATAAAGGTATCGCTGGCTGCGTTGAGGATTAACGCTACACCCGCCACGATCAAGCCTGCTTTAAAAGGGGCAATCATCGGCCAGAGTCGGCGGAACGTTTGCCACGTGGAGAGATCTTTGTCGTTATGCATTCAAAAAACCAGCATTGTTGAAATAGCCGCATATTCTACCCGTTATCGACGGGCGCGCCAAACCACTGATGATACCAACGTGGTAAAATTTGCTCTCGCAAGCGCCGGATTTGCCAGTGATGTTGCGAGAATGTCACCGATATTTGTCCTGAATGAGGAGTATCGTGCCAGATATATCCCTCTTTTCGATAACGTCGAACGACTTTTGCCGACGGGAAGTGCCATGCGTTATAGCGGGCCGCAGAATCCAGGGCGATCTGTCCTTCCACCCGCTGTACCAGCGGCAATGAAGACGAGGTATTGCTGCCATGATGGGGGACCTGTATGAGCGTGGCCCTCAGATGACGCCAGTAATGGCTAAGCATAGCCTGTTCCGCCTGCACTTCAATGTCCCCTGTTAGCAGAACGCTTTGCTCCCCGTCGTCCACCTTTACCACACAGGAATGGTTATTCCCCTGGGCCGGGTAATTTTCAGGAGGCCAGTGGACGGTAAAGGTTAATTCCTGCCATTCCCATTTCTGCCCACGAAAACAAGGGCGGTGCCCCGTCCTGCGTAACGGGCTTCTTACCCATATATCCGGCCATGCTTTTTGCAACGACGCGAGGCCTCCTGCATGGTCGAGGTGTTCATGACTGAGAATCACTCCTTCTGGCCGTAGGTGATGCCAGCGAAGCCAGGGAATAATTAACCGCTGCGCGCTATCCCCGCCCGGCCAGGCGAGCCCGGTATCGAAGAGAATGGCTTTTCCCTGCCTTTCAATGACCATGGACAGCCCCTGCCCCACGTCCAGCATATGCAGCGTCCAGCTCTCGCTTTTTGCCGCTCGCCAGAGGGTAAATGTCAGCAGGACACTGCCTGCAAGACAAACGGCAGGAACGGTTTTCCAGGCACGAAAACGCCAGGCAATAATACTCAACCACGGCAGTAATGCCAGGGCTTGCCAGCGCTGGTCGACATTCTGCCAGCCATCAGGCAGGCGCATCAGTAGCCAGAAGAGTCCCGCAAGCGACTTATCGGCGGCAAACCAGATGGCACTTTCTACCGCAGCCAGCGGTAGCAAATGGAGCAGCATACCGAGCAGGATCAGCGGGACGGAGACAAACGTTACCAGGGGCACGGCAAAGAGATTCGCGACCAGGGATGAGAGGCTGAAGCCATGGAAAATCAGAACCTGTAACGGCATGAGCAGCAGCAACATCCCGACCTGCAGATAAATCAGGTTCAGTAGCGGCCGCATCCGTCGTGTCCAAATCCAGTCGGGAAGAGGCAGCCACTGAAACCAGAAAATCAGCGCGGCGACGGCAAAGGCTGACAGAGCCAGACTCTGCGAAAGTACGGCCAAGGGATCGTTAATCAGTATCGCCGCGATGCAGCAGCTCCAAACCTGCCAGGGAGACCACTGACGGCCAGTAATCCGCAACAGAGCAAGCACCGCAAGGGCGATGATCGTCCTCAGCGCAGGCGGTTGCAGGCCGGTAAGCCAGGCGTAGAAAGCAGCAAAGAACAACCCGGCAAGGAGAGGCATTTGCCAGTGGACGCGGTGGCTGGGTAATAAAAACTGGAGTCCACGTGCAAGTAACCAGACGAGAGAGGCTGCCAGCGCGATATGCAGACCCGAAATCGCCATCAGATGCAGCGTGCCGGTTTCCCGCATCAGGTCTTTTATTTCACGGGGTACTTCCAGGCGTTCTCCCATCCCAAGCCCCAGGATAACCGCTCCCCATCGGTAAGCTGAAAGTCGGTTTTGCAGCGACATCAGATATTGCGCCCGCAGGCTGCAGCGCCCGTCGACGATCTCCGCACGGGTGAAGCGCCCGCTCAGCGTTTGATGTCGGGCAAAAGCGCTGCGCTGAGAATCATAACCGCCGTCGTTGAGTTCGCCGTGTGCAGGCCTGAGCCTGAGCGTCACGCTCCAGCGCTGCCCTGCACACGCCTTTTGCGGCAGATAATTGCCATACAGCGTTACGCCGGTAGAGGCCCACCAGCGCTTGCCATTGACGCTTAGAATGCTTCCCTGATGTTGAGTGGCGCCGTCGGTCGCGGTGAGCTCTATCTCAGCCTGCACGGCCCCCGTTGTTAAATGCTGCATCGGCCAGACGCTCTCCTGCGCGGCCAAAATGCCCCAGGCACAAAATAACAGCGTCATACCCGCATACCTCAGTCGACTGTTTTGCCATACCGCTAGCACTATCCCGCCAGCCAACATTGCCCACACGGTGTAGGGGGAAGGCAGTTCAGGTAACCAGAGTAACGGGACGATCGCCAGAATGGCGCAGATGCTAAGCGCGGGAATTCCCATTGCCACCTCCCTGTTTCAGGGTGGCAGTATGCAGGCAGGTTGAGCATGTCGTCAGGCGTGAAGGATGCGATTTACGGCAAGCGCAGCAAGGTATTTAACGGGTTGCAGAAAACGAAACGGAAAATGCGGGGCACCTTCAGAAAGAAAGCGACGGGTACAAAAAAAGCACCCGCAGGTGCTTTCTTTCGAACCCAGTTTAACCGGCTGGCTAAACTCAGTTGCCGTAAATATTGGCGCGATCGCGCAGTTCTTTACCCGGCTTAAAGTGTGGAACGTACTTACCTTCCAGCTCGACTTTATCGCCAGTTTTCGGGTTACGCCCGGTACGTGGAGCACGATAGTGCAGAGAAAAACTACCGAAACCGCGGATTTCAATGCGCTCGCCCTGGGCAAGAGTGGAGGCCATATGCTCCAGCATCTCTTTTACGGCATCTTCCACTGCCTTGGCAGGGATATGCGGTTGCTGACTGGCAAGTCTTTCAATCAATTCTGACTTGGTCATGATTCCTCCGGTTCCTTTCAAACCAATTAGCTGAACAGCTCATTAAACAAGGGCGGCCGTAGCCGCCCTTTGTTATTGATTACAGGACGAATCCTGTAATCTGTCAAGTTTGCTCCTCATCCTTCGCGCTGTAAATGCGTTACAGCGCAAATGATGCTGAGAACCTGATATTACTCGCCTTTAGCTGCTTTGAAAGCTTCAGCCATTGCGTTGTTAGAGAAGTTTGCATCTTCCTGTTTGTTAACAGTTGCGATTGCATCTTTCTCATCAGCTTCGTCTTTAGCACGAACAGACAGGCTGATTGCACGGTTCTTACGGTCAACACCGGTGAACTTAGCTTCAACGTCGTCGCCTACGTTCAGAACCAGAGTGGCATCTTCAACGCGGTCACGGGAAGCTTCAGAAGCGCGCAGGTAACCTTCAACGCCGTCAGCCAGTTCTACGGTTGCGCCTTTCGCGTCAACTGCAGTGACTTTACCGTTTACGATTGCGCCTTTCTTGTTCAGTGCAACCCAGTTGTTGAACGGATCTTCTGCGAGCTGTTTAACGCCCAGGGAGATACGCTCACGCTCTGCGTCAACCTGCAGAACAACTGCAGCGATTTCGTCGCCTTTTTTGTATTCACGAACTGCTTCTTCGCCTGCAACGTTCCAGGAGATGTCAGACAGGTGAACCAGGCCATCGATGCCGCCGTCCAGGCCGATGAAGATACCGAAGTCAGTGATAGACTTGATTTTACCTTCAACACGGTCGCCCTTGTTGTGGGTTTCCGCGAACTGCTGCCATGGGTTGTTTTTGCACTGCTTCAGGCCCAGGGAGATACGACGACGTTCTTCGTCGATATCCAGAACCATCACTTCCACTACATCACCAACGTTAACAACTTTGGATGGGTGGATGTTTTTGTTGGTCCAGTCCATTTCGGAAACGTGCACCAGACCTTCAACGCCTTCTTCGATTTCAACGAAGCAGCCGTAGTCAGTCAGGTTGGTTACGCGACCAGTCAGTTTAGTCCCTTCTGGGTAACGCTTAGCGATAGCTACCCATGGATCTTCGCCCAGCTGTTTCAGGCCGAGGGATACACGAGTACGCTCGCGGTCGAACTTCAGCACTTTAACAGTGATTTCGTCGCCCACGTTCACGATTTCGCTTGGGTGCTTAACGCGTTTCCACGCCATGTCGGTGATGTGCAGCAGGCCATCAACGCCGCCCAGGTCAACGAATGCGCCGTAGTCAGTGAGGTTCTTAACGATACCTTTGACTTCCATGCCTTCCTGCAGGTTTTCCAGCAGCTGATCGCGTTCTGCGCTGTTTTCGGATTCGATAACGGCACGACGGGAAACAACAACGTTGTTACGCTTCTGGTCCAGCTTGATTACTTTGAACTCAAGCTCTTTGCCTTCCAGGTGCAGGGTGTCACGAACTGGA
This sequence comes from Enterobacter sp. HMSC16D10, assembly GCF_001807145.1. Lineage (NCBI taxonomy): Bacteria > Pseudomonadati > Pseudomonadota > Gammaproteobacteria > Enterobacterales > Enterobacteriaceae > Enterobacter > Enterobacter sp. HMSC16D10. Next base: position 62,634 of record NZ_KV787894.1, read on the forward strand.
CGAACGTCTACCAGAGAACCTGGCAGGAACGCACGAATACCATTCAGCTCAACAGTGAAGCCACCTTTAACTTTGCCGTTGATAACACCGACCACAGTTTCAGCTTCTTCGTAAGCTTTTTCCAGCGTGATCCATGCTTCGTGACGTTTCGCTTTCTCACGAGAAAGCAGGGTTTCACCGAAGCCGTCTTCTACTGCGTCCAGAGCAACGTCAACTTCGTCGCCAACCTGGATTTCCAGCTCGCCCTGGGCGTTTTTGAACTGCTCTGCCGGAATGGCGGACTCAGATTTCAGACCGGCGTCAACCAGTACTACGTCTTTGTCGATAGCAACAACAACACCGCGAACGATGGAACCCGGGCGGGTTTCGATTTCTTTTAAGGATTCTTCAAACAGTTGAGCAAAAGATTCAGTCATGTTTAATCTTCAGGTTAATATTAACGTCCACCTGGCTCCATGCCGGATGGGGTTGTTTCACATACCCGCCGTCAATCCATTGCAGCGGGGGTACTGCTAAATCGGTCGCGATTACGCGAGTGCCAGTTTTTGGCGCGAATATTGTAGCGCTTTTTCAATCACTTGCTCAATAGTTAAACTGGTTGAATCCAGAACTAATGCATCTTCTGCTGGAACAAGTGGGGCGACGGCGCGGTTACGATCGCGGTCATCGCGCTCTTTTATCTCGGATAAAAGGCGATCAAAGTTAACACTAAACCCCTTTTCCTGCAACTGAAGCATGCGGCGTTGAGCGCGTTCTTCCGAAGAGGCGTCAAGGAAAATTTTCACAGGTGCATCAGGGAATACCACGGTTCCCATATCGCGTCCGTCCGCGATCAAACCCGGGGCCTCACGGAACGCGCGCTGACGGCGTAACAGCGCCTCACGAACGCGCGGGAAGGCCGCTACCTGAGAGGCCGCATTCGCCACTTCCTGAGTACGGATTTCCCCGCTCACGTCTTCCCCTTCAAGGATGACTTCCAGGTTGCCATTGGTCGACACGAAACGCACATCAAGATGCGCAGCCAGCGGAACCAGCGCTTCTTCTGACGCCACGTCCACATGATGATGCAGCGCAGCCAGGGCCAGCACGCGATAGATTGCTCCCGAATCTAAAAGATGCCATTGCAATGCTTCCGCCATCGCTTTGCACAGAGTCCCTTTCCCTGCGCCACTCGGCCCGTCAATGGTGATTACCGGGGCAATTGCCGTCATCTTTTTCTCCTTAAATAAGGCATACCGTTTACATGAACGCCGCGCATTATACGCGTCAACGTGCGCAACTGTTACCTTTGCGTGCAAATTACGGATTGATTGAAGCAGAGTGTAGAAGAAATGAACGGAAGTGTTCGTCAGGAAGCGTAAGGAAATGCCGCATCAGGTGATGCGGCAAGCGTCATCAGGCCAGCGTGCTAATGCGTGCCAGCTGTTCAAAGTAGTCCGGGAACGTTTTCGCCGTACATTTCGGATCGAGAATGGTCACAGGCGTGTCGGACAGTGCCACCAGCGAGAAGCACATCGCCATACGGTGATCGTTGTAGGTGCCGATCTCGGCAACCTGCAGTTTTGCAGGAGGCGTGACGCGAATGTAATCTTCGCCCTCTTCCACCTCAGCACCGACCTTACGCAGTTCGGTCGCCATCGCAAACAGACGGTCAGTCTCTTTTACGCGCCAGTTGTAGATGTTACGCAGCGTGGTGGTGCCTTTTGCAAACAGCGCCGCCGTGGCAATGGTCATCGCCGCATCCGGAATATGGTTCATGTCCATGTCGATGGCCTTCAGCTCGCCGTGGGTACAGGAGATGAAGTCATCACCCCAGGTCACAACCGCGCCCATTTTTTCCAGCACGTCCGCAAAACGAATGTCACCCTGCACGCTGTTGCGACCAATACCGGTCACCTTCACGGTACCGCCTTTGATCGCGCCTGCAGCCAGGAAGTAAGATGCCGACGAGGCGTCGCCTTCAACAAGATAGCTGCCCGGAGACTGGTACTGCTGCGCCCCACGCACGACAAAACGCTGATAAGACTGGTTTTCCACCTCAACGCCGAAGGTTTTCATCAGGTGCAGCGTGATATCAATATACGGTTTGGAGACCAGCTCGCCTTTAATCGTGATAACCGTATCCTGCGGCGCCAGCGGCGCGGTCATCAGCAGTGCGGTCAGGAACTGGCTGGAGACGCTGCCGTCAACCTCAACGTGACCGCCGGTAAAGCCCCCGCGCAGACGCAGTGGCGGATAATTTTCCTGCTCCAGATACTCGATCTGCGCGCCGCCCTGACGCAGGGCATCCACCAGATGGCCAATCGGACGCTCTTTCATGCGCGGCTCGCCGGTCAGCACAATGTTGTTGCGCCCCAGACACAGGGCCGCTGCCAGCGGACGCATCGCGGTACCCGCGTTGCCCAGAAACAGCTCAAGCTCTTCACCCGTCTGCAGCGTGCCGCCGTTGCCGGTCACTTCGCAGCGGGTACGATCGTCGGAGAGAGTGTAATGAACGCCCAACGCTTTCAGCGCATTGAGCATATGGCGCACGTCATCGCTGTCCAGCAGGTTTGTAAGGACGGTGGTGCCGTTTGCCAGTGCTGCCAGCAGCAGAGCGCGGTTCGAGACACTTTTTGAACCAGGCAGATTAATGGTGCCATCTACCCGCGCGATAGGTTGTAACGTCAGGGATTCCATGAAAACTTAACTCTCAACTCAACATAATAAAAACCCCGCAGCAGGGCTACGGGGGTGAAAACAGCGCAATTAACCGTGGCGACGTTCGAAGTCGATCATGAAATCGGTCAGCGCTTTAACGCCTTCCAGCGGCATCGCGTTATAGATGGAGGCACGCATGCCGCCCACGACACGGTGACCTTTCAGCGCGTGCAGGCCGGCCGCGAAGGACTCTTCAAGGAACACTTTATCCAGGTTGCTGTCCGCCAGCTGGAACGGCACGTTCATGCGGGAACGGTTAGCTTTCGCCACGTCGTTGCGGTAGAAATCGCTCTTGTCGATGACGCCATACAGCAGTTCGGCTTTCTGCTGATTCACTTTGTCCATCTGCGCCACGCCGCCGTTTTGCTTCAGCCATTTGAAGACCAGGCCGGAGAGGTACCAGGCAAACGTCGGTGGGGTGTTGAACATAGAATCGTTGTCGTTCAGCACGGTGTAATCAAGAATGGACGGGCACGATGTATGCGCTTTACCCAGCAGGTCTTCACGCACGATAACAATCGTCAGGCCCGCAGGGCCGATATTTTTCTGCGCGCCCGCGTAGATCACGCCATAACGGCTGACGTCAATTGGTGCAGAAAGAATGGTGGAGGAGAAGTCAGCGGCAACCACGACGTCTTTACCGAAGTTCGGCGTCTCGTCGATGGCAATCCCGTCAATGGTTTCGTTCGGGCAATAGTGCAAATACGCTGCGTTATCAGAAAGCTGCCATTCGCTCATTGGCTTCACGGCGCGCAGGCCGTCAACGGTCACTTTGGCGTCAATCACATTCGGCGTGCAGTATTTGTGCGCTTCTTTCACCGCACTGGCCGCCCAGTAGCCTGCGTCAACGTAGTCTGCCGTCGTTTTATCGCCCAGGATGTTTAGCGGTACGCCTGCAAACTGGCCGCGCCCGCCGCCGTGACAGAACAATACTTTGTAGTTCGAGGGAATATTCAGCAGATCGCGAAAATCCTTTTCTGCCTCTTCCGCCACCTGAATAAACTCTTTACCCCGGTGGCTGATTTCCATCACCGACGTTCCCAGACCGTTCCAGTCACAAAGTTCCTGTTGAGCCTGTTTAAGCACGTCTGCCGGTAACATTGCCGGACCTGAACTGAAATTAAAGACTTGAGCCATTTCCCCTCACCACGCTAAAAGCCATAAGTTATAACTGTGGATATCGGTTTTATCATTCAGTGACACGCGCCGCAATGTCTAAAACTTATGACCCGTGAAATGTGCCCCGCGTCACACAAAACAATCTGCCGCCTCGCCAGGACAAAACCGACAAAATGGCTGTCAGGTGATGCGTTTAGCCCGGCTAACCTTCGTCCATTCCGGATTTGCACAGCGGGGGCATAATTGACGATCCCCCGGCTGCATCGCGACGACATGGCTACATCTCACGCAGGCATACTCGCCTGACTCAGGTACGGTTCTGAAACGCTCGACCAGCATATCCGGCAGGATGCACAGTCCCGGCCTCACCTCATCGTCAGAATAGTAATAGACGCTGATCTGCCCGTTGGTCTCCATGATCGCCAGACGCACCTGCCCGAGCTGTTCCACGCTGTTGAGGCGTAGCTCCATAAAGAACTCAAACTCGGTCATATTGGCGCTCTGAACGTTTTCCCAGGCCAGCTGACCGTCCTCGACGATAACGACCGGCTTCCCTTCAAGCAGATCTTCCAGCTTTTCACTTTTCGACATCAGCCACATGACAAGGCGGTAAAGCAGCGCCAGTGTGACAAAAACGATAAATACCGGCACCATCGGCACATCATCATAGAAGGCGACATCCCCCGCCGCGGAACCCAGCGTCAGGATGATCAACACTTCAAAAAGCGACATCTGCCGCACGCCGCGACGACCGGTGATTTTAAGAAACAGGAAGACCAGAACGAAGGTATACAGACTACGCAGCGCCACTTCGCCTAAAAATTCAGGAGGGACTTTATCAAACGCCATCCGCTGGAGATCGAATGCTTTCATTTTTCTATGCCTTAACAGTGAGTTACTGACAGTAAGCATAGCCCAGTCTTTTATTTTCGCCGGAGATAGCACCCGTCACGCAAAACCCGTATCATTGCGCGCTTTACGTACGATAAAAGTGAACGCCATGACTCAAACGTTTATCCCCGGCAAAGACGCCGCTCTGGAAGATTCCATCGCTCGCTTCCAGCAGAAACTGACCGACCTGGGTTTTAACATCGAAGAAGCCTCCTGGCTCAATCCGGTGCCTCATGTCTGGTCTGTGCATATTCGCGATAAAGACTGTGCCCTTTGCTTTACCAACGGTAAAGGCGCGACAAAAAAAGCGGCACTGGCCTCCGCGCTGGGTGAGTATTTTGAGCGTCTGTCCACCAACTATTTCTTTGCTGACTTCTGGCTGGGCGAAACCATCGCCAACGGCCCGTTCGTTCACTATCCGAACGAAAAATGGTTCCCGCTGACCGAAGACGATGAACTGCCGGAAGGAATTCTCGACGCGCGCCTGCGTGCCTTCTACGATCCGCAAAACGAACTGACCGCCAGCATGCTGATCGATCTGCAGTCCGGTAACGACGATCGCGGTATTTGCGCCCTGCCGTTTACCCGTCAGTCTGACGAGCAGACCGTCTATATTCCGATGAACATCGTCGGCAACCTGTATGTGTCTAACGGCATGTCCGCCGGTAACACCCGCAATGAAGCGCGCGTGCAGGGGCTGTCTGAAGTCTTCGAGCGTCATATCAAAAACCGCATTATTGCCGAATCCATCAGCCTGCCTGAAATTCCGGCAGAGGTGCTGGCACGCTACCCGGGCGTGGTGGAATCCATCGCCAAGCTGGAAGCAGAAGGTTTCCCAATCTTTGCGTATGACGGCTCGCTGGGCGGCAAGTATCCAGTGATCTGCGTCGTGCTGTTTAACCCGACCAACGGCACCTGCTTCGCCTCCTTCGGCGCGCACCCGGACTTCGGCGTGGCGCTGGAGCGTACCGTTACCGAGCTGCTTCAGGGCCGTAGCCTGAAAGATCTCGACGTGTTTACGCCGCCAACGTTTGACGATGAAGAAGTGGCCGAGCATACCAACCTCGAAACCCACTTCATCGATTCCAGCGGCTTAATTTCCTGGGATATGTTCAAGCAGGACGCGGACTATCCGTTCGTGGACTGGAGCTTTGCCGGTACCACGGAAGAAGAGTTCGCGACGCTGATGGCGATCTTTAACGCGGAAGACCAGGAAGTGTACATTGCCGATTACGAGCACCTGGGCGTTTACGCGTGCCGCATCATCGTGCCTGGCATGTCTGATATCTATCCGGCGGAAGATCTGTGGCTGGCGAACAACAGCATGGGCGCGCATCTGCGTGAAACGCTGCTGGCTCTGCCGGGCAGCGAATGGGAGAAAGAGGATTATCTGAACCTGATCGCCCAGCTGGACGAAGAAGGCCACGATGATTTCACCCGCGTACGCGAACTCCTGGGCCTGGCGACCGGTAAAGACAACGGCTGGTACACCCTGCGCATCGGTGAGTTGAAAGCGATGCTGGCCCTGGCGGGCGGCGATCTGGATCAGGCCCTGGCCTGGACCGAGTGGACCATGGAGTTCAACCAGTCGGTCTTCTCTGCCGAGCGCACCAACTATTACCGCTGCCTGCAAACCCTGCTGCTGCTTGCACAGGAAGAGGATCGCGAACCGCTGCAATATCTGAATGCTTTCGTGCGTATGTACGGCGCTGAGGCCGTTGAAGCAGCCAGCGCAGCCCTGAGCGGCGAAGCGCCGTTCTATGGCCTGCAGGCCGTTGATAGCGATCTGAAAGCCTTCCCGGCGCATCAGTCACTGCTGAAGGCCTACGAAAAGCTGCAGAAAGCAAAAGCCGCTTACTGGTCAAAATAAGCGCACATAACATTACCAGCAGTAGGCGTATTCAATCGTCTGGGCTATATTACGGGGCAATTTCATTGCCCCTTTTTTTATTTCCTTCGGCAATGATTGTTGATTGTAATAATAAAGTTAAACACGGGTAAATATAATAATATTGATCTGGGCTTTACTGTTACTTTTTATGGTTAATACTCCATATTAATTAACTGATAAAGAGGTGGCCGAACGAAAAAATTCAACTCTTTTCATAACTTTTAAAATTTATTTTTATACGGATAATCAAATACTTACTCCGCATTTGCTGTAAATCCATACACATTGCGGGCCTATAAGCCAGGCGAGATATGATCTATATCAATTTCTCTTCTATAATGCTTTGTTAGTATCTCGTCGCCGACTTAATAAAGAGAGAGTTAGTGTGAAAGCTGACAACCCTTTTGATCTTTTACTCCCTGCTGCGATGGCCAAAGTTGCCGAAGAAGCAGGTGTCTATAAAGCAACGAAACACCCGATGAAGACGTTCTATCTGGCGATCACGGCTGGTGTGTTCATCTCTATCGCTTTCGTCTTCTACATCACCGCCACTACCGGTACTGCCGGAATGCCTTTCGGCATGGCCAAACTGATTGGCGGCATTTGTTTCTCACTGGGTCTGATTCTTTGCGTTATTTGCGGCGCCGACCTCTTCACCTCAACGGTGCTGATTGTCGTGGCAAAGGCGAGCGGAAGAATTACCTGGGGTCAGCTGGCACGTAACTGGCTTAATGTTTACGTGGGTAACCTGGTTGGCTGTCTGCTCTTTGTTTTGTTGATGTGGCTTTCTGGCGAGTACATGACCGCCAACGGTGGCTGGGGCCTTAACGTCCTGCAAACTGCCGACCACAAAATGCACCACACATTTATCGAAGCCGTTGCTCTCGGCATCCTCGCTAACCTGATGGTCTGCCTGGCTGTATGGATGAGCTACTCGGGTCGTAGCCTGATGGACAAAGCCTTAATTATGGTTCTGCCGGTTGCGATGTTCGTTGCCAGCGGCTTTGAGCACAGTATCGCGAATATGTTCATGATCCCAATGGGCATTGTTATCCGCGACTTTGCGAGCCCGGAGTTCTGGACCGCAGTTGGTTCATCCCCGGAAAGTTTCTCTCACCTGACTATTATGAATTTCATTACTGATAACCTGATCCCTGTCACTATCGGGAACATTATCGGTGGGGGTCTGTTAGTTGGGTTGACATACTGGGTCATTTACCTGCGTGGCGACGATCATCATTGATGGTTTTCTCAGGCAGTAAATAAAAAATCCACTTAAGAAGGTAGGTGTTACATGTCCGAGCTTAATGAAAAGTTAGCCACAGCCTGGGAAGGTTTTGCGAAAGGTGACTGGCAGAATGAAGTAAACGTACGTGACTTCATTCAGAAAAACTATACCCCGTATGAAGGTGACGAATCCTTCCTGGCTGGCGCAACTGACGCGACCACCAAGCTGTGGGACAGCGTAATGGAAGGCGTTAAACTGGAAAACCGCACTCACGCGCCAGTTGATTTTGACACCTCCGTTGCTTCCACCATCACTTCTCACGATGCTGGCTATATCAACAAAGCCCTTGAGAAAATCGTTGGTCTGCAGACTGAAGCACCACTGAAACGCGCAATCATCCCGTTCGGTGGTATTAAAATGGTTGAAGGTTCCTGCAAAGCGTATAACCGCGAGCTGGACCCAATGCTGAAAAAAATCTTCACCGAATACCGCAAAACCCACAACCAGGGCGTATTCGATGTTTACACCAAAGACATTCTGAACTGCCGTAAATCTGGCGTTCTGACTGGTCTGCCAGATGCATATGGCCGTGGCCGTATCATCGGTGACTACCGTCGCGTTGCGCTGTACGGTATCGACTTCCTGATGAAAGACAAGTACGCGCAGTTTGTTTCCCTGCAGTCCGATCTGGAAAACGGCGTAAACCTGGAAGCGACTATCCGTCTGCGTGAAGAGATCGCTGAACAGCACCGCGCGCTGGGTCAGATCAAAGAGATGGCTGCTAAATACGGCTGCGATATCTCTGGTCCTGCTACCAACGCTCAGGAAGCTATCCAGTGGACCTACTTCGGCTACCTGGCCGCAGTTAAATCTCAGAACGGCGCAGCAATGTCCTTCGGTCGTGTATCCACCTTCCTGGATGCCTATATCGAACGTGACCTGAAAGCAGGCAAAATCACCGAGCAAGACGCTCAGGAAATGATTGACCACCTGGTCATGAAACTGCGTATGGTTCGCTTCCTGCGTACCCCTGAATACGATGAGCTGTTCTCCGGTGACCCAATCTGGGCAACTGAATCCATCGGCGGTATGGGCGTTGACGGCCGTACTCTGGTGACCAAAAACAGCTTCCGCTTCCTGAACACCCTGTACACCATGGGTCCTTCTCCGGAGCCGAACATCACCGTTCTGTGGTCTGAAAAACTGCCTCTGAACTTCAAGAAATTCGCCGCTAAAGTGTCCATCGACACCTCTTCTCTGCAGTACGAGAACGATGACCTGATGCGTCCGGACTTCAACAACGACGATTACGCTATCGCTTGCTGCGTAAGCCCAATGGTTGTTGGTAAGCAAATGCAGTTCTTCGGTGCGCGTGCAAACCTGGCGAAAACCATGCTGTACGCAATCAACGGCGGCGTTGATGAAAAACTGAAAATGCAGGTTGGTCCTAAGTCTGAGCCGATCAAAGGCGATGTGCTGAACTATGACGAAGTCATGGAGCGCATGGATCACTTCATGGACTGGCTGGCGAAACAGTACGTCACTGCGCTGAACGTTATCCACTACATGCACGACAAGTACAGCTACGAAGCTTCTCTGATGGCGCTGCACGACCGTGACGTTATCCGCACCATGGCGTGTGGTATCGCAGGTCTGTCCGTTGCTGCTGACTCCCTGTCTGCAATCAAATATGCGAAAGTTAAACCAATTCGTGACGAAGACGGTCTGGCTATCGACTTCGAAATCGAAGGCGAATATCCGCAGTTTGGTAACAACGATTCTCGCGTTGATGACATGGCGGTTGACCTGGTAGAACGTTTCATGAAGAAAATTCAGAAACTGACTACCTACCGTAACGCTATCCCGACTCAGTCTGTTCTGACCATCACCTCTAACGTTGTGTATGGTAAGAAAACCGGTAACACCCCAGACGGTCGTCGTGCTGGCGCGCCATTCGGCCCAGGTGCAAACCCAATGCACGGTCGTGACCAGAAAGGTGCGGTTGCCTCTCTGACTTCTGTCGCTAAACTGCCGTTTGCTTACGCGAAAGATGGTATCTCCTACACCTTCTCTATCGTGCCAAATGCGCTGGGTAAAGACGACGAAGTGCGTAAAACTAACCTCGCGGGTCTGATGGATGGTTACTTCCACCACGAAGCGTCCATCGAAGGTGGTCAGCACCTGAACGTGAACGTCATGAACCGTGAAATGCTGCTCGACGCGATGGAACATCCCGAGAAATATCCTCAGCTGACCATCCGCGTATCTGGCTACGCAGTACGTTTTAACTCCCTGACTAAAGAACAGCAGCAGGACGTTATCACCCGTACTTTCACTCAGTCCATGTAAGTGGAATTGACTGAAATCACGCGTTAACAAGCGTACAATAAAGGCTCCACGTCAGTGGGGCCTTTTTAGCACCCTCTCCACCTCAGTCTCTTTTGTCCGCTATCTATACTGAATGGATAACAGCCAAAACAGACTTAACACAGCCGGCTTTGAGCTGTGCATACACAGGCCCCGGACGGGCCGATGATGGAGATATCACCGCAATGTCAACTATTGGTCGTATTCACTCCTTTGAATCCTGTGGCACCGTCGATGGCCCGGGTATCCGCTTTATCACCTTTTTCCAGGGCTGCCTGATGCGCTGCCTGTACTGCCATAACCGCGACACCTGGGACACGCACGGCGGTAAAGAAGTCACCGTCGACGATCTGATGAAAGAGGTGGTGACCTATCGCCACTTTATGAACGCCTCCGGCGGCGGTGTGACCGCGTCCGGCGGTGAAGCCATTCTTCAGGCTGAGTTTGTCCGCGACTGGTTCCGCGCCTGCCATAAAGAAGGCATTCATACCTGCCTCGACACCAACGGCTTTGTACGTCGCTACGATCCGGTGATTGATGAACTGCTCGACGTGACCGATCTGGTGATGCTCGATCTCAAACAGATGAATGATGAGATCCACCAGAATCTGGTGGGCGTCTCCAACCACCGCACGCTGGAGTTTGCCAAATACATTGCCGACAAGGGCATCAAAACCTGGATCCGCTACGTGGTTGTTCCTGGCTGGTCAGATGACGACGACTCCGCGCACCGCCTGGGAGAATTTACCCGCGACATGGGGAACGTCGAGAAAATCGAGCTTCTGCCCTATCACGAGCTGGGTAAACATAAATGGGTGGCCATGGGTGAAGAGTACAAGCTTGATGGCGTGAAGCCGCCGAAAAAAGAGACGATGGAACGCGTCAAAGGTATTCTTGAACAGTACGGTCACAAAGTGATGTATTAAAGAAAAGGCCCGGTGAGAACCGGGCCTTTTTTATTCTATTTAAAGACGCCGTTAATAACGGAAGTCACAATCGCAGTACTCAGCGCAATTAAGACCAGGTCGTCACCCACTACGCGCCATTCGTAGCCGGGATAGGAAGGAAGCTGGTCCAGCATTGAGGCCGGAACGGCCTTCTTCGCAATACCCGGAGGCAGTGGTTTACCGCGCGCCAGGTTTTTTGCGATCCCCGGGGGCAGTGACTTATAGCCCGTTAAGCCGTAATTCACGGCAAGATGACGGACATGATCGAAGCTCACGCGAGCATCAACGTCATTACCGACATCTTTGCTGTTTTTGAAGTTCTTATCCGATTTTCCAGGGTTATCCTGTCCGCTATTTTGCTTATTACCATGGTTACCGGAGTTACCCGAATTCCCGTTACCATGATTGCCGCCATTACCTTGTCCGCCACCGTTTCCGTGACCACCGCCGTTCCCGTTGCCAGGATTAGCCATGACCGGAGCCGTTGCAAACGTTAAAGACAACACTACGGCAAGTGCGGTAGTGGAAAAACGACGTATAGACATGATTGTTGCCTTTTAGTGGTAGAACTCATTTGAATTATCGCCAGGGGGGAAAAACAAACAATACGTAAAAGTCTTATATGTGACAGGGACAAAAAAGCCTGTCGATGACAGGCTTTTATTTAATCAGGCGTGTGCCACAGGCGTTGGATGTTCGCCCGCTTTACGCAGCAGCATTAAGAGATAAATAAACGACACGCTGGCGATCATGATAAACAGTAAATTGTCGGAATAATTTTGCATCAGCATCGCGGTAAACGTCGGCCCTAATAAGCTGCCGATGGTATAGCTCAGTAACAGCGCCTGGTTCATTGCCACGAGCTGGTGATGCTCAACTTTCTCACAGGCCCACGCCATCGCGACCGGATAAAGCGTGAAACCTGCCGCTCCAAGAATAAACAGCGCGGGTGCCATCGCGGCATTGCTGAGCATGGCGAGGCATCCCATGATCACCACGAAGACCTGAACGCGCAGCACCAGCAAACGGCCAAAGCGATCAGCCAGACGGCCAATTGGCCATTGTCCAACAATACCCGCACTCACCATCACCGCCATCCAGAAGCCAATTCCGGAGTCGCTGACGCCCTGATGGTTCAGATAAAGCGGCATCAGGCCATAGAGCGAGCCCAGTACAATCCCCGAGATAATGCAGCCGTTAACGCCCAGACGGGCCTGACGCAGTCTCAGCATGGGCCAGACGTGGGTTGCTTCCTGGTGTTCACTGTTCTGGTTCACAATGCGCGTAAAGAGCAGCGGCAGGATTGCGGCCAGCACCATGCCCGTTACCCACGGCAGAACGCTCATCAGGTCGGTTGGCAGCTTGCTCACCATCAGTTGTCCCAGCACGGTGCCGACATAGTAAACCATCATGTAGGCAGCCAGCAGGCGTCCGCGGTTGCGGGAGGTGCCGCTGCACATCAGCGCACTTTCAACGACCACCCAAATCATCGCGCAGCCTACACCGGCGATAAAGCGCCATGCCATCCAGCTCCAGAAGCCGACCATCAGGCCCAGCCCCGCACATCCGGCGGCGAAAATCAGCGAGGCCAGATAATAGCTGCGGTTAAAGCCAAAGCGCTTGATCAGGCTCCCGGTCACCAGCGTACCCAGCAGGTTCCCGGTAAAAAAGGATGAGCTGACCATACCCACCTGCCAGGTCGGTAAGTTTTCATGGGCGAGCCACAGCGGGACGAGCGTATTTAACACTGCGATCGCCAGGGTCAACAAAAGCAGGCCACAGAGCAACAGCAGCACTGGCCGGGTATAGGTGGTCATGGATTAAAAACCGCGAGGAAGTTCAGATTTCGTGCGCATCATGCCACTGGCAAAAACAAAGTCAATCCACTGATTTAGCCGCCTCGCACAATATGTTCCCTGTCGATTTAAAAAACTTATCCTGCTAATGCCACGCCTGCTATAGATATTAATTATGTCTCTGTTTTCATTTATTAATGGGCAAAATTAAAACAAAACGACAGTCGAAAAATTTCATGATCGAAAAAAGAAAAAGCCGGGCACTCTGGCCCGGCTTGATATAACCAAATGCAACGTTAACTGGCGACAGCCATACCAACGGTCATATGCAACCCGTAGAACACGCCGCGACCAATCAGTTCACCCGCCAGTACCAGCACAAAAGCCAGTGATAGCAGCGGCAGCGCCGGCTGATAACCTTTGAGCTGAGGGGCAATCCAGAATACCAGCGCGGCGACCAGCAGAACGATACGCCAGGCCATCAGCGCACCGTAGTCCGGCACCAGGGCAGAGGCCTGCTGAATAGAGCTGTGAATGGTTGCTAGTTCAGAACCCTGCATCAGGGCGACTATCGCACTCACTACCAGCGCCAGCAGCGAAACAGCGGGCAGCAGACGCATTGCCCATCCGTCGACACCCGCCACGCGCAGCAGCAGGTAGCCCAGCAGCGGCCCGCCAATAAACATCGTCAGGAAGAAGCTCATTGGCGTCCAGACGCTGTACCAGGTGGGGACGGTATCGATGGTGTTATAGACACGCACCATCATCCACACGAACACTACGCCCAGCACCATGGTCACAATCAGCCACAGGCTGCGCAGACCCGCAGGCAACTTCTTCATAGCGGCCAGCAGCCAGCCCAGCCCACCGACGGCAAAGAAAATTGCGCCACTGGCGATCTCGTTACTGAGGGATGAGGCGCCCACGCGGTTCAGGGAGTTAAACGCGCGCATCGGCGAGCCCAGGTGCAGCGTAGAGGCGATAAAGCCGATCCCCATCAGCACCCACAGGCCAAACATACTCAACACCAGGCGCTGCTGCTGTTCAGCATTGAGACGACCTTTCAACAACGCCAGCGCGAGCACAATGAAGCCGCCCGCTACGCACTGACCAAAGACCGTGAAGATCATCAGCGGCCATTCATGCCATCCACTTCCCATCTCACACCTCCTTCGGGTTTGCCAGGTAGCCGGTGGTGTCACCTGTAGGACGGCTGTTGGCGTTAGGTTTAATCACAATACTCGGCTTCGTGAAGTGCGCAGACGGCAGCGGTGCCACGGCGGCAAGCTGACCGTGTTTTTGACGCAGCTCTTCAATAGGGCCGAAGTCCAGCGCGCGCAGCGGACAGGACTCGACGCAGATTGGCTTTTTGCCATCCGCTACGCGGGTGTGGCAGCCGTCGCATTTGGTCATGTGGCCTTTAGCGGCGTTGTACTGCGGCGCGCCGTACGGACAGGCCATATGGCAGTAGCGACAGCCAATGCAGACATCTTCATCCACCACCACAAAACCGTCTTCGCGCTTGTGCATCGCCCCGCTCGGGCAGACTTTTGTACAAGCGGGATCTTCACAGTGGTTACAGGCAATCGACAGGTAATAAGCAAAGACATTCTGATGCCAGACGCCGTTATCTTCCTGCCAGTCGCCCCCGGCGTATTCATAGATGCGACGGAAGCTGACGTCCGGCGTCAGGTCTTTGTAGTCTTTACAGGCCAGCTCGCAGGTTTTGCACCCGGTGCAACGGCTGGAATCAATAAAAAATCCATACTGGGTTGTCATCGGCTACTCCTTAAACCTTTTCAACCTGGACAAGGTTTGTGTGGGATGGGTTGCCCTTCGCCAGCGGCGACGGACGCTGTGTGGTCAGTACGTTAATACTGCCTGCCTGGTCGATGCGGTTGGCATCCGGGCTGTACCAGGCCCCTTCCCCTAACGCCACCACGCCGGGCATCATGCGCGGGGTGACTTTGGCTTCAATATGCACCTCGCCGCGACCGTTGAAGATGCGCACGCGATCGCCATTGCTGATGCCGCGCGCTTTCGCGTCCATCGGGTTAATCCACATCTCCTGGCGGCAGGCGGCCTTCAGCACGTCGACGTTACCGTAGGTAGAGTGAACACGCGCTTTATAGTGGAAGCCGGTCAGCTGCAGCGGGAATTTCGCCGTCAGCGGATCGTTATAGTTTTCAAAGCCCGGCGTGTAGATCGGCAGCGGATCGATAACATCCCCTTCCGGCAGCTCCCAGGTGGAGGCGATTTTTGCCAGCGCTTCGGAATAGATTTCGATTTTGCCCGACGGCGTGGTCAGCGGGTTCGCCTGCGGATCTTCACGGAACGCTTTGTACGCCACGTGGTGTCCTTCCGGATCGCGCTGTTTGTACATTCCCTGCTTGCGGAAGGTATCAAAGTCAGGGAGGTCAGGAATTGCCTTACGGGAGAGTTCATGCAGATGGCGCATCCACCCTTCCTGAGTACGCCCCTCGGTGAACTGCTGCTCAACGCCTAGACGTTTCGCCAGTTCAGAGGTCATCTCATAAATGGTTTTGCACTCGAAGCGCGGTTTAATCGCCTGGTCGGTAAAGATCACGTAGGACATGTTGCCGCAGGAGGCGTCCAGCGCGAAATCCATCTGCTCAGAGGCGGTGCAGTCCGGCAGCAGGATATCGGCATATTTTGCCGAGGAGGTCATGTGGCAGTCGATCACCACAATCATCTCGCACTTCTTGTCGTCCTGCAGGATTTCATGGGTGCGGTTGATTTCAGAGTGCTGGTTGATGAGACAGTTACCGGCATAGTTCCAGATCATCTTGATCGGCACGTCCAGCTTG
Organism: Enterobacter sp. HMSC16D10; assembly: GCF_001807145.1. NCBI lineage: Bacteria > Pseudomonadati > Pseudomonadota > Gammaproteobacteria > Enterobacterales > Enterobacteriaceae > Enterobacter > Enterobacter sp. HMSC16D10. The sequence goes on from NZ_KV787894.1 coordinate 78,401, forward strand.
TCCTTACCGCGCACGCCGTCGCGCAGGGCGGTCATTTCCGGGCCACGTTCAATCGCATCGGTCCACATAAACATGGAGATGCTGGTCTGAACCGGGTTATCCAGCGTTGGCATACGTTCAAACGGCACTTCATATGAGCCTTCACGCGCGCCGGTGTTACCGCCGTGAATACCGACGTTGCCGGTCAGAATGGAGAGCATGGAAATGGCACGGGTCGCAATTTCACCGTTCGCATGACGCTGCGGGCCCCAGCCCTGGCTAATGTAGGCTGGTTTGGCTGAGCCAATCTCACGCGCCAGCTGAACGATACGCTCTGCCGGGATGCCGGTGATGGTGGACGCCCACTCCGGCGTTTTTGCCACGCCGTCGCTACCCTGACCGAGAATGTAGGCTTTGTAATGCCCGTTTGCGGGTGCGCTGGCTGGCAGGGTTTTCTCGTCATAGCCGACGCAGTATTTATCCAGGAAAGGCTGATCGACGAGGTTTTCGGTGATCATCACCCACGCCAGCGCTGAGACCAGGGCCGCATCGGTCCCGGGACGGATGGGGATCCACTCGTCTTCACGTCCGGCACCGGTGTCGGTATAGCGCGGATCGATGATGATCATGCGGGCATTGGATTTGGCGCGCGCCTGTTCGAGGTAGTAGGTTACCCCGCCACCGCTCATGCGGGTTTCCCCCGGGTTGTTACCGAACAGCACGACCAGCTTACTGTTTTCGATATCGGACGGACTGTTACCGTCCGCCCAGCCGCCGTAAGTGTAGTTCAGTCCCGCCGCGATCTGCGCTGAGGAGTAGTCACCATAGTGATTGAGATAACCGCCGCAGCAGTTCATCAGGCGCGCCACCAGCGTTTTTCCCGGCGGCCAGGAACGGGTCAGCGTGCCGCCGAGCGTCCCGGTACCGTAGTTCAGATAGATGGATTCGTTGCCGTACTCTTTAATAAGGCGCTGCATATTGGTGGCGATGATATCGTAGGCTTCATCCCAGCTAATCCGCTCGAACTTCCCTTCCCCACGCTTACCGACACGCTTCATCGGATATTTCAGGCGGTCCGGATTATAGACGCGGCGACGCATGGATCGACCACGCAAACACGCACGCACCTGATGTAACCCTTCGTAGTTATCGTCCCCGGTATTGTCGGTTTCGACATATTTAATTTCGCCATCCACCACATGCATACGCAGCGGACAACGGCTACCGCAGTTAACGGTACAGGCACTCCACACCACTTTTTCCGGCGAAGTGGCCGGAGACAGAGCATCTGCCGCCGACGCCAGTCGGGTAAAAGGGAGCGTGAAGGCACTACTGGCTACAGCCAGGCCGCCTATTGCCGTGGTTTTCATCAACCCACGGCGAGTGACCTCGGCAGCCATTAATGCTTCAGGCGCGTTGATTTTCATAGAGACTCACTTTGGTTGCTCACAAAGAAAAGAGAGGCGGCGCAAACCGCTATGTATTTTTATATATAACGAATATTATCGTTATCAGCTTTTTATGCTGGCTTTCATTCGAAGGAGTATTACTACTTTAGAGGGAGAGGTTATTGCGTCGTATCAAACCAAAGGCATAAAAAAAGCGCCATGAGGCGCTTTTTTTTTTTAAGACAAATTATTAGCCGATGTACTGCTGGCCTTTCATGTATGGACGCAGCACTTCAGGGATCTCGATACGACCGTCTGCCTGCTGATAGTTTTCCAGCACGGCAACCAGGGTACGGCCCACAGCCAGGCCAGAACCGTTCAGGGTATGCACCAGACGGGTTTTCTTATCAGATTTGCTGCGGCAACGTGCCTGCATGCGGCGCGCCTGGAAATCCCAGACGTTAGAGCAGGAGGAGATCTCACGGTAGGTGTTCTGCGCAGGTACCCACACTTCCAGATCGAAGGTTTTGCAGGCACCAAAGCCCATATCACCGGTGCACAGCGCCATACGACGGTATGGCAGACCCAGCAGCTCCAGCACTTTTTCAGCGTGGCCGGTCATCTCTTCCAGCGCGTCCATGGATTCTTCAGGACGGACGATCTGCACCATCTCAACTTTGTCGAACTGGTGCATACGGATCAGACCGCGCGTGTCGCGACCGTAAGATCCTGCTTCAGAACGGAAGCACGGAGAGTGCGCCGTCAGTTTGATTGGCAGGTCGTCTTCGTCGATGATCTCATCACGCACGAGGTTAGTCAGCGGCACTTCCGCGGTTGGGATCAGCGCGTAGTTGCTGCTGTCTGCTTCCTCGTCCAGCGGACGGGTATGGAACAGGTCGCCGGCAAATTTCGGCAGCTGGCCCGTACCGTACAGCGTATCGTGGTTGACCAGATACGGCACATAGGTTTCGCTGTAGCCATGCTGCTCGGTGTGCAGATCCAGCATGAACTGCGCCAGCGCGCGGTGCAGATGGGCAATCTGGCCTTTCATCACCACGAAGCGAGAGCCGGTCAGCTTAACCGCTGCCGCAAAATCCAGGCCCGCGTGCATTTCGCCCAGCGTCACGTGGTCGCGCACCTCGAAGTCAAACTCACGAGGCGTACCCCAGCGTTTCACTTCAACGTTGTCGTTTTCATCTTTACCGACAGGCACGCTGTCGTCAGGAATATTCGGGATAGCCAGGGCAATATCACGAATTTCGGCCTGAAGAACATCCAGTTCAGCTTTCGCCTGATCCAGTTCTTCACCCAGCTTGTTCACTTCCAGGCGTAATGGCTCAATATCTTCCCCGCGCGCTTTCGCCTGGCCGATGGATTTCGATCGAGAGTTACGCTCTGCCTGCAGATTTTCAGTTTGTACCTGCAGTACTTTACGACGCTCTTCAAGAGCGCGCAGCTTATCTACATCCAGCTTAAAGCCCCGGCGTGCCAGTTTTTCAGCGACTGCGTCTGGCTCATTACGCAGCAGATTGGGATCGAGCATGCTTATCCTGTGCTTATCGAATTAAAATAGGAAATGTGACCACAGCCTGCGGTCACAAGGATACAATTGCCAACATTACCGCAACGATTGAACTAACGGTAGCGTTTTATAGGGCTATTTTGATCCTGTCCGGCGAGCCAGGTGAGCTTTTCACCAATCTTGCCTTCAAGACCTCTGTTTGTGGGGTGATAATAGCGCGTTTGTGCCATCTCCTGCGGGAAATATTCCTCCCCGGCAGCGTAGGCATTGGGTTCATCATGAGCGTAGCGGTATTCCTGCCCATACCCCATCTCTTTCATCAGTTTGGTCGGCGCATTACGCAGATGAACCGGTACATCGTAGTCCGGGCGTTCGCGTGCGTCAGACATCGCGGCCTTAAACGCGGTATAGACGGCATTGCTTTTCGGCGCACAGGCCAGATAGACAATCGCCTGCGCAATGGCGCGCTCACCTTCTGCGGGTCCAACCCGGGTGAAACAGTCCCAGGCCGACAGCGCGACCTGCATGGCACGCGGGTCGGCATTGCCGACATCTTCTGAGGCAATCGCCAGACAGCGGCGCGCGACGTATAGCGGATCGCCACCCGCAGTAATAATGCGCGCGTACCAGTACAGTGCCGCATCCGGCGCGCTGCCGCGCACGGACTTATGCAGCGCCGAAATCAAATCGTAAAAACGGTCACCTTTATTATCGAAACGCGCGCTGCGTTCCCCGGCAATTTCGGTGAGCAGTTCCGGCTTCAGCACCCGCTTCCCGGCGTCGTCGACCTCAGCCATGTCGGCCATCATCTCCAGCGTGTTCAGCGCCCGACGCGCATCGCCGTTGACCAGCTCGGCAATCGCACGACGCGTCTCGTCAGGCAGAACGATATCCTGTCCGCCGTAGCCGCGCGATTTGTCGTCCATCGCCTGAGTGAGAACCTTTTCGATATCCTCAGTCGTCAGCGATTTGAGCAGATAAACGCGCGCACGGGAAAGCAGCGCCGAGTTCAGCTCAAACGACGGGTTTTCGGTGGTCGCCCCAATGAAGAAGATCGTGCCGTCTTCAATATGCGGCAGGAAGGCATCCTGCTGGCTCTTGTTGAAGCGATGGACTTCGTCGACAAAAAGAATGGTGCGGCGTCCGGCGTTGCGGTTCTGACGCGCACGCTCGATAGCCTCACGGATCTCCTTCACGCCGGACGTCACCGCTGAGATACGCTCAACGTCCGCGTTGGCATAACGGGCAATCACTTCTGCAAGCGTAGTCTTGCCGGTGCCTGGGGGGCCCCAGAGGATCATGGAGTGCAAATGCCCCGCCTCAATGGCACGCGGCAAGGGCTTACCGGCAGCCAGCAGGTGCTGCTGACCGATGTACTGCGCTAAATTTTCTGGCCGCATACGGGCGGCCAGAGGTTGAAACGCGTTATCTGAAAAATCGAGCGACAGATTGCCCACTCACGCCTCTTACTTATTGCGTTGGTCGTCCACCGTTACGCCCTTCGGCGGGGTAAAGGTGAACTTCGATGCATCAACGGCGCCGTTCTGCTGAGATTTGAGCTGATAGCTGCTGCGCTGATCGTCCTGCTCAACCGCGCCGAACTGATTAATGGTACCGTTGGTGCTGACATTGATGGTGAACTGCTTCAGGTTGCCGTTGCTGCCTTTCGGCGTCAGGACAAACTCGTCACCTGTCTGTTTAATATTGTACTGCTGCCAGTCGCTGGCCTGGTTACGGGCAATCAGCATAAATGGCGTATTGCTGGTGGCATCTTTCAGCCAGGTCGCAGTAGCCTGCTCAACGAACGGGTTGTAGAACCATAAGGTTTTACCGTCAGACACCAGGATGCTTTCATCCGGCTGGGTCATGTGCCAGTTAAACAGATTTGGCCGTTTTACCCACAAGTCCCCCTGACCTTCCTGCACCGCGTTGCCGCTACCGTCCGTCACTTTCTGCGTAAAGCTGGCGTGGAAGCTGCTTACTTTATCCAGTCGGCTTTTAAGGTCGCTGGCTGCATCAGCCCAGACGCTGCTGGCGACAAAACTGGTGAGTAATGCACAGGCGATGGCGATTTTTTTCATTGTTATTCCTTAAAATACGTCTTCCCGATATGGGGTTTCCGACTTCTATTCTGGACCTGCCCGGAGGCAGGCGACAGAAGAAAATGCTTAATTTTGGCTGATTTACCCTTCTTTGCAATCGCGGAAGATTAATCAAACGGTGGCGGAGCAAGCACCTCGCGGTTACCGTTATGCCCCTGCTCGCTCACAATGCCCTGCGCTTCCATCTGCTCGATAATGCGCGCAGCGCGGTTATAGCCGATGCGGAACTGACGCTGTACGCCAGAGATAGACGCTTTACGTTTTTCGGTAACGAAATTCACCGCCTGATCGAATAATGGATCCAGTTCTTCGCCGCCGTCAAAGCCACCGCCGCCGCCTTCGCTTTCCGTATCGCTGGTGATGCCATCGACGTATTGCGGACGACCGCGCGCTTTCCAGTCCTGCACGACCGCGTGCACTTCCTGGTCGCGCACGAACGCGCCGTGAACACGCACCGGAGAGGTGGAGTTCGGCCCGGAATAGAGCATGTCACCCATTCCCAGCAGCGACTCTGCACCGCCCTGGTCAAGAATGGTACGGGAGTCAATTTTACTGGATACGGTGAAGGCGATACGCGTCGGAATGTTCGCTTTAATCAGACCGGTGATAACGTCCACGGAAGGACGCTGGGTCGCCAGCACAAGGTGAATACCGGCCGCACGCGCTTTCTGCGCCAGACGGGCAATCAGCTCTTCCACTTTCTTACCGACGGTCATCATCAGGTCAGCGAATTCGTCGACCAGCACCACGATATAAGGCAGTTTTTCCAGCACCGGATGCTGGGCATCCATGCTGTCACCCGGCTTCCAGTACGGATCCGGAATCGGACGGCCCATGCGCGCCGCTTCGGCGATTTTCTCGTTATAGCCGGCCAGGTTACGCACGCCCAGCGCAGACATCAGCTTGTAGCGGCGTTCCATCTCATTCACGCTCCAGCGCAGGGCGTTGGCGGCGTCTTTCATGTCGGTGACCACTTCAGTCAGCAGATGTGGAATACCTTCATAGACCGACAATTCGAGCATTTTCGGGTCGATCATGATGAAACGCACATCTTCCGGCTGCGCTTTATAGAGCATGCTGAGGATCATGGCGTTCACACCGACGGACTTACCGGAACCGGTGGTACCCGCGACCAGCAGGTGAGGCATTTTTGCGAGGTCTGCCACCACCGGATCGCCAGCGATATCTTTACCCAGCACCACGGTCAGTGGAGATGGGTTATCACGGAACTTGGTGTTATCCAGCACTTCACGCAGGTAGACGGTCTGACGTTTCTTGTTCGGCAGCTCAAGACCAACGTACGGTTTGCCCGGTATCACTTCCACCACGCGCACCGCCACGGTTGACAGAGAACGCGCCAGGTCGCGGGACAGGTTGGAAATACGCGCGGCTTTTACGCCCGGCGCCAGGTTCAGTTCAAAACGGGTGATCACCGGACCCGGCGAGTAGTTCACCACGTCCGCCTTGATACGGAAGTCAGCCAGACGGGCTTCAACCAGACGGGCCATCTGCTCCAGCGCAAACGTATCAACCGGCTCGACTTCTGCTGGCGGCGGCGTCAGCAGGTCCAGCGACGGCAGCGGCGTGCTTGGACGCTGCAGCGGACGGCTGTCACCGTTACGCATCAGCAGCGGGTGAATCAGGCTCTCCTGCGGCTGTGGCGCAGGCTGCTGGAACTGCTGTTGCTGCGGCTGCTGTGGTTGCACATACGGCTGTTGAACAGGTTGCTGTGCGTAGGTCGATGGTGTCTGCTGGCGCACAGGCTCAGCTTCCGGCATCACGCTCGGGGTAAATAAAGGCTCGCTTGGACCATCATCCACCAGATCTTTCATCGGCGAGAATTCAAAGTCCGACAGTGAGAACGGATTTGCCCCTGCCGGCTGTTCACCGGAGTAACGCTGCTGCTGCGTTGCCGCAAACTGGCGCGCTAATTCGGCTTCTGCCGCATCATCGTCGTCTTCCAGCGCAGGTTCGTCGTGCTGATAGTCTTGACCGTAGCGCTGATTCTGCTGCGCAGCGAACTGGCGGGCCAGCTCGTCCTGCTGCATTTCATCAGCATCATCGTCGTACTCAGACTCGCGCGCTTTTTCTTCAGCCATGCGCTGGGAAGGCAGCTTGATGCCATAAGAAGCAAGCTCACGGCGGGTTGGCACGCGGACGCGGTTAGGACGAGGCAGTTGCGGACCAATCCCCTCTTTCACCTGAGGACGCGGTGCGCCCCCTGTTGCCAGGCTAAAGACCGGTGCCGCCGCTGCTGCGGCCGCAGTAGCCTGCTTAACGCCTTCCGCTACGGGTGCTACAGCAGGCGTCGGGTCGACCGGCGGAACAGAAACAGAAGGCGCCTTCGTAACCGGCTCCTGCACCGGTTCAGGCACAGGCTGATACCAGGCGGCCAGCTGTTCGCGTTCACGCGCACGACGCTCTTCGACTTCTTCGAAATAGTACAGCGGTGGACGCGCAGGCTTCACCTCTTCCACGATTTCAGGCTCAGGTTCAGGCTGCGGTGCAACGTAAGGCTGCACAGGTTCAACGGGGTCAGGCACGTACTCCTGATAAGGCTGGGACACTGGCTGCTGATATTGCTGCGGTGCATACTCAGGCTGCGGCGGCTGATAAGGCTGCTGCCACTGTTCCTGCTGCACGGGGATGTAGCTTTCAGGTTCAGGCGCAATAACGGGCTCCGGCGTGTGAACACCCGGCGCAGTCTGCCAGTCAACCTGAGGCTGCTGAATAACGGATTCCGGCGGCGGGACCGGCGCGGATGGCATCACGGCGTCGACAGGCGCGGCATACGCCTGCGCAGCGGTCGTCGCGGCGGCGGCAGCCGCAACCGGCTCGGTAACCGAGTGGCCGTTCAACAGTGGATCGTATTCGTCGAAGTCACCCGGCGTGGCACGGCTACCGGAAAAAAGCACATCATCAGGATCGACGGCGGTACCTGCTGCACGATACTCAACCTGCTCGTCTTCATCCATGCGTTTACCGGAGAAGAGCGCCGCATCGGTTTTACGGCCCAGCGGGTTGGCAAATTTCTCAGCAACACGCTGGCGACGCGCCAGCGCACCGCGCAGAATTCGGGCACGACGAGACTCGCGACGCTGCACAGGCGCATCGTCTTCCTCTTCATCTTCGTATTCGTCTTCATCCACCCACGTATCGTCACGACGGGTACGGTTACTGGCGAAGGTCAGAATGGTGAGGATAAAGCTGCCAATTTTCTCGGCAATGCTCACCCAGGACCAGCCGGTAAACAGCGTCAGCCCGGCGGCCCAGATGCACAGCAGCGCCAGCGTGCCGCCGCTGCTGTGCAGCATCGGCTGAAGCGCGGAACTTAATAAGCTGCCGATTACCCCGCCAGAGGCGAAGTACCAGATATCATCCGCATTGATCGCTGCCAGCCCGCAGGAAGTGAGAATCAGCGCCAGCGCGCCAATCAGGCGCAGCGAGACGGCGAAATAGTCGATGTAATCATCGTTCTGACGATGACGCCACGCAAACCAGCATCCGCCAATGATAATGACGGGAAGGGTGTAGGCCATCACACCGAAAATGAAAAACAGCGTGTCCGCAAGCCAGGCACCGGGGACACCGCCTAAATTATGGATAGGCTCATGCCATGCAGTTTGTGACCAGCTGGGATCAGAGGGGTTGAAACTGAGTAAGGCTGCCATCAGCCAGACGGCAAAAAGGGCAATAACAATCAGCAAAGCCTCGAGGAGACGACGTCCGCTGCTTAGCTTCGATAGTGTGACTTCTTTGTCTTCAGTATATTCCTGGCTCAAGAAAGGCTCTCCAGGTATCAGGCATATCCTGCCTGTTTGCTAAAACGGACAACAGCGCCGGGACTCCCCGGCACTGTTGCTGTATGGATTAACAGGAGTGTAATCAAACTACGCTGATTTTGCACCTGTTCCGTGTTAGCGCGTCTTAATAACCAGACGATTGCTCTGTTTGACCTCTTCCATTACCACATAAGTACGGGTGTCGTTCACGCCCGGCAGACGCAACAGGGTTTCCCCCAGCAGCTTACGGTAGGCGGACATATCAGGCACACGGGTTTTCAACAGGTAGTCGAAATCACCGGACACCAGATGACACTCTTGAATTTCTTCAAGTTTTTGTACAGCGGCGTTAAATTGCTCAAACACATCCGGCGCACCACGATTCAGAGTAATCTCAACAAATACCAGAAGTGAGGCATCCAGATAATGCGGGTTCAGCAGAGCCGTATAGCCCTGAATAAAACCCTGTCTTTCCAGTCGGCGCACACGCTCAAGGCACGGCGTCGGGGAAAGTCCCACACGTTTTGAAAGCTCGACGTTGGAAATACGCCCATCCTTTTGCAATTCATTCAGAATGTTACGATCGATACGGTCGAGATCTTTGCCAGGGCGCTTCTTGCTATCTACCATTATTATTGTCTCTCTGTATTCCTTCCCTACTCCTGCCTGGACCCTGTGCACATCACTGTTCAGAGCCTGTACCCGTTAGTCATCACATCGCCTGGTTTTGTATTAGACGCGATGCGGATTCGGGTTCTGTTGGTAAGAAGACCGTTGCCCGAAGGCTGTCACCGACATCACGTATGGCGTCTGTCCACGCCATGCGTAGATTTCACTGACCCGGTAAAAATGGCATTTACGTGCATGCCTATGCGGCATACGGTTAACGCGGTTTTTTTTCTTCCTTGAATGTTTTCGCAAAAGCGCAGGGGATTGTCAAAGCAAAACATCGTTTTTTAGTACAACATGCCGGATATTCATTACGACAGGGTATTAATCCTCATTTTATTGCCTTATAAACGACCGGTTTTCTTAAGAAAGCGTGATGTTATCGCGCGCGATTCATCGTCCACGGCTATTACACAGATTGATATCAAAATTGCTGTGCTCTTTTTTTACGGCAACAAATTCCCTACAATCCAGCCAAATGTCTGCCAACAACAATGGGGATCTCATGGGCACGGCCAAACACAGTAAGCTGCTAATCCTTGGTTCTGGACCTGCGGGATATACCGCGGCGGTCTATGCTGCACGCGCTAACCTGCACCCGGTACTCATCACCGGTATGGAAAAAGGCGGTCAGCTGACCACCACCACCGAAGTGGAAAACTGGCCAGGGGACCCGAACGACCTGACCGGGCCGCTGCTGATGGAGCGCATGCACGAGCATGCCGCTAAATTCGAAACCGAAATTCTGTTCGATCACATCAACAAGGTCGACCTGCAGAACCGTCCGTTCCGCCTGACGGGTGACAGCGGTGAATACACCTGTGACGCGCTGATCATCGCTACCGGCGCCTCTGCCCGTTATCTCGGTCTGCCATCCGAAGAAGCGTTTAAAGGCCGCGGGGTTTCTGCCTGCGCCACCTGCGACGGTTTCTTCTATCGCAACCAGAAAGTCGCGGTTATCGGCGGCGGCAACACCGCGGTGGAAGAAGCGCTTTATCTGGCCAACATTGCCTCTGAAGTGCACCTGATCCACCGTCGCGAGACCTTCCGCGCGGAGAAGATCCTGATCAAACGCCTGATGGATAAGGTGGCAAGCGGCAACATCGTGCTGCACACCAACCGCACCCTGGAAGAGGTGACGGGCGACCAGATGGGCGTTGCCGGTCTGCGTATCCGTGATACCCAGAACACTGATAACGTCGAAACGCTGGAAGTGGCGGGTCTGTTCGTGGCTATCGGCCACAGCCCGAACACCGCGATCTTCGAAGGCCAGCTGGAGCTGGAAAACGGCTACATCAAAGTGCAGTCCGGCATTCATGGTAATGCGACTCAAACCAGCATCCCGGGCGTATTCGCGGCCGGCGACGTAATGGACCACATTTACCGTCAGGCGATCACCTCTGCGGGCACCGGCTGTATGGCCGCGCTGGACGCTGAACGCTACCTCGATGGACTGGCTGAACAAGGTAAATAATCTTTACAAGTCAGTAACAAACGTAAATAAAGGCGGCGATAAGTCGCCTTTATTGTCTCCCCGTTGTAACATTGCGCTGCCCAACTTCTAATAACGTCACCTGCAAAGTACGCAATGGAAAAAACCCGTCAACAAGAGTTAACACGCTGGCTGAAACAGCAAAGCGTTCTTTCCCGCCGCTGGCTTATGATTTCCCGTATTTTGGGTTTCATCAGCGGTCTGTTGATTGTTGCCCAGGCATGGCTGCTGGCCCGCATTCTTAATCACATGATCATGGAGAACATTCCCCGCGAAGCGCTCCTGCTGCCCTTTATTGTCCTGATCCTGATTTTTATCCTGCGCGCCTGGGTGGTGTGGCTGCGTGAGCGCGTCGGTTTTCACGCCGGACAGCACATCCGCTACGAGATCCGCCGTCAGGTGCTCGACAGGCTTCAGGAAGCCGGGCCCGCGTGGATCCAGGGTAAACCGGCCGGTAGCTGGGCGACGCTGATCCTTGAGCAGATTGACGATATGCATGACTACTACGCGCGCTATCTGCCGCAGATGGCCCTTGCCGTCTTCGTTCCGCTGCTGATCGTGATCGCCATCTTCCCGGTGAACTGGATGGCAGCGCTGATTCTTATGGGCACCGCCCCGCTGATCCCGCTTTTTATGGCGCTGGTCGGGATGGGGGCAGCGGATGCCAACCGCAGAAACTTCCTGGCATTGGGTCGCTTGAGCGGTCATTTTCTCGATCGCCTTCGCGGCATGGAGACGTTGCGCATTTTTGGCCGCGGTGAAGCAGAAACCGAAAATATTCGCCTGGCGTCGCAGGACTTCCGTCAGCGCACCATGGAAGTGTTACGCCTCGCCTTCCTGTCCTCCGGCGTACTGGAATTCTTCACCTCACTGTCGATTGCCCTCGTGGCGGTCTACTTCGGCTTCTCCTACCTCGGCGCGCTGGATTTCGGCCATTACGGCACGGCGGTGACCCTTTCCGCCGGGTTCCTGGCGCTGATCCTGGCGCCGGAGTTTTTCCAGCCGCTTCGCGATCTGGGGACCTTCTATCACGCCAAAGCCCAGGCGGTTGGCGCCGCCGATAGCCTGAAAACGTTCCTGGAAACGCCGCTGGCCCACCCGGAGCGCGGTGATGTAACGCTGAATGCTAAAGACTCCGTGACCATTGAAGCGCAGGACTTTTCCATTCTGTCGCCCGAAGGCAAAGTGCTCGCAGGTCCGCTGAACTTTACCTTACCTGCCGGACAACGCGTGGTGCTTGTTGGCATCAGCGGTTCCGGGAAAAGTTCTCTGCTGAACGCGTTGTCCGGATTTATGGCCTACACGGGTTCACTGCGGATCAACAAAACCGAACTGCGTAACCTCGATCCTGGCGCCTGGCGTAAACAGCTCAGCTGGGTAGGCCAAAACCCGCAGCTTCCCGCCGCGACGCTGCGCGAAAACGTGCTTCTGGCGCGCCCGGACGCGCGTGAAGATGAGCTGCAATCGGTTCTCGACCGCGCCTGGGTCAGCGAATTTCTGCCGCTGCTGCCGCAAGGGGTGGATACCGTAGTCGGCGACCAGTCCGCCGGGCTGTCGGTCGGGCAGGCGCAGCGTGTGGCCGTTGCCCGCGCGCTGCTTAACCCATGCCAGCTTATGCTGCTGGACGAGCCCGCAGCCAGCCTTGACGCACACAGCGAGCAGCGCGTAATGGAAGCGCTTAACGCCGCCTCCCTGCAGCAAACCACCCTGATGGTCACCCACCAGCTGGAAGGGATTGCCGACTGGGACCAGATCTGGGTCATGGAAAACGGCCGTATTGTTGAGCAAGGCGACTACGCCTCTCTCGTTGCCGCCCAGGGGCCATTTGCGACCCTGCTGGCGAACCGTCAGGAGGATATCTGATGCGCGCTCTGCTGCCTTATCTTGCGCTCTATAAACGCCACAAATGGATGCTGACGCTGGGGATTGTGCTGGCGATTGTCACGCTGCTCGCCAGCATCGGCCTGCTCACGCTTTCCGGCTGGTTCCTGTCGGCCTCGGCCGTTGCGGGGTTCGCCGGTTTATACAGCTTCAACTATATGCTTCCGGCCGCCGGGGTTCGCGGTACCGCCATCACCCGTACTGCCGGGCGCTATTTCGAACGGCTGGTCAGCCACGACGCCACTTTCCGCGTGCTGCAGCACCTGCGTATCTATACCTTCAGCAAACTGCTGCCCCTCTCCCCTGCCGGGCTGGCGCGTTTTCGTCAGGGCGAGTTGCTTAACCGCGTGGTGGCGGACGTTGACACGCTGGATCACCTTTACCTGCGCGTGATTTCCCCTATCGTGGGCGCGTTTGTGGTGATTGTGGTGGTCACGCTGGGGCTGTCTGTTCTGGATGTTCCCGTTGCGCTGACGCTGGGCGGGATCATGCTGCTGACGCTTATCGTTCTGCCGCCGCTGTTTTACCGCGCCGGGAAATCCACCGGGGAAAACCTGACGCGCCTGCGCGGGGACTACCGCCAGCAGCTGACCGCCTGGCTTCAGGGGCAGGCAGAGCTGACCATTTTTGGTGCCAGCAAGCGCTACCGCGCGCGGATGGAAAGTACGGAGCTGAACTGGCATGAGGCCCAGCGCCGTCAGTCGGAGCTGACGGCCTTCTCTCAGGCGCTGATGATGCTGATCGGCGGCGTGGCGGTGATTGCCATGCTGTGGCTGGCTTCCGGCGATATTGGGGGAAACACACAGCCGGGTCCGCTTATTGCCCTTTTCGTTTTCTGTGCGCTGGCCGCGTTTGAAGCGCTGGCTCCGGTGACGGGCGCCTTCCAGCATCTGGGGCAGGTCATCGCCTCTGCCCTGCGCATCACCCAGATTGCCGAGCAGGAGCCTGAAGTCACGTTCAGTGCCGGGCAGACCGCTGTCCCTGAGCAGGTTGCGCTGACGCTTGAAGATGTTACCTTCAGCTATGACAAACAGGCGCAGAACGCGCTGGACGGTATCACCCTTTCTGTGAATGCCGGCCAGCGGATTGCGATCCTCGGCCGTACCGGCTGCGGTAAATCGACGCTGCTGCAGCTGTTGACCCGCGCCTGGGACCCGCAGCGCGGTCAGATTCGTTTTAATAATACGTTGCTGACCGATTTCAGCGAGCAGGCCCTGCGCAAAACCGTCAGCGTCGTTCCGCAGCGGGTGCATCTGTTTAGCGCCACCCTGCGCGATAACCTGCTGCTGGCTGCGCCAGAGGCCTCTGATGATGCGCTTCGCGCCGTGCTGGAACAGGTCGGTCTGCATAAGCTGCTTGAGGGCGATGGACTGAACAGCTGGCTCGGTGAAGGCGGTCGTCAGCTTTCCGGCGGAGAGCTGCGCCGTCTGGCGATTGCGCGCGCGCTGCTGCACGATGCGCCGCTGATGCTGCTTGACGAACCTACCGAAGGGCTGGATGCCACGACCGAGAGCCAAATCCTTGATTTGCTGGCCAATGTCATGACCGGTAAAACCGTCCTGATGGTTACGCACCGCCTGCGCGGACTGGCGAGTTTTGATCGGATAATTGTGATGGACAACGGACACATTATTGAGCAAGGTAGTCACGCAGAGCTGTTGGCGAAACAGGGTCGCTACTTCCAGTTTAAACAGCGTCTGTAGACTATATTTGTAGCGTCCTCACTCGCGTACTGGAGTTTTGCTGTCATGCGCCTGGTCCAGCTTTCTCGTCATAACATCGCGTTCCCTTCTCCTGAAGGGGCGCTGCGTGAGCCCAATGGGCTGCTGGCCCTTGGTGGTGACCTCAGCCCTGCGCGGCTGTTGATGGCGTACCAGCGCGGCATCTTCCCCTGGTTTTCTCCCGGCGACCCGATTTTATGGTGGTCTCCCGATCCGCGTGCCGTGCTGTGGCCAGAGCAGTTTCACCTGAGCCGCAGCATGAAGCGTTTCCATGCAAAATCACCGTACCGCGTCACCCTGAACCACGCCTTTGGTCAGGTCATTGAAGGCTGTGCCGAAGACCGGTTTGAGGGAACATGGATAACCCGCGATATCATTACCGCTTACCACCAGCTTCACGAGCTTGGCTACGCGCACTCCATTGAGGTGTGGGACGGCGGAGCACTGGTCGGCGGCATGTATGGCGTGGCGCAGGGGACGCTGTTTTGCGGTGAGTCGATGTTCTCCCGCGCGGTTAACGCCTCGAAAACAGCGCTGCTGGTCTTCTGCCAGGCATTTGCCCAGCGCGGCGGACGCCTGATCGATTGTCAGGTGCTCAATGAGCACACGGCTTCCCTCGGCGCCGTTGAGATACCGCGACGCCAGTACATCGAGCATCTGGATGCCAGTCGTCAGGAAAAGCTCCCGCGCGACTTCTGGATACCGAGAACGCTCTTTATGCCCAATGCCTAAATGTTTTCCGCATATTTTTTGTGAGGGTGTTATAATTACGCCGCAGAGTAGCTTCTGCCTGTTGCCCCGCCGCCGTTTGGGACCTTCGCTTCAGATAACGTCCTGACGTTTATCCTGTTGTATCCCCTTTACGAATGCGCTTTCCGTTCGGTTGTACCGTGACGCTTGGGCAATGCGCCGAAACTGTTTTGCTGCGTTTCAAACGCGCAATTCTTTACTTAATTGATGAATTTCGGCATTATCTTGCCGGTTCAAAACTTGGTAGTGATACCCCAGAGGATTAGATGGCCAAAGAAGACAATATTGAAATGCAGGGTACCGTACTTGATACGTTACCTAATACCATGTTTCGCGTAGAGCTGGAAAACGGTCACGTGGTAACTGCGCACATCTCCGGTAAAATGCGCAAAAACTACATCCGCATTTTGACGGGCGACAAAGTGACTGTTGAACTGACCCCGTACGACCTGAGCAAAGGCCGCATTGTCTTCCGTAGTCGCTAATTGTTTTCGCCTGTAATGGCAGATGAATATTAAATAAGGCCGGGATATTCCCGGCCTTATTTTTGTGTGTCGCAGTCGATTATTTGAACAATTATTTAGCCGTTCGTTCCAGCTTCAGGGCTGTCTGTTCGACAGTGCACGGTCCGAGGACTGTTAGGCCTTATTTTCTATTTTGCTGAGCTGCGTGTGCGGCAGTGCATCCTTATACTCACTCCATCACTTTGATTCCAGCTTTCTAAGCTGCCTGTACGGCAGAGAACAGCTTAAATTCGGTTTTGAGGGTATCGAGTACTTTCTAAGCTGCCTGTACGGCAGTGCACGCTGGAGCCGATGCTGGTGAAGCGCGGCTGGTTTTCTAAGCTGCCTGTACGGCAGTGCACTTCTGTTCCCAGGTCTTGCGGCCTGCGTGGACTTTCTAAGCTGCCTGTACGGCAGTGCACTGGCTTGACCTGACAGATCAGCGCTTCGACACTTTCTAAGCTGCCTGTACGGCAGTGCACGCTTTGCGTAATGAGGCGATTAACGGCCAATATTTCTAAGCTGCCTGTACGGCAGTGCACAATTTCTGCCAGTTATCCCAGATTAAACGGTTTTTTCTAAGCTGCCTGTACGGCAGTGCACATTTCGGTTGTGGCGAATATGGGACTAAATTCTTTTCTAAGCTGCCTGTACGGCAGTGCACATGCGGTTGAGAGCCTCCTGATAACCCTCGAATTTCTAAGCTGCCTGTACGGCAGTGCACGCGCGGAAACAGAAATACGGTCTACTCCCGTTTTTCTAAGCTGCCTTTACGGCAGTGCACCGATGTGAAATAGTCATGGCGTTTACCACGACTTTCTAAGCTGCCTGTACGGCAGTGCACTAAAGAATAATCAGAAGTGGTCAATATATCCATTTCTAAGCTGCCTGTACGGCAGTGCACCAGAAGTTTGACAAGCTTCCGACTCTGAACAATTTCTAAGCTGCCTGTACGGCAGTGAACCCTGATCGTCGCGCTGTAGTTCCGTTCCTGCCTTTCTAAGCTGCCTGTACGGCAGTGAACGTCATTGCAGTGATCGTGATGGTTACGCCCTGCTTTCTAAGCTGCCTGTACGGCAGTGAACGGTGACGACGATGTTGTGCGCCCTATTAAGCATTTCTAAGCTGCCTGTACGGCAGTGAACTCTTTGGTTTCTCGAAGCAACATACGAGGAATTTTCTAAGCTGCCTGTAGGGCAGTGAACCCAGGTTCGCAGGGCATCGGTGCAACTTCCGATTTCTAAGCTGCCTGTACGGCAGTGAACAACATCATTACTCAAAACGGACAGGACCAACCGTTTCTAAGCTGCCTGTACGGCAGTGAACTGAAAGGAAACTGCGCCATCTTATTGTTAAAAAAGAAAATAATCAACTTTCCCGCATAAAACCCTTTTTTCTGGTTCGTAAATTCGCATTATATAAATCAAAAGGTTACGTAAGCATCAGAAAAAAGGGTTTAAACCAATGGCGTCAGAGGAACACCCCCGACGCCTCAGATAGCACTCAGGAAATAATATGAATTACCGTTTCTGCACTTTGAGGTGCAACGACATCCGCGGCCATTGAATGCGTAATGTCATGCAGCAACCCCGTCAGGTGCGGCAACATATCGCAGTCAAAATGCGACACCAGCAGCACATGGTTTAACGCCCGGCAGTAGTCGCATTTCGTTTCTGTATCTTCCAGCAACCACTCTTTTTGTCGCGGTTTTTCCGCTTCGTCCTCAAATTCCACCACTTGAAAATCACGCATGGATTCTGTGAGGCCGGATTTTACCTCTTCCAGATAAGCCCCAAGGCAACGACATACGGGCTGCGTTTGTGGGAGTGATTTGCAATCCAGCAGGATTTCGGTGAGCAGGTTGCAGCGCTCGGCCAGGGTGGGGAGATCGGGGTTGAGTGAGAGTTCGCTGTAAAATTGGGCGAAATTATTAATATCAATCATATGTAATCCTTTATGCACGTAAGATTGTTTGTGCACACTTTCAGGACGCCAATCCCGGCACCTGATTTTGCAGGTGCGCCGCCATTTTATTCCTGTGGATTTATCCAGCAACTGACTTCGAAAGAAACTGGAAAGCGCCTCGCAAAATTCCTCTGCGGCCTGTTGCCCTCACCCCAACCCTCTCCCACAGGGAGAGGGAGAAAACACTAAAAACGACAACACAGTTGTCGTTTTGCTTTTACCTTGGCAGGCATAAAAAAACCGGGCTATTGCCCGGTTTTTAAGACCTACGTAAGAAATCAGTGAGCCGCTTCCGGCTTGTGCTTCGCTGCACTCTGGAAATCGTACGTCAGTTCGTTCTTCGCCTGATCCAGCGCCACGGTCACCTGGCCGCCGTCCACCAGCGAGCCAAACAGCAGCTCGTTCGCCAGCGGTTTCTTCAGGTTGTCCTGAATCACGCGCGCCATCGGACGGGCCCCCATCGCACGGTCGTAGCCTTTCTCGGCCAGCCAGTTGCGGGCCTCCTGGCTTACTTCCAGCGACACGCCTTTCTGATCCAGCTGAACCTGCAACTCGACAATGAACTTGTCCACGACCTGATGGATCACCTCGGTAGAGAGGTGATCGAACCAGATAATGTTGTCCAGACGGTTACGGAACTCCGGCGTGAAGATCTTCTTGATCTCCTCCATCGCATCGGTGCTGTTATCCTGGTGGATCAGGCCGATGGATTTACGCTCGGTTTCACGCACCCCGGCGTTGGTGGTCATCACCAGCACCACGTTGCGGAAGTCCGCCTTGCGCCCGTTGTTGTCGGTCAGCGTCCCGTTGTCCATCACCTGCAGCAGGATGTTGAACACGTCCGGGTGCGCTTTCTCGATTTCATCGAGCAGCAGTACCGCGTGCGGATGCTTGATCACCGCGTCGGTGAGCAGGCCGCCCTGGTCAAAGCCCACGTAGCCCGGAGGCGCACCAATCAAACGGCTGACGGTGTGACGCTCCATATACTCGGACATATCAAAGCGCAGCAGCTCAATGCCCAGCGCTTTAGAGAGCTGAACCGTTACCTCAGTTTTCCCCACACCGGTCGGGCCGGCAAACAGGAAGGAACCGACAGGCTTGTGCTCATGCCCCAGTCCTGCGCGGGCCATCTTGATCGCTTCGGTTAAGGCCTCAATGGCTTTATCCTGACCAAAGACCAGCATTTTCAGGCGATTGCCAAGGGTGCGCAGCGTGTCGCGGTCGCTCTGAGAAACGCTCTTCTCAGGGATACGCGCGATGCGGGCCACCACGGACTCAATATCCGCCACGTTAACGGTTTTCTTACGCTTGCTGGCCGGCATCAGGCGCGCACGGGCCCCGGCCTCATCAATCACGTCAATCGCCTTATCCGGCAGATGACGGTCGTTGATGTATTTCACCGCCAGCTCCACCGCCGCACGCACCGCTTTCGCGGTGTAACGCACGTCGTGGTGCGCTTCATACTTCGGCTTCAGGCCGTTGATGATCTGCACCGTTTCCTCGACGGACGGTTCGGTCACATCGATTTTCTGGAAGCGGCGCGCCAGCGCACGGTCTTTCTCAAAGATGTTGCTGAACTCCTGGTAGGTGGTGGAGCCAATCACGCGGATCTTGCCGCTGGAGAGCAGCGGTTTGATCAGGTTAGCCGCATCCACCTGGCCACCGGAGGCCGCACCCGCGCCGATGATGGTGTGGATTTCATCGATAAACAGGATGCTGTTGGTGTCCTGCTCCAGCTGTTTTAACAGCGCCTTGAAGCGTTTTTCAAAATCACCACGGTATTTGGTGCCCGCCAGCAGCGAGCCGATGTCCAGCGAGTAGATGGTGCAGTCGGCAATCACTTCCGGTACGTCGCCCTGCACAATGCGCCAGGCAAGGCCTTCGGCAATCGCGGTTTTACCCACGCCAGATTCCCCCACCAGCAGCGGGTTGTTCTTGCGGCGACGGCACAGCACCTGGATCGCGCGCTCCAGCTCTTTATCGCGACCAATCAGCGGATCGATACCGCCAACGCGAGCAAGCTGGTTAAGGTTGGTGGTGAAGTTTTCCATACGATCCTCCCCGCCTGCTTGCTCTTCATTGTTATTGACCTGATTGCTGGAATCCGATGCCTGGTTAGGCTCGTCTTTGCGCGTTCCGTGAGAGATAAAGTTAACCACATCGAGGCGGCTGACTTCGTGTTTGCGCAGCAGATAGGCAGCCTGTGACTCCTGCTCGCTGAAGATGGCGACTAAGACGTTTGCGCCAGTCACTTCACTACGTCCAGAAGACTGGACGTGGAATACCGCGCGCTGCAGCACGCGCTGGAAGCTGAGCGTCGGCTGCGTGTCGCGCTCTTCTTCACTGGCAGGCAGCACCGGTGTGGTTTGTTCGATGAAGGCTTCGAGTTCCTGACGTAGCGCCACCAGATCCACGGAGCAGGCTTCCAGCGCTTCGCGGGCAGATGGGTTGCTAAGCAGTGCGAGCAGTAAATGCTCGACGGTCATAAACTCATGTCGGTGCTCACGCGCTCTGGCGAAAGCCATGTTTAAACTGAGTTCCAGTTCTTGATTGAGCATAGGCACCTCCCCCAATTTTATGCCTTATCAGGCCTTTTCCAGCGTACACAGCAACGGATGCTCGTTCTCCCTCGCATAGTCGTTCACCATCGCCACTTTGGTTTCCGCCACTTCGGCTGTGAAGATGCCGCAGATAGCTTTGCCACGATAATGAACGGTAAGCATCAGTTGCGTTGCACGTTCTACATCATAAGAAAAGAACTTTTGTAGCACGTCAATAACAAATTCCATCGGCGTGTAATCATCGTTCATTAACATAACTTTATACATAGATGGCGGTTTTAGCGCGTCACGCACTTTGTCTTCCGCCAGCTGGTCAAAATCCAGCCAGTCGTTGGTCTTACCCATTTTGCATAACCACTTTGAATCTGCCTCAGATGTTAGATAACAATCATCTATTACTGTCATCCGCGATGTCTGTCACAAACTGTTGCAATAGCGTTAACTGCTTCAAACTTTGGTTGATTATTGTCCCATCTCCAGCGCCAAACGCTTGACGACGTCTTTCGTTTCTCTAAATTGTACAAGCGTGAGATGGCGAGGTTTTGAACAGCCCCCACTCCACCACCGGTTCATTCCATCTTAACTTATAAGATTTACGAAGGATGTCGAAGCATGGAAATGGGTACTGTTAAGTGGTTCAACAACGCCAAAGGGTTTGGCTTCATCTGCCCCGAAGGCGGCGGCGAGGATATCTTCGCTCACTATTCCACCATTCAGATGGATGGTTACAGAACGCTCAAAGCCGGGCAGTCCGTCCGGTTCGATGTCCACCAGGGACCAAAAGGCAATCATGCAAGCCTTATCGTCCCCATTGAAGCAGAGACGGTTGCATAGCTCTCTGTTTTATTGTGTACATCCCGCAGTCAAAATGCCAGCCCGATCGGCTGGCATTTTTATTTTCGGGTTATTCCCGAGCCAGCGCATCCACCGGATCCAGCCGCGCCGCGTTGCGGGCGGGCAACCAGCCAAACAAAATGCCGGTAAAGGTTGAACACAAGAATGCGGTAATAATGGCCACCGGCGAGAAGCCAATCTCCCAGCCGGGTAAAAAGAGCTGGAGCGCGAAGGCGATCATCATCGAGAGCGCAATCCCCATCGCACCGCCGACCAGACACACCAGCACGGCTTCAATCAAAAACTGCTGCAGCACGTCGCTGGCTCTGGCCCCGACCGCCATGCGGATGCCAATCTCCCGGGTACGCTCGGTTACCGACACCAGCATGATGTTCATCACCCCGATACCGCCGACGACCAGCGAAATCACCGCCACCAGCGTGAGGAACAGCTGAAGAGTACGTGTGGTCTTTTCCGCCGTTTTCAAGAGGCCGTCCATATTCCAGGTGAAGAAATCCTTCTTCCCGTGGCGCAGGGTGAGCAGCCGCTCAAGCTGCTGCTCGGCCAGCGCGCTGTCGTAGCCCTCCTTCACGCGCACGGTGATGGAGTTGAGCCAGGACTGCCCCATAATCCGCCCGGAGATGGTGGTATAGGGAAGCCAGACGCGCAGGATCTTGCTGCTGCCAAACATCGACTGCTTCTCTTCCGCCACGCCGATGACCGTGGCAGGCATGTTGCCGACCAGGATCACTTCGCCCACCACGTTGGCTTTATTGGGGAAGAGCTGTCTGCGCGAGTTCGCGTCCAGCACCACCACCTGCGCCCTGCCCGCCAGCTGTTCGGCGTTAAAGGTGGCCCCTTCGCTGAAGGTCATACCGTAGACGTTGAAATAATCCCCGCTGACGCCGTTCGCGCTGGCCGCCACGTCAACATTGCCCACGCGCAGGCGCAGGTTTTGCGACACCGCAGGCGTGGCGGAGTTGACCCATGGCTGCTTCTGGATGGCCGCCAGATCGTCGTATTTCAGCGCCTGCTGATACTGAGGCTCGTCGTCACCAAAGTCTTTGCCGGGATAGACGTCAATGGTATTGGTGCCGATAGCGCGGATATCGGCCAGCACCAGCTGCTTGGCCGCATCGCCCACCACCACAATCGACACCACCGAGGCAATACCGATGATGATGCCGAGCATCGTCAGCAGGGTACGCATTTTATTGGCCGCCATCGCCAGCCAGGCCATGGTCAATGCTTCACGAAAGCCGCTGGAAAATTGCCCCCATCCGGTTGATGCCGGAAGCACTTCTTTCGGCGCCGCAGCCCTGGACTCACGCGGCGGCGGGTTGCTGACCAGCTCGCCGTCGTGGATCTCAATGATTCGCTCCGCCTGCGCCGCCACCTGCGGATCGTGGGTCACGATAATGACCGTATGCCCTTGATCGCGAAGCTGGTGCAGGATCGCCATCACCTCTTCGCCGGAATGGCTGTCGAGCGCGCCGGTTGGCTCATCCGCGAGGATCACCTGCCCACCGTTCATCAGGGCACGGGCAATACTCACGCGCTGCTGCTGGCCGCCGGACAGCTGCGAGGGCTGATACTCCACCCGCTCCGCCAGCCCCAGGCGCGTCAGCAGCATCTGCGCGCGCTCGAGGCGTTTTTTCCGCTCGACGCCCGCATAGACCGCCGGAACTTCCACGTTCTGCGCGGCATTGAGGTGAGAAAGCAGATGGTAACGCTGGAAGATAAAGCCGAAGTGCTCCCGACGCAGCTTCGCCAGCGCGTCGCCGTCCAGCGTTGATACGTCCGTCCCGGCCACGCGGTACGTGCCGCTGGTGGGTTTATCCAGGCAGCCGAGAATGTTCATCAGCGTCGATTTACCGGAGCCCGATGCCCCGACAATCGCCACCATCTCGCCCGCCTCCACCCGAAGGGAGATGCCTTTTAGCACCTCCACCGGGCCATCGCCCGACGGATAGCTGCGGCGAATGTCTTTCAGCTCAAGCAATGCCGTCATTTCGCGGCTCCGGGCAGGCTTTCGCTGATGACAACCTCCTCACCCTCTTCCAGCCCTTTCACCACCACCACGTCGGTGTCGTTGCGCGCGCCAATCACCACTTCGCGCTCGCGCGTTTCGCCGTTGCGCAGCACTTTCACTTTATAGCGGCTATCACCGGCGGACTCACCCAGCGCGGAGAGGGGAATGGTCAGCACGTTCTTCACGCCGGTCAGCTGGATATGCACCTGCGCGGTCATGTCGAGACGCAGCACGCCCTGCGGGTTCGGCACTTCAAAACGGGCATAGTAGAAGATGGCGTCGTTAACCTTTTCCGGCGTCGGGAGAATGTCTTTCAGCACGCCTTCGTAGCGCGTCTGCGGATCGCCCAGCACCGTAAACCAGGCATTCTGCCCCGGTCTGAGATGGATAACGTCCGCCTCCGAGACCTGAGCTTTGACCAGCATGGTGCTCATGTCCGCCAGCGTCAGAATGTTGGGCGCCTGCTGCGCGGCAATCACCGTCTGCCCCTGCAGCGTGGTAATTTGCGTCACTTCCCCGGCCATCGGCGCAACGATTTTGGTGTAGTCGAGGTTGGTTTTCGCCGTATCCAGCGAGGCCTGGTTGCGTTTGATTTGCGCGTCAATCGTGCCAATCTGCGCCTGCTTCACCGCCAGTTCCGTGGTGGCCGTATCTAAATCCTGCTTCGAGATCGCCTGGGTTTTGGCCAGCGCCTGCTGACGGGTCAGCGTCACCTGGGCCAGGTTACGCTCTGCCTGCGCCTGCGCGCGCTGCGCGCGCAGCTCCATCAGCGTGGCTTCCACCTCGCGGATCTGGTTCTCGGCCTGTTCAGGATCGATCACGCCGAGCAGCTGGCCTTTTTTTACCTTATCGCCAATCTCAACCGACAGCGTTTTCAGCTGACCGCTGACCTGCGCGCCGACGTCAACCTTGCGCAGGGCATCAAGCTTGCCCGTCGCGAGGACGTTTTGTTGCAGTTCGCCCGGACGAACAATCAGCGTCTGATACTGCGGCACCGGCGCATTCAGCACCTGCCATAGCCAGTACCCACCGGCTAACACCACGACCGCCAGCAGCAGAAACAGCGTTCTGCGTTTTCCCTTGAGGTTCATAAATATTCCAAATAAATGTTCTGGCAATGATAAATGCTGATTCTATCTAAACGACTCCTCAACGAAACCCCTGTTCTCCGAAATCGTCACAATTTGTTTACGAGACGTTGAACGTTCGCCTGCTGAAATGGAGATCTTCATCAAGAAGCAGGATCTAACATGTCTTCCATCGTCGATACACCTTTTTCAAACCTGCCACAGCCTGCATCGGGTTGGCAGCTCTTCAGTCATCTGGCTTCCGGTAAGCTCACGCCAGGACTGGCGTGGCAAAACCCCGCCTATCGACGTAAATTCATGCTACGTTCGCTGGCGACGCCTGTAAGTACCGCTCGCCTGTTGACGAGCCTTGCAAAACAGCCGAGCCTGATGCAAATGCTGCAGGTGCAGCCAGGACTGCCGTGCCGTCTGCATCGCCCCTGGCTGACGGTGAATATGGATCGCCAGCAGGCCCTTGAGTCCCTTAACTGGCACTATCAAACGATGAGCCGCCATATGCCGGCATCGCTGCTCTCGGGCTATCTGTCGAAAAAGGGCTTCACGCTGCTCACCTTAACCGGTAAAGATGAAGAGCAATTTACCGTCCGCCTGTGCGCCGATGCGTTTCTGGATAAAGAAGGGGAAGCCACCCTCGCCTTCTGCGACCACCAGAATACGGTGCTGGCCGAGATGACCTTCACCCTGTGCCAGTTTGAGGGAAAATCGACGCTGTTTATCGGCGGCCTGCAGGGCGCAAAAGCCCACGTTCCCCATGAGCTGATCCAGGGTGCGACGAAGGCCTGCCATGGTCTGTTCCCAAAACGTCTGCTGGTCGAAGCCGCCATGACCCTCGGCACCGCCTTCCCGGTAGAACAGATTGTCGCCGTCAGTAATGACACCCATATTTATCGCAGCTGGCGCTACCGCAAGAAAAAAGAGGGGAAACTGTTGGCCGATTACGACAGTTTCTGGATTTCCATCGGCGGCGAAAAGCAGGATAGCGGCAACTTCATGCTGCCACTCGTCATGCCGCGTAAACCGATGGAAGAGATTGCGAGCAAAAAACGCTCCGAATATCGCCGCCGCTACGCGCTGCTGGACAGCCTGATTCAGCAGGTGAACCAGGCGACTCAACGTTAATCCGCTCTCCCGCGTGCCAGCCACAGCACGCGGGAAAACATCTTCCGCAGCAGGGTCGGCACCGCCTCCACGCCCCGTCTCCCCGCTTCCGTCGCCACTTCAATGGCTAAATCCGGTTTTGAAGAACGATGAATAGCTTTGGCGATCACGCGCCGCATGTTCATCGGGACATCGACCGGCACCATGGCAATTCGGTGGAATACGTCGTCGAACCCCTGACGATACATAAAGTGCTCCATGTCCATCGCGGGCAGCATGGTTAAATGGTCGCGCTCTTCCTCGCGCTCGTTATTCAGCAGGCTGCGTACGGTCGAGGCATATTTTTTGCCCGCCTCATCACCGTCGACCAGAACGTGCCACTCGATCCCCATCCGGCGGGCAAATTTTATCAGCGGCTTGAGTCCCGACTGGGCGAATTCAATCACCTTAATGCCTTCCGCATCAAAATGGTGGCCGCACTGGCGCGCCAGTTCGTTGATGACCCAGGTTTCCGTCTCTCCTTCCACCAGCAGCCAGCAGCGGGCAAAGAGCGACGACGCGCGGTTAAAGCGAATATGAAACGCGATGCGCCGCCCGTCTTCCGCGTTCAATCCACCCGGACCTAACCGGTAGGCGGAGACGCGGGAAGATTCACGCACCAGACGACAGACGTGCTCGACCGGCGTCAGCGATAATAATTCGCCGGAATTGGTGGTCGTAACGCGCTGGAGCGGCAGCAGGTTCAGCAGATGCCATGCCACGGAGAGCATGATGGGATGCAGGCGCGTTTCCGGGTCTTCCACCAGCAGCAGCGGCCTGGCGTCCCGGTCAAGACGCACGGTGCCTTTGGCCTGCAGAAGCGTTGAAAACAGACCCAGTAAAATCACCCGATGGGTACGACCGCCGGGCCGGTCGATCATCCGGTTAATGATATCGAGGTAGCGCCAGCTGCGCTGTTCGTCATGAGAGCGGCGGCGCATGAGGCGGTGGCGCGACTCCGACGTTCCCTGCTCGGAAAAATAGTGCTCCAGCAGCTGTACCATTGCGGACAATCCCTGACGAATTTGACCGTCGGTCAGATTCTGCGGACGCGACACCAGCTCTCTCGCCAGAAAATCCAGCTCGCGGGCGGTGACTTCCACTTCCGGCATATTCGGTACGGTACCGTTACGGATACGCCGCATAAAACGCGCGTCGCGCAGGCGCAGCACAGGCGTCAGGCGGATCAGATGGCGGGCCAGATCGTCGATATTGTCCAGCGGGATCGGGCTGGCCTTCTCATCAAGAAAATCACGCAGGGTCAACACGCCCTCGTTTTCCGCCATCTCCCCTTCCAGCCGGTAGAATATCCGGTGGAAACCATCATCGCACGGCACCCAGCAGGGTGACAGCGGGCGGAAGCGACGCACCCGATGGCGCCCGGGTTCGGATTCGCGGAACGTCAGGATGATATGCAGGTGCTTCTCGCGCCCCGTCACGTCGCCGGGCGGGAACCAGAAATCGTCGCGAACGAAGTGATACAGATCGTCTTCGGGCGAAAGCAGTAACGTCAGCGCATCCAGCAGGCTGGACTTACCCCAGGCGTTCTCGCCGATCAGGACGTTGTTCTGTTCCAGCTGCAGCGACAGGCGGTTAATACCGCGAAACCCGACAATTTCCACACGTTCGAGAAGCATAAATCCCCCGCGCAATGTTCACTTTTTCCTTTAAGTTATCAGCAGTATAGCGGGAGGCGCCCTGTCACGACAGCACAACATTCACCCTGACGAGAATTGGTCTATGCTCTATTTACCGCTGATTTGAACAAGGATTGACATCACATTGCCTTAAATCAAATTAATCGAATTTATTTAAGTGGCGAAGGGGTGTTATTGGTTTCTAAAATACGGACTCTTTGAGTCGTCATCCCTTTATGGCGATATATCCCGCGCGCGGGAAAGCGTGCGGAAAATTATTTGAGGTGGTTATGTTTAGAAAATTGGCAGCAGAATGCTTTGGTACATTCTGGCTGGTATTTGGTGGCTGCGGTAGCGCCGTTCTGGCAGCAGCATTCCCGGAATTAGGTATCGGTTTTGTCGGCGTCGCGCTGGCATTTGGTTTAACCGTATTAACCATGGCCTTTGCCGTGGGGCATATTTCCGGCGGTCATTTTAACCCGGCAGTGACATTAGGTTTATGGGCCGGCGGTCGTTTTCCGGCGAAAGAGGTGATTGGCTATATTGTCGCTCAGGTGGTGGGCGGTATTATCGCAGCGGGCGTTCTGTACGTCATTGCCAGCGGTAAAGCTGGCTTCGACGCGGCGGCCAGCGGCTTCGCCTCTAACGGCTTCGGCGAGCATTCTCCGGGCGGTTATTCCATGCTGTCTGCCATCGTGATTGAAATTGTGCTGACCGCAGGTTTCCTGCTGGTGATCCACGGCGCAACCGACAAACACGCGCCAGCCGGTTTCGCACCGATCGCCATTGGTCTGGCACTGACGCTTATCCACCTGATCTCCATTCCGGTTACCAACACCTCCGTTAACCCGGCACGCAGCACCGCCGTCGCCATCTTCCAGGGCGGCTGGGCGCTTGAGCAGCTCTGGCTGTTCTGGGTGATGCCGATTATCGGCGGTATCCTGGGTGGCGTGCTGTACCGCACCCTGCTGGAAAAACGCGATTAATTGCGCGCGGTGTCGGGTGGCGCTAACGCTTACCCGACCTAGGTGAGTGTGCACTTGTAGGCCGGGTAAGGCGCAGCCGCCACCCGGCTTTTTTATTGCCGCTTTACTGAACAGTCTTTATTGGGTAGTGTCTCTGGCGCTCAACAGATACTCAAAAGGACCGGCTGTTCATGTTTTCAGGACTCCTCATTATTCTGCTGCCCCTGATTGCGGGCTATCTCATCCCGCTGCACAGAGAATCCGCATTACGGCTTATCAACCGTTTTCTCAGCTGGATTGTTTACGTCATTCTTTTCTTTATGGGGATCAGCCTGGCCTTCCTGGATAATCTGGCGACGAATCTGCTTTCCATCCTGCATTATTCTGTGGTCACCGTGGTGGTTATTTTGCTGTGTAATATCGCCGCATTATTCTGGCTTGAGCGCACCGTTCCGTGGAAAAACCATCATCATCAGGAAAAACTGCCTTCCCGAATTGCGATGGCGCTGGAATCATTAAAACTGTGCGGCGTCGTGGTGCTCGGTTTTCTTCTTGGGCTGACCGGCTGGGCATTTTTACAGCACGCGACAGAGGCCAGTGAATATACGCTAATTTTCCTGCTGTTCCTGATCGGTATCCAGCTGCGAAATAATGGCATGACGCTGAAGCAAATTGTTTTAAACCGTCGGGGAATGATGGTTGCGGTCATTGTGGTCGCCAGTTCCATGGTGGCGGGCGTCATTAACGCCTTTATTCTCGACCTGCCGCTGAAAACCGGTCTGGCGATGGCGTCAGGCTTTGGCTGGTATTCCCTCTCCGGTATCCTGCTGACCGAATCCTTTGGCCCGGTCATCGGCAGTGCCGCCTTCTTTAACGATCTGGCGCGCGAGCTGCTCGCCATTATGCTGATCCCGGGGCTGGTTCGCCGCAGCCGCTCTACCGCGCTGGGCCTGTGCGGCGCGACGTCGATGGACTTTACCCTGCCAGTATTGCAACGCTCTGGTGGACTGGAGATGGTGCCCGCCGCCATCGTTCACGGCTTTATTTTAAGCCTGCTGGTTCCGGTTCTGATGGCCGTCTTCTCGGCCTGATACCTCTTTGGCGGTAGGGTGCCTGCCGCCAAAATTGCGCTAAATCAATCTCCCTCTATTTTGTAGCAGAAAGCCCTTTTCTCCGTTCTGGCACAGGCATAACCTTAAACATGTATATCAAATATAACTTTAACAGGTGTGATTATGTTTTGTGTGCAATGTGAACAAACCATCCGTAACCCCGCAGGCAATGGCTGCTCTTACGCACAGGGTATGTGCGGCAAAACCGCAGAAACATCTGACCTGCAGGACCTGCTGATTGCCGCCCTGCAAGGCCTTTCCGCATGGGCGTTTAAAGCCCGCGAATATGGCATCATCGACCACTACGTCGACAGCTTCGCCCCGCGCGCCTTCTTCTCCACGCTGACCAACGTTAACTTCGACTCTCCGCGCATTGTTGGCTATGCCCGCGAAGCCATTGCCCTGCGTGAAGCGCTGAAGGCGCAGTGCCTGAAGGCGGATGCTAACGCCCGCGTGGAAAACCCGATGTCTGACCTTCAGCTGGTGAGCGACGATCTCGGCGATCTGCAGCGTCAGGCGGCCGAATTCACCCCAAATAAAGACAAAGCAGCGATTGGCGACAACATTCTCGGCCTGCGCCTGCTGTGCCTGTACGGCCTGAAAGGCGCTGCGGCCTATATGGAACACGCGCACGTGCTCGGTCAGTACGATAACGACATCTACGCCCAGTACCATAAAATCATGGCGTGGCTGGGCACCTGGCCTGCCGATATGAACGCGCTGCTGGAATGCTCAATGGAAATCGGCCAGATGAACTTCCGCGTGATGAGCATTCTGGACGCGGGTGAAACCGGCACCTACGGCCACCCGACGCCGACGCAGGTCAACGTCAAAGCGACCGAGGGCAAATGCATCCTGATCTCCGGTCATGACCTGAAAGATCTCTACAACCTGCTGAAGCAAACCGAAGGCACCGGCGTTAACGTCTATACCCACGGTGAAATGCTGCCAGCGCACGGCTATCCGGAGCTGCGTAAATTCAAGCACCTGATCGGTAACTACGGCAGCGGCTGGCAGAACCAGCAGGTGGAATTTGCCCGCTTCCCTGGTCCTATCGTGATGACCTCTAACTGCATCATCGACCCGACCGTGGGCGCGTATGACGACCGCATCTGGACCCGCAGCATCGTCGGTTGGCCGGGCGTGAGCCATCTTGAAGGTGACGATTTCGGACCGGTGATAGCGCAAGCGCAGCAGATGGCAGGCTTCCCGTACAGCGAGATCCCGCATCTGATCACCGTCGGCTTCGGTCGCGAAACCCTGCTCGGCGCCGCCGATTCGCTGATTGACCTCGTCAGCCGCGAAAAGCTGCGCCACATCTTCCTCGTCGGCGGCTGCGACGGCGCGCGCGGCGAGCGTAACTACTTCACCGATTTCGCCACCCGCGTGCCGGAAGACTGCCTGATCCTGACCCTGGCGTGCGGTAAATACCGTTTCAACAAGCTGGACTTCGGCAACATCGAAGGCCTGCCGCGCCTGATCGATGCGGGCCAGTGTAACGATGCATACTCGGCCATCATTCTGGCCGTTACCCTGGCGGAAAAACTGGGCTGCGGCGTGAACGATCTGCCGCTCTCGCTGGTGCTCTCCTGGTTTGAGCAGAAAGCGATTGTCATCCTGCTGACCCTGCTCTCTCTGGGCGTGACCAACATCGTGACCGGCCCGACAGCGCCAGGCTTCCTGACGCCGGACCTGCTGGCCGTGCTGAACGAGAAATTCGGCCTGCGTTCCGTGACCAACGTTGAAGACGATATGAAGCAACTGCTGAGCGCGTAAGGAGCTATTCATGACCATGCCAACCTCACACTGCCCGTGGCGGATGCAGGTGCATCACATCCATCAGGAGACGCCGGATGTGTGGACGCTGTCGCTGCTGTGCCACGACTACTATCCGTACCGAGCAGGTCAGTATGCGCTGGTTAGCGTTCGCCATTCGGCAGACACCCTGCGCGCCTACACCCTCTCCTCCACGCCGGGCGTCAGCGAATACATCACGCTCACCGTCCGCCGCATTGATGACGGCGCGGGCTCGCAGTGGCTGACCCGTGACGTGAAGCGCGGGGATTATATCTGGCTCTCCGACGCGCAGGGTGAATTCACCTGTGACGACAAAGCGGACGATAAATTCCTGCTGCTGGCGGCAGGCTGTGGCGTAACGCCGATTATGTCGATGCGCCGCTGGCTGGCAAAAAACCGCCCGCAGGCCGACGTGCAGGCGATCTTCAGCGTGCGCTCTCCGGACGATGTCATTTTTGCCGAGGAGTGGCGTGATTATCCGGTGACGCTGGTGGCTGAGCACAACGCGACGCACGGTTTTGTGCCCGGTCGCCTGAGCCGCGAGTTGCTGCAAAGCGTGCCGGATATCGCGAACCGCACCGTGATGACCTGCGGCCCGGCGCCGTACATGGCTATCGTGGAAGAAGAAGTGAAAGCGCTCGGCGTGACCCGTTTCTTCAAAGAGCAGTTCTTCACGCCGGTGGCGGAAGCGGCAACCAGCGGGATTCAGTTCACCAAACTGCAGCCTGCGCAGACCTTCTTTGGCCGCGTGGGCACGACGCTGCTGGAGGCGCTGGAAAGCAACAACGTGCCGGTGGCGGCGGCCTGCCGTGCCGGGGTGTGCGGCTGCTGTAAAACAAAGGTGGTTTCCGGGGAGTACACCGTCACCAGCACCATGACGCTGTCCGACGCGGAAATTGCCGAGGGTTACGTGCTGGCGTGCTCGTGCCATCCGCAGGGCGATCTGGTCCTCGCATAAACAATAAACGTTCGTTCGTAGGCCCGGTAAGCGTCAGCGCCACCGGGCTTTTTTGCCGGGTGGCACTGCGTTTACCCGGCCTACGTTGTGCCTACTGCCTGTTCGGCATTGGACCCTAACCACCGACGCTTACCCGGCTGAAGTGCTTTCTAAGCTGCCGTACGGCAGTGAACCCCTGCTGGTGGATGTCTACGCGCGTGAACACTTTCTAAGCTGCCTGTACGGCAGTGAACAAAAGATGGTTGATTCTAAGCTACAGCCATCATTTCTAAGCTGCCTGTACGGCAGTGAACCCCATACCTGCAGCAGCAAAACTTTAGCCTTGATTTCTAAGCTGCCTGTACGGCAGTGAACATTATTATTGGGTTCGTTCAGTAAACGCATACGTTTCTAAGCTGCCTGTACGGCAGTGAACCGCCGGTGGGCGTGGATCGATCCATCGTCTGATTTCTAAGCTGCCTGTACGGCAGTGAACAACCACTGAAAGCGCCGCTTTAACTGGTTTAGTTTCTAAGCTGCCTGTACGGCAGTGAACCCGCGCCTTTATCCATCTCGTTACCGGGATGATTTCTAAGCTGCCTGTACGGCAGTGAACTATATTACACGCTCCTTATGAGGGCGTATCCATTTCTAAGCTGCCTGTACGGCAGTGAACTTCTTATCTGGACTGCTTCACGACCGAGGTCGTTTCTAAGCTGCCTGTACGGCAGTGAACAGCCGTGGTGACTTTGTCGGTCGGAAAGTCTTTTTTCTAAGCTGCCTGTACGGCAGTGAACAAACCCGCTCAATGGCGGGCTTCGTGAAGATGTTTCTAAGCTGCCTGTACGGCAGTGAACTGGAACAATCTACACCTATCTTCTTGTGATATAAAGAAATCCCCCTAAAATTCTCCGTAAACCCTTTTTTCCCCACCAACAATTCACCGTTGTGAAATCAACAACTTAAAACTCACCAATAAAAAAGGGTCCGTAGACCCCTTCCCTCGGAACAGATTCCAACCCCTACCGCCACGCAGGTGCTTTCCCCAGCGCAAACCGCCCTGCCCCTAAAAACGCCACTGCCAGCGAGCCGATAAAGAAGTACACCAGGCTTTCAATCGCCCATGCGCCGACCTTGTCGAGCGCGAATGTCTCATCCAATCCCACCATCAGCCACGCCACGATCATCGTAAACGCCAGCACCAGCGCGGCCGGGCGCGTAAAGAGCCCGACAATAATCAGGATCGGCGCCACCACTTCGCCAATCAACACGCCGTAGGCAATAAACCCCGGCAGCCCTTTCTCCACCAGCATGCCGCTGATAAAGCCCACCCCGCCAAACAGCTTATGCAAACCGTGAAAGAGCATCAGCCCGCCGACGGCAAGTCGTAACAAGAGTTTGCCGAGATCGTCGCACGATAGCTTTTCATTAACAGCAATTAACAATGATTTAACCATTTGAAATGATTCCTGTTTTCACTGAGGTATCATCAGATTATGCCGAAGCGTTGCGCGTGAAAAGCACCTTTTAATTGGGGGGATGTGACGGGCAATACGGAGACTTTCTTCTAAGCTTGTAAGCGTTATCACAAAAAGGAGACGGACAACCATGAAACAAACCGTGGCTGCATATATAGCGAAAACGCTCGAACAGGCTGGCGTAAAACGTATCTGGGGCGTCACCGGCGATTCCCTCAACGGACTCAGCGACAGCCTCAACAAGATGAAGACCATCGAATGGATGCCGACCCGCCATGAAGAGGTTGCCGCGTTCGCCGCAGGTGCTGAAGCGCAGCTTACCGGTGAACTGGCCGTCTGCGCCGGATCCTGCGGGCCGGGTAACCTGCACCTGATCAACGGCCTTTTCGACTGCCACCGCAATCACGTGCCGGTGCTGGCGATTGCCGCCCATATCCCCTCTTCCGAAATCGGCAGCGGCTATTTTCAGGAGACGCATCCGCAGGAGCTGTTCCGTGAATGCAGCCACTATTGCGAACTGGTTTCATCCCCGGAGCAGATCCCGCAGGTTCTGGCGATCGCCATGCGCAAGGCCGTGCTGAATCGCGGCGTGTCCGTGGTCGTTATCCCGGGCGACGTGGCGCTCAAGGCCGCGCCGGAAGGAGCCAGCACCCACTGGTATCACGCGCCGCAGCCGGTGGTGACGCCAGCCGAGGAGGAGCTGAAAAAGCTGGCGCAGCTGCTGCGTTACGCCAGCAATATCGCCCTGATGTGCGGCAGCGGCTGTGCGGGCGCGCATAAAGAGCTGCTGGAATTTGCCGGAAAGCTGAAAGCCCCGATCGTCCACGCCCTGCGCGGCAAAGAGCACGTCGAATACGATAACCCCTACGATGTAGGCATGACCGGGCTGATCGGTTTTTCTTCCGGCTTCCACACCATGATGAACGCCGACACGCTGATCCTGCTCGGCACCCAGTTCCCGTACCGCGCGTTTTACCCGACGGATGCCAAAATCATTCAGATTGATATCAACCCGGCCAGCATCGGCGCGCACAGCAAGGTCGATATGGCGCTGGTGGGCGACATCAAATCCACCCTTGCCGCCCTGCTGCCGCTGCTGGAAGAGAAAACGGACCGCAAATTCCTCGATAAAGCGCTAAGCGACTATCGCGATGCCCGCAAGGGTCTGGACGATCTCGCCAAACCGAGCGACAAAGCCATTCACCCGCAGTATCTGGCGCAGCAGATCAGCCATTTCGCAGACGAAGACGCCATTTTCACCTGCGACGTAGGCACGCCAACCGTCTGGGCGGCACGCTACCTGAAAATGAACGGCAAACGCCGACTGCTCGGCTCGTTCAACCACGGCTCGATGGCTAACGCCATGCCTCAGGCGCTGGGCGCAAAAGCGACAGCGCCGGAGCGTCAGGTGGTAGCGATGTGCGGCGACGGCGGGTTCAGCATGCTGATGGGTGATTTCCTGTCGGTGGTGCAGATGAAGCTTCCGCTGAAAATCGTGGTCTTCAACAACAGCGTGCTGGGCTTCGTGGCGATGGAGATGAAGGCAGGCGGTTACCTGACGGACGGCACCGAGCTGCACGACACCAACTTTGCCCGCATCGCCGAGGCCTGCGGCATCACCGGCATCCGCGTGGAGAAGGCGTCCGAGGTGGATGAAGCCCTGCAGCGCGCCTTCTCCATCGACGGCCCGGTGCTGGTGGATGTGGTCGTCGCCAAAGAGGAGCTGGCGATCCCGCCGCAGATCAAGCTTGAGCAGGCCAAAGGCTTTAGCCTGTACATGCTGCGCGCGATCATCAGCGGGCGCGGTGACGAGGTGATCGAACTGGCAAAAACCAACTGGCTCAGGTAAAACATCTGGCATCGCCTTTTTAAATATAAGGACATGCCATGATTGATTTACGCAGTGATACCGTTACCCGCCCGAGTCGCGCCATGCTCGAAGAGATGATGGCCGCCCCGGTCGGGGACGACGTCTACGGCGATGACCCGACGGTCAACGAACTGCAGCGCTATGCCGCAGAGCTGAGCGGAAAAGAGGCCGCCCTGTTCCTGCCCACCGGCACGCAGGCCAACCTGGTGGCGCTGCTCAGCCACTGCGAGCGCGGTGAAGAGTATATCGTCGGCCAGGGCGCGCATAACTATCTCTACGAAGCGGGCGGTGCCGCGGTGCTCGGCAGCATTCAGCCGCAGCCGATCGACGCTGCGCCGGACGGCACCCTGCCCCTTGATAAAGTCGCGGCGAAAATCAAAGCCGATGATATTCATTTTGCCCGCACCCGTCTGCTCAGCCTCGAAAACACCCACAACGGCAAGGTCCTGCCGCGCGAATACCTGAAGGCGGCGTGGGAGTTTACCCGCGAGCACGGGCTCGGCCTGCACGTGGACGGCGCGCGCATCTTCAACGCCGTGGTGGCGTACGGCTGCGAGCTGAAAGAGATTACGCAATATTGCGACTCGTTCACCATCTGCCTCTCTAAAGGGCTGGGCACCCCAGTGGGTTCCCTTCTTGTCGGTAACGCGGACTACATCAAGCGTGCCAACCGCTGGCGCAAAATGACCGGCGGCGGCATGCGTCAGGCGGGTATTCTGGCGGCAGCCGGGCTGTATGCCCTGAAAAACAACGTGACGCGCCTGAAGGACGATCACGACAACGCCGCGTGGATGGCGGCGCAGCTGCGTGAAATTGGCGCCGACGTGATGCGCCACGACACCAACATGCTGTTCGTCCGCGTGGGCGATGACCACGCCGCTGCGCTTGGCGAGTTCATGAAAGCACGTGGCGTGCTGATCAACGCCTCACCTGTGGTGCGTCTGGTCATGCATCTCGACGTCAACCGCGAGCAGCTGGCCGACGTGGTAATACACTGGCAGGCGTTTTTACAGCGATAAGGAGCATCACGTGCCGCAACGCATTCTGGTGCTCGGCGCCAGCGGGTATATCGGTCAGCATCTCACCGCGGCGTTAAGCCAGCAGGGGCACCAGGTGCTGGCTGCGGCACGCAATACCGAACGCCTGCAAAAACTCGGTTTGCCGGGCGTTACCTGTCACAACGTTGACCTCAACTGGCCGAAGGCGCTTCCCGCGCTGCTGGAAGGGGTTGATACGCTTTACTACCTGGTGCACAGCATGGGCGAAGGCGGAGATTTTATCGCCCACGAGCGCCAGGTGGCGATGAACGTCCGCGATGCCCTGCTGCAAACCCCGGTGAAGCAGGTGATTTTTCTTAGTTCACTTCAGGCACCTGAACGCGAGCAGTCCGATCACCTGCGCGCCCGCCAGCTGACGGCGGACATCCTACGGGGAGCCAATATACCCGTCACCGAACTGCGCGCCGGGATCATCGTCGGCGCCGGTTCTGCCGCCTTCGAAGTGATGCGCGATATGGTCTACAACCTGCCGGTGCTCACGCCGCCGCGCTGGGTCCGTTCGCGCACCACGCCGATTGCGCTGGAGAATCTCCTGCATTATCTGGTGGCCCTGCTGGATCACCCGGCGGAGCAACACCGCGTGCTGGAAGCCGCTGGTCCTGAAGTATTGAGCTATCAGGCGCAGTTCGAGCACTTTATGCGCGTCAGCGGCCGCCGCCGCTGGCTGATCCCCATTCCCTTCCCGACGCGCTGGATTTCGGTGTGGTTTTTGAATGTCATCACCTCGGTGCCGCCGACGACCGCCAAAGCGCTGATTCAGGGGCTGAAGCACGATCTGCTGGCCGACGATCGCGCGCTGCGCGCCTTAATTCCTCAGGATCTGATCCGCTTTGACGATGCCGTGCACAATACGCTCAAGGAAGAAGAACAGCTGGTGAACTCCAGCGACTGGGGCTACGACGCCCAGGCCTTTGCCCGCTGGCGGCCAGAGTATGGTTATTACCCGAAACAGGCGGGCTGCACGGTGAAAACCTCCGCGAGCCTGGCCGCGCTCTGGGAGGTGGTGAACCAGATTGGCGGCAAAGAACGGTATTTCTTCGGTAATCTCCTCTGGCAAACGCGCGGGGCGATGGACCTGCTGGTGGGCCACCAGCTGGCGAAAGGCCGCCCGGCACGACCGTATCTTGAGGTGGGCGACGCGGTCGACAGCTGGAAGGTGATCATTGTCGAACCGGAAAAACAGCTGGCGCTGTTGTTCGGCATGAAAGCCCCGGGACTGGGCCGACTCTGCTTTACCCTGAAAGACAAAGGCGATCATCGTGAACTGGACGTGCGCGCCTGGTGGCATCCGCACGGAATGCCGGGTCTGTTCTACTGGCTGTTGATGATCCCTGCCCACCTGTTTATCTTCCGGGGAATGGCGAAACGCATTGCGCAACGGGCAGAACAAAAGACGGAAAAGATCTAAATAAAACTCTCTTTCTTTCACCTTTCCCATTGCATAGCGCCGTAATTCACGAAAGAATGCGCACGAAATTCTTTTCAACACAGTGGATAGCTATGAAGGTACTGGTTACCGGGGCGACCAGCGGCTTAGGCCGAAATGCGGTCGAATTTCTGCGCAACAAGGGCATCAGCGTCAGGGCTACCGGTCGCAACGAAGCGATGGGTAAGCTGCTGCAAAAAATGGGCGCAGAGTTCGTCCATGCCGACCTGACGGAGCTGGTCTCCTCGCAGGCGAAGGTGATGCTCGCCGGTATCGACACGCTATGGCACTGCTCCAGTTTTACCTCCCCGTGGGGGACCCAGGAAGCCTTCGATCTCGCCAACGTGCGGGCCACCCGCCGTCTGGGGGAATGGGCCGTTGCCTGGGGCGTACGTAACTTTATTCATATCTCCTCCCCGTCACTCTATTTCGACTATCACCACCATCGTGACGTGCAGGAAGATTTCCGCCCTGCTCGCTTTGCCTGCGAGTTTGCCCGCAGCAAGGCGGCCAGCGAAGAGGTCATCGACCTGCTGGCACAGTCAAACCCGCACACCCGCTTTACGGTCCTGCGTCCGCAGAGCCTGTTCGGGCCGCACGACAAAGTCTTTATCCCGCGACTGGCCCAGATGATGCATCACTACGGCAGCGTGCTGTTACCGCGCGGCGGCGATGCGCTGGTGGATATGACCTACTACGAAAACGCCGTTCACGCCATGTGGCTGGCCAGCCAGCCGGACTGCGATAAGCTGATCTCCGGTCGCGCCTACAACATCACTAACGGCGAACCCTGCACGCTGCGCAGCATTGTGCAGCGGCTGATCGACGAGCTGCAGATCAACTGCCGTATCCGTTCCGTGCCCTACCCAATGCTGGACATGATCGCCCGCAGCATGGAGCGCTTTGGCAGTAAAACAGCCAAAGAGCCTGCGCTGACGCATTACGGTGTCTCTAAACTCAACTTTGACTTCACGCTGGATATTTCGCGGGCGGAGAATGAGCTGGGGTATAAACCGGTTGTGACGCTGGATGAAGGGATTATGCGCACGGCGGCGTGGCTGCGGGATCACGGGAAGCTGCATCGCTAGCCTTTTTGCCCGGTGGCGGCTTCGCCTTACCGGGCCTACAACGGCTCCGTACTGACCCCTCGCCCCTTAGCCTCATGTAGGCCGGGTAAGCGCAGCGCCACCCGGTAAAAGACAGAGGGTGCAAATACGAAAACGGCACCCCGAAGGTTGCCGTTTGCTTTTACAGAGCCGTCCAGGCATCAGCCCACGCCAGGCCAGCGCCGGGTTCGTAGTATGCCGGGGCATTGTTACACCAGCCGCTGTACGGGAACGGTTTGCACTGGAACAGTTTACCGTGGTTGTTCACGATATCACCTGCGTTGTACTTGCTGTTCGCGCTCCACGCGGCGTAAGAGCCGGAAGTGCCTTCGTCCTTAGACTCGGCTTTCGCTTTCACATTCAGCAGGTAGGACGTGGTGCTGGTCAGTTCGCCATCGCTGACGGTAAGGCCGATTTCGTACTGCTGAGCCGTTGCAGACTCTGGCGCCTTGAAGGTCACCACCGCTTTGTCCTGACCGGTCACGGTCTGGCCATCCTGGGAACGCCAGGTGTAGGTCAGCTTGTTACCGTCGGCGTCAGTGGAGCCTTCCGCGCTCAGGGAAACCTGCGCACCCGCTTCAACCGCCCCGATTGGGCCCGCAATCTGCGCCACAGGGGCGTGATTCACGGTAGCCGGTTCAACAGGGGTGGTATCTTCCGCTGGCGTCGTATCCGCTGGCGGCGTGGTGTCAGCCGGGGTTTTGTCTTCCCCTGGGGTCACGGCTGAGCCGTCGTCGTTAATGATATTCACGTTATAGAACTTCTTAACGCAGTTGGTGTAGTCACCCTCTTTGAACGCGCTGAACGGCGTCTGGTACCCCACCAGCTGGCAGGAGTAGGTCTTACCGTCCGGCGTATCCGGGCTCCACCCCCAGTCCTGCTCCCAGTAGATCTTCAGCGCGCCGGCGCCGCCTTCATCGAACTGCTTCATGTTGGCGCAGCCCAGCACTTCATTCGCCGGAACAGGCACTTTCAGGTAGTTCGCGAACTCTTTGTAGTACTTGATGCGGTTTTCAGACTGGGCAATCTCGGTTGGGCCGCCGCACTCTACGCCACCGTTGATGATCTGGGTGGTCACGCCGAAGCCCGGAACCAGGCCGTTGGCTTTATCGTGATCGTTTGGCTGCCAGGTGCCGTCGATAACCTGCAGCATGCTTGGTTTTGGCGGCTGCGGATAGGCGAAGAAGAAGATCGCACTTGCCAGGTTCAGCCAGGTATCCGCCACCAGCTCAGGCTTGTCGAGCAGGGTGCGGACGGTGCCAAACATCGCTTCAGAGAACGGACCGTAGTTATAGTTGTAAGACAGCTGCTTCGCGCCGCGGCCAAAGTAGCTTACGAAGTCGCCGTCTTTGTCCTTACCGCATGGCCAGGTCTGCCCCTGCCAGATGTCTGGGTTACATTCGCCGTTATAACCGCCTTTCTGGCCTTCGGTCCACCCCATTTCACGAACGTGAACCAGGGCCTGACGCCACTCGGCTTCCGGACGCCAGCTCTCATGGCCGCCGGTTTCCTGCGCAAAGTGGGCGAACATGGTCGCCAGCTCTTTGCGGCAGATGGCGTCGCTGTCGCGACCATCGTTATAGGTCTTACACAGTGCCGGGAATTTACCAACAGCCTTCAGGAAGTTACTGTAGGTATAAGACTGAGCGCGCAGCGGGAAGAGATATTCCCAGTCGCTGGCCTTCACGATCCCTTCAACGCGCTTGACGTTGTCAGGGTTCGAGGCACGACCTGGCTCAATCTGCTCTACGAGGCTATTGTCCAGGGTCGCAATGGTATCCTTCACCGAAACCATCAGCGGGAAATTGGTCAGCTCTTTTTCCTTTTTCGCCAGATCGCTGGCTTTCATGGTGTACGGCTCACTGCTGGCCGCCTGCAGTGATGCAGCCTGGGCCATAAAGGGTGCAATACATGCCCCCGCCACGAGAACGCTCAGTAATGTCCTTTTCGTCATTTCAAATAATCCTGTATTTAAGCAACTAGGGTGAGTACATTCCCGGCTTATGTATTACTCCCTTAATAAATAAGCCCGAGAGTGTGGTTCTTTTTCATTTTCTGAAGAACACCGAAAGGAATTCTTCAAAAAATAAAAATAATGCTACGGTTATTTACCCGATTTTATTTGCTGATACTTCGCCCACACTTTATGGGCATAACGCATGCGCTGCGGATAATTTTCTTTTTTCAATCCGGCGTTATACGCGCCCACCGCTTCCCAGTTATAGCCATACACGTTTATCATCCCGGACAGGATGGAGGCGCCGACCATAATGGAGGTACAGGGCTCATTAATAAGCTGATTTTCATCAATACCCTGACGTTCTAACTCACTGAAGTGTGAGCTGTTAATCTGCATCAACCCGACGTCACGCGTGCCGTCGTGGTTCCAGCCTACCGCGTGGGGATTCATTCCGGATTCGACTTTGGCAATTGCATACAATAACCACGGATCGACATGATAATAATGTCCGGCGTTATCCCAACAGTTCGCGAATACGCTTTGACTAAACAGCAGTAAAAATATAATCACGCGTTTCATGAGCACCTGCTTTTTAAATACTGAACCTCTTTCCGCTCATCATTAGCGATAATTCTGAAGTGTTGGTCACACCCGAAGTGGGGTGTGACCAACTAGTGCGGGTTGATATCATTCCCGCAATCCACGGTTCAGAAGGTTATTTGCAGTCTGTTGAAGGACCTTCTTTCACCCATACATCGCTGTTAGCCGGGTTGTCACCGCGGGTCCACCATTTGGCACGGTAAACGTTGCCCTGGTAGGTTGTGGTTTCGCCGCCGTTATAAACCAGGTCAGAACGCCAGTTCATCTTCACGTTGCTGACCAGCTCCCAGGCATCCACACCGAAGCCAGGCTGGTTGCCTTGCGTCCAGTACTTCGCTTTCCACACCAGATGGTCGAAGCTCACGGTATCGCCACTGTTGTAGATTTTGCTGGCATCCCACGCGGCATATTTGCTGGCGTTAGCATCGACAGGCGCATCGCAGCTACCGGTTGCAGACCCTTCGTCAGATGGCGGGGTCACGTCATCAGACGGAGGCGTAACTTCATCAGAGGGCGGCGTTACGTCATCAGACGGAGGTGTAACCTCAT
Source organism: Enterobacter sp. HMSC16D10 (assembly GCF_001807145.1). Taxonomy (NCBI): domain Bacteria; kingdom Pseudomonadati; phylum Pseudomonadota; class Gammaproteobacteria; order Enterobacterales; family Enterobacteriaceae; genus Enterobacter; species Enterobacter sp. HMSC16D10. Next base: position 120,302 of record NZ_KV787894.1, read on the forward strand.
CAGACGGTGGTGTAACGTCAGCCGGTTTCGGATTCACGGTTACCTGCACGTTAGACTGCACGCTGGTTTTGCCGTCGCCTACAACTACGCTCAGCGTATAGGTAGACGTGGTGGCAACGTCTGGTGCAGTAATCGTCACGTTCGCGGTATCGGTACCGGTTGCATGCATATCCGCTGGCACGCTCCAGGAGAAGGTCATCGCATCACCGTCTGGATCCACAGCCTGCGCGTGCAGAGCATAGGTTTCTCCTGCCTGCAGCGTCACTGCCTCCATTGCGTTCACGACTGGCGCCTGGTTAGCTTTTGGCGCTTTGTTCACAACCTGCACATCAATGGCGTTGCTCAGGCCTTTAGCATCCGTAACCGTCAGGCGGAACACCATGGTCTGGTCGCTGGTCGCTGCCGCAACGTTGAAGGTTGCTTTCGCTTTGGTGCTGTTGGAGAGAGTTACAGATGGGCCAGAAACCTGGGTCCATTTGTAGGTAATCGCATCGCCGTCTGGATCGCTGGAAGCAGAACCATCAAGCGTGACGGTTGCCGGGCCAGAGACGTTCTGATCCGCAGAAGACGCGATTGGCGCATGGTTGGTGACGACCGGATCGACCGGGGTAGAACCGCCCAGCAAACTTTCGTTCATCGCGTTCAGGATGTCGCCGGTATCAGAGTCAATAGACCAGGCAAAGAGCCCGCCCAGGTTTTTCGACAGCACATACTTGCCTTTAGCGGCGGTAGAGCGTGCATCTTCATAGGTGATCAGGTCGCCGGTAGACTTATTGAAGACATATGGCGCTTCAGCATTCGCGTCGTAACCATATTCCCAGCCAGGCTTGCCTTTGTACTCGTTAACGATCTGACGGTAGTCGACCACGCCAGGTTCCCAGGTACCTTTCACCATACCGGTTGCGGTACCCGTGAATGGATTGTCACCGGTGTAGCCATGCACGCCAGTCCAGCCGCGGCCATACATGCCCGCACCCACCACGATCTTGCCTGGCTGTACGCCCTGAGCAAGCAGCGCGTCCACGCCGTTCTCGGTGGTGTAGTTTGTGTCCGGACGCCATGACGGCGCGCGCAGTGCGGCCTGGTGGCCCAGCTCGGTGTTGCTCCAGCCGCCGTAGAAGTCATAGCTCATCAGGAAGATGTGGTCGAGGTACTGCTGAGCAGCGGTGTAATCCACGTCTTCAATCTTATCGCGGCCCGCACCGATGGCGCTGGTCAGTTCATAGGTACGGCCAGTCTGTGCAGACAGCTCGTTCAGCATGGTGCGCAGGTCATGCATCAGGGCGGTATACGTCGCTTTATCCTGCTGCGGGTTACCCAGATGTTCGCTCACGCCGCCGCCGCCAGGGAATTCCCAGTCGATGTCCACACCGTCAAAGAACTTCCAGGTCTGCAGGAAATCTTTCACAGAGGAGACGAAGCGGGCACGGATTGCCGGGTCGCCCATGTGGAAGAACGGATCGGACAGCGTCCAGCCACCGATGGATGGCAGCACTTTCAGGTCCGGATGCGCTTTTTTCAGCGCCATCAGCTGGCCAAAGTTACCTTTGTACGGGTCGTCCCAGTTGGAGACGCCAGACTGCGGTTTTTGCAGCGCAGCCCACGGATCGTGAATGGCGACGGTATAGTCCGGACGGCCCGCGCAGTCGCGCTGCAGTACGGAGAAGCTGTTACCGCCTTCAACGGTTTTCAGGCCATCGTTGATGCCGTCGCCGCCACAGATTGGAATGAAGCCATAGAGGATGTGGTTAAGGTTCGCTGCCGGGATTTTATCAACCGGGAAGTTACGATCGTAAACGCCCCATTCAGGGAAATACGCCGCAACCACTTTATCAGTATGTTTGGCGAACGTTTTGTTGTTCTCCTGCAGCGGCGCGTTCAGCGGCAGCAGATGGCTGCCGTCGGTGTCCGCCACGATGATCAGCTTGCTGGCGCTTTTGGTGCAGCCGCTGGCATTACAGACTTCCACCTGCTCCTGATAACGTCCGCCCTTTTTCACTTTAAAGGTGGCTGAGCCGCTTGCACCAGCTGCGCCGGTCCACACGGTTTTACCATCCAGCAGCACTTTGGCAGACGTTGGCGCGTCGCCGCTCCACACGTTCCACTCGACTTTCACATCCACGCCGTCGTTATGTACCTTGACGAGGCTGTTGTAATCCTGCGCGGCCTGATCCACCTCGACCAGCGCAAATTTGTCATTGCCGGAGCCGATGGTCGGCGCACCTGGCGCAGCAGCGAATGCAGAACCGGTTGCCGCTGCAATAAAGAGCGCCAGATATTTAGGCTTAATAAATTTCATTTTTCTTTCCTGATAAATTTATTCGTAAACGAAATTGATCCATGTCTTCCTTTAGAACATGGAATGATATTCACATAGTGCGTTTTTAAATACGCAGACAGCCGTTATCCAAACCTTAAAGACGCGTTGTATTCCTCCATTAAAAGATACAAGCTAAAAATCCGTGTAGCTTATGCCTTTTACGATACACTGAGGATAAAAGGTCGTCCTTCTCTTTCCTCGTCGAAAATATTGATAAAAAAACTTGACCCGGTTATTTAATAGGTATTCAAAAATAGCTGGCAGGTATAGAGCGCTATTCCAGCAAAAGCCAGATAAGGTCCGAAAGCGATGGTTTGGTTATTTTTATTCGATTTATTTAATAGCAAATAACCCACTATGCCACTTAATGCGGCAATTAATTCAATCGCAGGGAGTGACTGCCAGCCGAACCAGGCGCCCAGCGCCGCCAGCAGCTTGAAATCGCCGTAGCCCAGCCCTTCCCGACGGGTAAGCAGACGAAACGCCCAGTACACCAGCCAGAGCGAAAGATAGCCTGCCACCGCGCCCAGCAGCGCATCACGCAGGGGCAGCCCGTGGCTGAAGGCGTGGAACAGCAGCCCGGCCCAGAGCAGCGGCTGCGTCAGGCAGTCGGGCAGCAGCTGGTGCTGTCCGTCAATCATCGCCAGCGGCAGCAGAAAGGCCGCCAGCACCCACAGCGAGAAAAGGGATGCTAAGTCCGGTATCCACCGGGCGGTGAGGCCAAAGAACACCGCCGTCAACAGCTCGAGTAAAAATAACCGCAGCGGAATCGGCGACTTGCAGCAACGACAGCGTCCCCTCAGCACCAGCCAGCTCAGCAGCGGGATGTTCTCCCATGCGCGCAGAGCATGCTGGCAGACGGGACAGTGTGACGCCGGGAAAAGCAGGTTGCTGCGGCTCTCCTCCTCTAGCACCATCCCCGGCACGCGATCCACCACAACGCCGAGAAAACTCCCCAGGATCGCGCCGAATACGCCGCTCATCGCGGCAAACCCGACGGGATAACTCTCCCGGACGAGTATCAGCCCGTTCATGCCACTTTTTTCCAGGTCAGCTGGATTTCGGCCTTCACGTCGCTCAGGTGATCCACGGGCGTGAGGTTTATTTTCTCCAGCCTGACGCCTGACGCGAGGTTCATCTCCCGCAGCCAGTTTTTTAATTCATACACGTTGACCCGGTTCACGACAAAGGCCAGAGTCTGACCGTCCTGACGAATATCGGTCAGCGTCAGGTTAATTTCATGCGCGCTATTCTCCACCACGCTGCGTGGATTATCGGTTTTCACCTGTAGCACCGGCAGATGATTTTTATCAATTTCTGTTTTCATCCAGTTTACCGTTTCAATTTGTCGCGCCAGCGTCGCCTGGCTATTTTTTATCATGTTATCCAGGGGAATTATCCCTGCGTAATAGATGACGGCGCTGCATAAAGCTCCCGCCGCTATTTTTAAAATGAATTTTTCTCTGGTGCTGTATTGTTGATAACGAGATGTAAACTGTGCAATTCGCGCTTTCATTTATATTTCCCTGTAATCATGGCCGTATACGGCGCGTCCTTTGAAATAGGCTGTAACGTAAAATCAAAATTCGGGCTGGCCTGATGAATGAATTCCTGTAATGCCTGCTCGTTTTGCGCACTCACGCTTAATGTCAGGGCTCCCTGCGTGTCGTCATATTCAAACAGCGTAATTTCCATCGACGGAACGGACTGACGGATCTTTTCCAGTTCGTCCATCTGCAAAAAAATGCCTTTAGGCTGCTTCTTGATGTTCTGTCCAAAATGGTACTTAAGGTTGGTCTGGTGGCGCATACTCGGAAAATGGTGTTGATAAAGCTCGACCATCTCCTGCTGCACCTGATTTTCCCGATCTGCCAGCATCCACGCCAGGGTGATGCGGGGGCCGAGCAGCAGGCCCAGAGAGAGAAGCCCCATCACCGCGATGGCGGCCTTCATCCCTTTCGCCGCCCTCGCGCTGGTCGCTTTCGCGCTGAACGCACCGTGCAGCACGTTGACGCGGCACGCCCGCCACTGCGGCTGGATCAGCACCAGCGGATGTTCTGCCGCCAGCTGTTCGTCAACCTCAATGCCCGGCGGGATGTCCCCGTAGCAGCGGACCTCGCCCTCTCCGGCTTTTTGCATCAGCAGCGGCAACAGGCCAACCTCAACGTTACAGGCGATATGCGGCGACAAGCGCAACCAGTAGTTCTCTTCCCGCGCAACCAGCGTGCTTCCACCCGCCGTGACCGGCAGCAGCCAGGCGTCAGGCAGGACCTGAATGACCTTCAGGCCCGCCTCGTGAAAGCGGGTCAGCCACTGCTGCAGGCGGGCGGAATCTATCGCCACGGCGTCCACCTCGGCGCCTTTTTTGTTCAGCACCGTCCAGTGGAGATCGTCCACCTCACCAATCAGAGTCTCCTCCGCCATCCACGAGAAGGCGGTCGCCTGCGACGCCATTTTCTTCGGCAGCGTAAAGTGGCGGAAGATCATCTCACTGGCGGGCAGCAGCAGACACACGCGCGCAGCCAGAGGATGGTCGGCAAGGGTATGCAGCGCCTGCGGGGTGTCCAGGGTTGTAACCTGTTCGCTTCCCGACTCACACCACATGATTTTCCCGTCCTCACGGCTGTCGGGACGAACAAAAAGGACCTGTTTCATAGCGTTCTACTTTTCTTATTCAATCATTCGGTAACGACGTTGCCACGTCACAATTTCACCGGCTTCGTTATTCACCTGAAGCTGGCTCACCACGCGAAGCGTTAACTCATCGGTATTGCCGGTGTAGTTGACGCGAAAATACCGGCTGTTGATGGAGAGCAGCCCGGCCACCTGCGGCAACTCGTCCTTCAACTGCGGGAAGGCCTGTTCCAGCGCTTTGCTGAAGACGTCCATACTTTCCCAGCCGGTTTCCGGCCGCGACTCAATCAGGCGTACGGCATCGTCCGCGGTGAGTTTTCCCGGGAACAGGGCTGCCAGTAAGGGCGCCTGCTCCGGCGTCAGAGTATTGACATCCACCTTGCTGGCCGAGTCCGGCAGCGCGCATAAGAGCTTGCTCACTTTCGGGTACGCTGCAGCAGGAAACGCCGGCAGCAGCTTGATCTCGGCAAGGGTGCGCATCATCTGATTCGCAGGCTGACGCGCCGGCACTACGCCAGACCAGGCGTCCATCTCCGCGCCCTCTTTCACCGTCGTGGCGTCGCCGTCGAGATAATCCACCAGCTGCTGATAAATTTCTTCCGCCGCCGTCTGGCTGATGCCGCCGTCCGTCAGGATCTGCTCGACAATCTTCTCTTTTCGCGGTTTTTCCGGCACGGTTGACGCATTTTGATCCTGAGCCACTTTGTCTGCGGCCAGCAGGTTATTGACGTTGAAGCAGTCCTGCGCGTCGTCGACCTGGCTGACCACCGTATAGTCTTCACCCTGCGTCTCCAGCGGCTGGTGCCAGTCGCCCGCCGGGTCGAGCGGTTTGCTCTCGCCGCTGGCGTCGTTCTGCAACCGGTCTTTCACCACTTTTTCCTGCGCCTGCATTGCCCAGCGCAGCTGCTGCTGGCTCACCTGATAGTGGGTTTTCTGCAAATTACGGCAGAACTGCTGGCTGATTTTGGCCGCCAGGGCCGACATCATGACCAGCAGGATCAGCACAACCAGCAGGGCAACACCGCGTTGCTGATGGACCCGGCTCATGGCTTCACGTCCGGCGCAGGCGCATTTTGCGGGGCAGGCGCGTTTTCTGCCGCCGGTGCCACCGCTTCTGGTATCTCTCCCGGCGTGGTAAACACCCAGCGCCAGGTGTCGCCATTTTCCATGGTCAGCGTAAGCTCCACGCCGTCTGGCAGATGGGCAGAGTCACCCCAGCTTTTTTGCCAGCCCTGGTGATAAAACCGCCACTGCATCGCTTTCACCTCGCTGACGATAGGCACTTCATCGGGTTTGACGTCCGCCGGGCTGTCAATCACCGGCCAGACGTCGCGATACAGACGCCCTTCTTCCAGCCGCCAGCGCACGCGCTCCAGCTGGACCGTGCCACTCACGCCGTTCAGCGTGGTAAATTCCACGGCATCGCCATCCTGTAAAAACAGATCCGGCGCGTTGCGCGGCGCCCGCGCCTGCAGCTGGAAAAAATCGCGCTCCATCAGGCTCCAGGCACGCTGAAGCTGATTAAGCTTCGCCGCGCGGGTATCGGTTGCCGAACTGGTGCGCATCGCGCCGTCGAGAATTTGCCAGGCCAGGGTGCTGATGACCGCAAAAATGGTCAGCGCAATCATGATCTCCAGCAGGGTAAAACCGCGCTGGCGTCGGCTCGTCTTCACTTGCTCTCTTCTCCCGGCCCAATGATCTGAAGCGAAATGACCGGCTGGCTTTTATCGCCTTCGGCGTAAACGCGGATGGCATTGGCCCAACCGCTATTGGCGGTTTTCACCCGCTGCTTATGCCAGTACCAGCTGCGCCCCCCCATGATTTCCGTCCCCTGCTCCTCGGCATCGGGAAAATCGGTTTTGCTGAGCTGGGCTTCAGCCAGCTGATTTTCTGCAACCCAGCTGGCCTGCAGCGTTTCGGCCAGCCCGTGGGTGAAGCGCACGTTCAGGGAGACGGAATTCATCAGCGCCAGCGCGGCGGTGGAGAAAATGACCAGCGCCACCATCACCTCCAGGAGCGTCATCCCGTTCTGCTTAACCTTGCCTTTAGTCATCGTTCTCTACCGAAACCGGGGCCGTGCCCTGCGACACCACGCGGAAGTGATGCTGTTTGTCGTAACTTTGCAGCGTCAGCGTAAAACGGCCAATCTCACCGTCCGGCAGAAAGAGGATCTGGGGGTCGGCCTCGACGTTAGCCGCCAGACGCTGAGGCGAGAGCGACACGTGCATCTCTTCCGGGAAATCGCCTTTCGTGGTAATACGGCCTGCGGATAACGGCACCCAGTGACGTTCGCCGTTTTTATCGTCGAGCGTGACCAGCTGATATTTATCGGTAGCGATCACCAGCCCGACAATATTTCCGTCCATGACCGCGCGGTCTGAACCATAATCAACGAGGGCTTTTAATTGCTGACCAAATATATCCGCACCGCTGCGTGAGGGTATTGTTGAGACAACCATCATGGCGCAACTGGCAAATATCACCAGCGCCAGAATAATTTCCAGCAACGTAAAGCCGCGTTGATTCTTCATTATTTCTCTTTCTTATCCAGAGACCAGTTCGTAATATCGTCTGCGGTGTTGGCTTCGCCATCAGGACCGGCAGAGAAGACGTCTACGGCGCCGTGTTCACCCGGGCTGACGAGCAGATAATCGTTGCCCCACGGATCCTGCGGCAGGCGGCGAATATAGCCGTCGGCGCGGTAGCCGTTGGGAATAGGCGCGATCTCAGGCTTGGTCACCAGCGCCTGCAGACCCTGCTCGGTCGTTGGGTAGCGGTGGTTATCGAGCTTATACATATCCAGCGAGCCTTCGAGCGCAACAATATCGCTGGTCGCCTTTTGCGCGTCCGCTTTTTCTTTATTACCCATTAAATTGGGCACCACCATACTCGCTAAAACGCCGAGAATAACGATCACCACCATTAATTCGAGCAAGGTGAACCCCGCCTGGCGAGCCAGACGTTTTGTTTTTATAGCCATGATTTAACCTACCATATTATTAAGTTGCAGAAGCGGCTGTAATATTGACAGCACGATGAATAAAACAATCGTCGCCATGGAGACCACCAGCGCCGGTTCAAATACCGAGAGCGTTAACGTAATACGATGCTGTAGCGCCGACTCCTGGTTTTCCGCCGCGCGGTCCATTAAGTTGCCTAACTCGCCGCTCTCTTCGCCGGAGGCAATCATATACAGCATGGTGGGCGGGAATAATTTCGCCTGCTCCAGCGCGGCATAGAGCGAGGCTCCCTGACGCACGGTATCCGCCGCCTGCTCCAGCACCTGCCGGGCGTAGAGGTTTTCGATACCGTCCATCGCGATATACATCCCTTCAAGCAGCGGCACGCTGCTCGCCTGCAGGATGCTGAGCGTGCGGATATAGCGGGCGCTGTTGATCGCGCACACCAGCTTTTTAATCGGCGAGCCGTTCACCAGCCAGCTGTGCCAGCGAAAACGGTTTTTGGCGTTTCTGAGCCAGGTCTTAAAACCAACAAACCCGCCGCCGAGGATCCCCACGATGTAGATCCCGTACGCCTGCAGGAAATCGCTCACCGCAATCAGCGTGCGGGTGGTGATCGGCAGCTGCTGCTTCATGTGGGTGAACTGCTCGATCACCTGCGGCACCACCGCCACCAGCAGAATGCTGATGACCGCGATGGCGACCACGGTGAGGGTAATCGGGTAGACCATCGCCTGCGTCAGCTTGCTCTTCATCTTCTGGCGCTGCTCGTTGTACTCCGCCAGCTTCTCCAGCACGTCGCCCAGGTGGCCGGTTTTTTCACCGGCCATCACCAGCGTGCAGTAGAGCTTGTCAAAGGTGCGCGGGAACTGGCTGAAGGCGTCGAACAGGGTGTGACCTTCGACCACCTTCTCGCGGATCTCCACCACCATTGCCGCCAGCTTTTTGTCTTCCGTTTGCTTCGAGATCGCCTTCAGCGCGCTCTCGAGCGGCAGTGCGGCGTTGACCAGCGTGGAGAGCTGACGGGTAAACATCGACAGCACCGGCGTGGAGAGCCTGGCTCCGGTTTTTGCTTTTCCGGCAGACGCCGCTTCACGGGTTTCGCTGATGCTGACGGGCATCAGCTTTTGCTCGCGCAACATCTGGCGAACCTGCTTTTGCCCCTCGGCCTGCAGCGTGCCGCGCTGGGTTTTGCCTGCGACATCCGTCGCCGTCCAGGCGTAGAAGGCCATTACGCATCCCCCCCGCGCTCGGCGGTCACACGCATCACCTCTTCCAGCGAGGTGACGCCGCTAATCACCTTCAGCAGCCCGTTTTCGCGCAGGCTGTAAGCCTGCTTAAAGAGCTGCGTCTCGATGGACATTTCGTCTTTATCTTCATGAATGGCGCGGCGCATGGCGCTGTCCACCACCAGGAACTCGTGAATACCGGCACGGCCCTGATAGCCGCTCTGGCGGCAGTGTTCACAGCCCACCGCGCGGTAAATGGCTTTTGGCGGCGCCTCCATAAAGCTGAACAGCGCTTTTTCATTGGCATCCAGCGGACTGGTGGTCCGGCAGTGCGTACACAGCCGACGCACCAGACGCTGGGCAATGACACCGAGCAACGATGAACCGATTAAAAAGGACTCCAGCCCCATGTCCCGCAGACGCGTAATCGCCCCGGCGGCGCTGTTGGTGTGCAGCGTAGACATGACCAGGTGACCGGTGAGCGACGCCTGTACCGCAATTTGCGCGGTTTCACCGTCACGAATTTCCCCGATCATCACCACGTCCGGGTCCTGACGCAGAATAGCGCGCAGCCCGCGGGCAAAGGTCATGTCCACGCGCGGGTTAACCTGCGTCTGCCCCACCCCTTCCAGCTCATATTCGATCGGGTCTTCCACGGTCAGGATGTTGCGTTCGTGACCGTTCAGCGCCGAAAGAATGGCGTACAGGGTGGTACTTTTACCGGAGCCTGTCGGCCCGGTGACCAGGATAATGCCGTGCGGGCGGTCAATCAGCCCTTTTAACTTCTCCAGCTCTTCATCAATCAGGCCCAGCTTGTTGATGTCGGGCTTGAGATTGCTTTTATCGAGCAGGCGCATGACCACGCGCTCGCCGTACTGGGACGGAATGGTCGAGACGCGCACGTCGATCGCCTTGCGGCCAATGCGCAGTGAGATACGGCCATCCTGCGGCAGACGTTTTTCGGCAATGTCGAGTTTCGACATCACCTTGATACGCGACACCAGCAGCGGGGCGAGCTTACGCGCCGGTTGCAGCACCGGGCGCAGCACGCCGTCAACGCGGAAGCGAATGCTCAGCGTGCGCTCGAAGGTTTCGATATGGATATCCGACGCGCCGTCCTTAACCGCCTCGCCGAGAATGGCGTTGATCAGGCGGATCACCGGCGAGTTTTCGTCGTTATCAAGCAGATCTTCGTTATCCGGGATCTCCTCGGTTAACGCCATCAGGTCGATATCCGCATCCATGTCGTCCACCAGCTGCTGTGAAACGCCGCTGCTCTGCTGCCAGATTTTGGCCAGCATCTCGTCAAACGCTTCCGGCGTCACAGTAACCGGGACGAACGCGCGGCCCAACACCCGGCGCACTTCCAGCAGTGCTAACGCCGGGGTGTCCTCACGGATATAGACGTCATTGTTGTAAAGCAGAACGCCGTTATCTTTTGCGTAGCTGCTGCTACACAGTGTTTTACTCAGTTCGTCCACGTTGCCCCTCCGCCTTACTCTTTAAACGGATTGCGTGTCGCGCGGGTTTTCACCGGTGCGGCGTGAGGACTTGCTGAAGGAAACGCGGGCAGGACGGCATTGTCGCTCGGCTCAACAATACCGAGCTTTTTCTCTTCCACGCGCTGCATCTGGCGCACCCGGATCTGGTCATATTTCTCTTTCGAGGCCGCGCTGTAGTTGTCGTCGTCACGCAGAACGGTGGTATGAATGAACACCATCAGGTTGCGCTTGGAGGTATCCTGGGAGGTGTAGCGGAACAGCTGACCGACCAGCGGGATATCGCCGAGCAGCGGCACTTTGGACACGGACTGTTTGGTCACATTTTCCATCAGACCACCAAGCACCACCGTCTGGCCACTGTGGACCATCACTTCGTTATTGATCGTGCGCGTATTGAAGGTCGGGCCGAGGCTGGAGTCTTCCGTCGCGCTGTTGTCGACGCTGGAGACTTCCTGCTCAATCTTCAGATGGATCATGTCGCCATCGTTAATCTGCGGCACAATTTTCAGCTTGGTACCGACCGTCTTACGCTCAACGGAGTTAAAGACGTTATCGCCGCTGGTGGTTTGCGAACCGGAAAGTACCGGCACATCCTGGCCCACGTTGAACGACGCTTCTTTGTTATCCAGCGTGACCACGCTTGGCGTGGAGAGGATGTCATTTTTGCCGTCGGTGGAAAGCGCAGTCACCAGCGCACCAAAATCACCGTTAAAGAAGCCGGTCGCCAGGCCAGTGAAGCTCGCCCCTTTCATGGTGCCATTTTTAATCTGGCTGATTGGCAGTCCGGTGGAGCCGAACTGCACGCCGCCGTGCTTGCTGGTCCACTGCACGCCGAGATCCAGGCCGTTCCCGTCCTGCACTTCCGCGATGATGGCTTCCACCAGCACCTGCGGACGACGGATGTCCAGCTTGTCGATCACCTTCTCAAGGGAGTTCATCACGTTAGGCTGGGCGGTAATCACCAGCGAGTTGGTTGCTTCGTCGGCGGTAATGTTCAGATCGCTGGACGCTGGCGCGGTTTTCGACTTCGGCGCGCCGGCCTTGTCCTTCAGCTGCTCGCCGATGCCGGTGAGTACCGGCACCACCTTGGTGGCGCTGGCATACTTGAGGTAGAAGACGCGGGTATTCCCCTCGTTGTTCTGCTCGCGATCCAGCTGATGGATCAGGGAGCGGGTCCGCGCGCGCGCATCTTCCGAACCGCTGATCACCAGGCTGTTGGTTTCGTCATCGGCCACCACTTTGGTCGCCAGCTGCGGCGCGTTCTGCCCTTTCTGCTCTTCGTTGTTGAGGTTATTCAACATCTCCGAGAGCTCTTTGGCGGACGCAAAGCGCAGCGGCACGATTTCACGACGCTGAATACCGTCTTTGTCCACGCGCTGAACCAGATCCACCAGGCGGTTCACCACCGAGGCTTTACCGGTTAGCAGCAGGACGTTGGACGGCTCAAAGTGGACCACGTTACCGATGCCGGTGGCATCGTTGAGCTGACGCAGCAGCGGCGCCAGCTCGCGAACAGGCACGTTTTCCATGCGTACGACGCGGGTGATGATCTCGTCGCCTTTGCCCGGATTTTTACCGTCGGCCAGCGGCGCACCGGCGGTGCGGGCAATGCTTGAGCGCACCACTTTGACCATGCCGTTATCCATCGGGATCACCGACAGGCCGTACAGGTCCAGCACGCTCAGGAAAAACTGGTAATATTCGTCTTCCGTCAACACGTTATAGGTTCTGACCGACACCGTGCCCTGAACGGACGGGTCGACCAGAATGGTTTTGTTCAGATTGCGGCCTACCGTATCAATAAATTCGCGGATATCGGTGTTTTTAAAGCTGGCGCTAAAGTTAGCTGCGAGCAGCGAACTGGAATATAACGACAATGCGGTCAGCGCCACGCACGCCCAAGGAAATTTCTTCATGTCTGTACACTTGTTAATTGTTTAGAACATTGACCCGAATATTTTCAAGGTGAGCGTGACGTCTGACGACGACCTCCGCTTCTTTCATTTTCGACCAGTTGGCAATAATATCTTTTGCCTTTTCTGCATCGGTCATATCGACAGAATTGACTTTTACCGCCACATCACCTTTTTCCAGACCGGCATGACTGTAGAAGTCAGAGGCATTCCTTGGATTAATGTTGTAGCCTTCCAGTTGGCCCTTTTCGATAAGTGGCTTTAACACCAGATAATCATCCAGATGCACGCTTTCAGCACCAGCATCTTTCGTCGATTGGGTTACCGGGCCGCTGTCAACGCCGCCCTTAAAATAGTCAGGTTTATTTAACGCCAGTACCTGCGTAGCACCTTCGTAATTAACCACCACATTGTCTTTGTTTATTTCCTGAATAAAGGCATCGTTAAAACCGGTCAGCGCTTCGCCTTCGCGATAGCTCTTTTGACCACCCGGCGTTTTGATCACGGCGAAGGACAACCAGGCATCGTCGCTGCGGACGATCCCCTCAATTTCGGCAGCGAGCGGGGCTTTTCCGGCCGCTGGCAGGTTGTCCTGACGCACGGCGGCGGTGAAAAGTGAAAATGTCTTTTCTTCCTGACGTTTTTTTTGCGGTTTCGCCGCTGCGTTCGCGAGTTTATTCGTCACTTTTTTATAATCTTTAAAAATGACGTAGCCTTGCTGACCGCAAAAAATCAGCAATACAAACATAATACAGGGCGTTATCCACCGTGAAAAAAGTGAGAGCCTCATTATTCATCTGGCCTTTAGCAAAGCGGAAATAAGCAGCGTCATGCTGCGCCAATATGTGACATAAATAGTAATTAGCGGCCTGACAATCGACCACCTGCTTCGCCGTTAACTTTGATAAAGAAAAAGATTGACCGTCAAAAAAACCAGTGTTAGAGGAAGCCGACAGGTTATTTTTACCCTGCCCGTAAATTGACCATGACGCACCCTTGCCGTACTTTTCTGGACCATTGCTATTCATGCCCAGAGACGGTAAGTCGTTATGTATCAGAGTCATTTTAAATTTAATCACCCGCCTTTTCGAAAAATTACCCGCGCCTCGGGCGATTTCTTCGTGCCGTATCACCAGGATATTTTCAACCTGCTGAAAGAGAAAACCCAACAGGCGGGGATTATTGGGCTCTTTTCTGACGATGCCCCGCTGCTGGGCCAGTTCAGCGACGCCCTGAAATCCGCAACCCCTGACGTTATTGCCATCAACGCGTTTCCAAAACTGAGTGCCAGTAGCCTGCTGTATAAACTCAACCCGGGAACGAAAGAGAGCAAAAACCGGCTTCAGGCGGTGGATGCCATCCTGCACCAGTGGCAGGGGGGAAAAAGCAGGACGAAAGTGCTGGTGATTAGCCATACCGATGCCATGAAAGAGACCTGTCGGGAGGTGCTGGCTCTGCTGCTGACGCGCGCGCAGGAGCTGGAGTTTCGTCTGTCCGTCGTATTGATGGGTGCAGCGGATCGGGAAGCCGTTCTGATGCAGCAGTCTGAACTGCGTGAATATGCGCATACCTGCCACACCCTGCGCCCCCTTACCTGCCGGGAGTTTCTCAGCTACGTTCAGGCGCAGTGTGAAGCGCACGGGTGTGAGCACTCGCCGTTGACCCCGGCGCGCGTGCGTAAAATGCATGCGCTGACCAAAGGGAATATCAGCAAGCTGAACGAGCTGGCGCACCTGTCGATGCTCGCCGCCTGGACCGAACGTGCAGAACAGGTTAGCCCGCGTCATCTGCGCCTGGCGGCCGGTGAGATCCTGCCTGCGAAAAAACACGGTATGCGCCTGGCTACCGTGGGGCTGTTCGCCTCCGTGCTGTTCGCTGCCTGCGGCTGGTATTTGACCTCCTCGATCGGAGCAAGACTTCCGATTCAACTGCCGGTGCCCGCGAGCTGGAAACAGCAGACGCCCATCGAGCAGGCGCCGGTGGTGCCGGCTATCGACAACGAGGTGGTTAATCAGCCGGATGCGATGCATCAGCTCTATCTGATGTGGGGGTATGACGCCTCGGCGGACGATGCCCTGTGCCAGAACGCCGCGAAGGTGAACCTGATGTGTAAGCAGGGAAATGCCTCACCGGACGCGCTGGCACAGGAAGGATATCCGTGGGTGAGTGAACTGAAAACCGGCAACCACCTTAACTATGCCGTGGTCGCCCGCGTCGGGGATAACTCACTCGACCTGCTGATGAATAACCGCACCTGGCAGGTAAGCCGTCACTGGTTTAACCAGCATGCCACCGGCAATTATACCCAACTCCACCGCCTGACGCCGGAAGGCAAAGACGCCATCAGCGCCGCCAGCGATGCGAAGGACATGGGGTGGCTGGATCAGCAGCTGAGCCAGGCCCTTGCCGAGCCGGAAACCCACGCTCAAACCTGGACGACGGAGATGATGAAACGTACCCGCGAGTTCCAGCAAAAAATGCATCTGCGCGTCGACGGTATCCCGGGTGAAGAGACGCTGATGCAGTTGATGCGCGACACTAACACCACGCCGAGCGTGCTGCTTCAGACCCCCCATGCCGCACCGGACGCGAAAACGCAGGAGAAGCATTCCTAATGTCTACCATCTGTCTTGCGGCTCAGCGCAGCTACGTTTCCGGGGAGGCGGTCTGGTTTTCGTACCGCATTCCCCGCCTGAGAAAAATCGCTTCTAACGCCTTTTTAGGAATAGTAAGCCTCTGCGTCATGCTGATGGCGGGGCTGTACGCCCACGTATACTGGCAACTGCGCCACCCTGCGCCGGAGCCGGTAAAAAAAGTGAACGTGGCGAAGCCCGAGACGCAGCTTTCCGATATGCACTACGTGTACGTGAGCAAGCCGTTCCCGCATCCGCACCCGAAACCCGTCCCGGTGCAGGCCGACGTCCCTGCCATGCAGGATCTGCCGATTAACAGCGACGACGCCGACTGGCAGCAGATGCCTGACGGCACGGTGCCGCACGATACCTCGCGGGATACCCTCCCCGGAACGGAAGCGCACGACGATGCCGTCTCCCCCCGCACGGAGGGTGACGACGCATCATTAACCGAACTGTTTAAGCAGGCGTTAAAAGAACAAGAGCAGGATTATTCGCAAGGGAAAATACCCGCACCGCCGGTTGACGAAACGCAGGATAATACTCAGGCGGGCGCATTACATAAAGAAAGTTCCCGGTCTCCATTAAGTAAAAAGGGAGACCGGCTGGAATAGTTAATATTTTTCAGGCAGGTTGGTGATATTAAGGAGGCGACCCTTTTCCACCACAATGTATTGACCTTTTTTCAGATCGGAGAGGATTTTTATAATCGTACTGCGTGCCAGGCTGGTGTATTCCTGAATATAATCATAAACATTAATATCGCGTTGATGATGTACAATCAGTTCATTAATTTCCAGCAAAAATTCGCGCACGACAGAATAGGCGCTGCGGGCAACCAGCACGTCATCGCGCTTGCTCAGGAGACAGATATACCAGGCCAGCACCTTGGTGAGTTCAGGCCACAAGCCTTGCTCGGTCATCAGTTGAGAGAAAACGCTTTTCGGAATCGAGCGCACCACGGTATTCGAGCGGACCAGGCCATACATATGGGACGAATGATAAAAAATGGAAGAGAGTCCAAAAATGCACTGCCCCTGCAGGGTGAACAAGCAGAGCTCGTCGGATTCGCGGCGGAATTCCACTTCACCGCTGACGATAATATGAATAAATTCATTATCGACGGTGGAAATTTTTTGCCATTTCTTTAACGATTTTTCTTCAAATCCTTCCGTTGCGGAAATGATTTTTTCTATTTCATGATGAGGACGTAATTTTCTGCCGTAAATGCTTAACATTGTTATACCCGAATTAAGATGTAAATTTTAGATAAAAAATGGCCACGGTGGAACCACCGAAACTATTCGTATAATCCTGATAAAAAACTTCAAGGAGAAGTGATAATAAAAATCACTATGCAGGTGTTATTTTTTATAAATACTTAGCAAGCTATACATCTATCTTAAATGAGGGTACTTTTAAGTCAATTAACTAAAAATGAATTGAGAATGTACTTAAGATTAATCTCAAGAAAACTAAGGTAATACGGCCTGGTCAGGGGCAGCCCTGAGGACTACCCTTGCCCGTACTTCTCTAAAAGCGCCTCGGCGATGGCCAGGGTTTCTACGTCAGCCACGCCGTTCCACAGCGCGGGGCGGAAGTGCATTTGAAACGCGCTGATCACCCTCTTCTGCTGCTGTTCCGTGGCGTTGTCCGGCACCTCGTAGCCATAGCGTTTCAGCACATCAAGCAACGCACCGCGCTCGACCTCCTGATAGCGCGGCCGCCCGTTAAGATAGAACGCCACGCGCGCGGGATCGGGCCAGGCTCCTATCCCCTGCTGCGCCAGCTGCTGCCACGGAAACAGCGGGCCGGGATCGTCTTTACGCTGCGGGGCAATGTCGGCATGGGCAACCACGTTCTGCGGCTGAATGTCATAGCGGGCAATAATGTCCCTGGCAAGCGGGATCAGCGCTGCAATCTGCGCAGGCGCAAACGGGGTAAAGGTTTTCACGCCGTCACGCGTTTGCCAGCCGCGGTTCTCGAGCTCAATCCCCACGGACGTATCATTAATCCGGTTGGTGCCGCGCCAGAAGCTAATGCCCGCATGCCAGGCCAGCTCGCTCTCGGGAACCAGCTGCCAGATGCGCGGCTTGCCGTCCGGCGCCGGGGGGTTGGCAGGGATCAAATAGTGAGAGCTAACGTTTTTATCCGTCAGCGTGGCCAGCGAGCTGTCAAAATCATCCGCGGTGTAGTGGATCACCAGCACCTTGATGCGCGGGTAAGCCGCCTGCGCCTGATGACGCGTATCCAGCTCGTAGGCACCTTTATCGATAATCCCCTTTTCCGTAACGCATCCTGCCAGCAGCAGCGCCAGCAGGAGCGTGGCAAACGCACGCCTCATCGCAGGGTTTTCACCGCCGTACCGCTTACGCTCACCATCAGCATGCTGCCGTCTTTCCCGACCGTTTCGTAGTCAATATCGATTCCCACGACCGCATCCGCGCCGAGGGCTTCCGCCTGCTCGCCGAGCTCTTTAAAGGCGATTTCGCGTGCTTTGCGCAGCTCTTTTTCGTATGCCCCAGAGCGGACACCCACGATATCGCGGATACCGGCAAAAAAGTCACGGAAGATATTGGCGCCGAGAATCGCTTCGCCGGTGACCACGCCGCAGTACTCGGTTATTGTCTGTCCTTCCAGGGTTGGCGTTGTTGAAAACTGCATGGTTTCTCTCCTTCTTTAGCGTTCAATGCCTTAGGCACAGCATTATCGGTTCGTTACGCTATGATTGAAAGGATAGTTAATAAATAAGGAAATCAACATGCGCTATTCAGCTTTAACACTTTTAGTGCCCTGCGCGCTGGTGCTCAGCGCCTGTACCACCACGGTCACGCCAGCCTTTAAGGATATCGGTACCCGCAGCGGCCCCTGCATTGAGGGCGGCCCGGACACCGTGGCGCAGCAGTTCTATGATTACCGCATTCAGCACCGCAGCAACGACCTCACCGGCCTGCGCCCGTATCTGAGCGATGGTCTGGCAAAACTGCTTAACGATGCCACCCGCGATCCGCAGCACAACGCGCTGCTGAAATCCGACCCGTTCTCCAGCCGCACCACGCTGCCGGACAGCGCAGAAGTGGCCAGCGCGTCAACCATCCCGAACACGGATGCCCGTAACATTCCGCTGCGCGTGAAGCTGACGCAGGGCAGCCAAACCTGGCAGGACGAAGTGCTGATGATCCGTGAAGGCCAGTGCTGGGCGGTGGACGACGTACGCTACGTGGGCGGCAGCGTGCATGCCCCGGCCGGCACGCTGCGCCAGTCGATTGAGAACCGCTGATTCATCAGTGATAAAAATGTTACCCCCGTAAAATGTCCGGCATTTCTCGCGGAATGCCGACATTTATACTCGCCGCCCTTGCCCTTCGCTATTTTGTGCTATGTTTAAGAGGAAATACGGGTTATATTTAACTTTTAACGCAGAAATATTGCATAACTATTCTGTCAACGGTACTATCTGCGGCCTCAATTGCTATAGATTGCCTGGATGAGTAAAGACTGCCCCGATGAGTATTAAACTAAACGGCATTAACTGCTTCTACGGCGCACACCAGGCGCTGTTTGACATCACGCTGAACTGCCCGGAAGGCGAAACGCTGGTTTTGCTTGGCCCAAGCGGTGCAGGCAAAAGTTCCCTTCTGCGCGTCCTTAATCTGCTTGAAATGCCTCGTTCAGGTACGCTCGCGATTGCCGGTAACCATTTTGATTTCGCAAAGACGCCGTCTGATAAGGCGATTCGCGAACTGCGTCAAAACGTCGGCATGGTCTTCCAGCAATACAATCTCTGGCCGCACCTGACGGTGCTGCAAAACCTGATTGAAGCCCCGTGCCGCGTGCTGGGGTTAAGCAAAGATCAGGCCATCGCGCGTGCCGAAAAGCTGCTGGAGCGTCTGCGCCTCAAGCCCTACAGCGACCGCTACCCGCTGCACCTGTCCGGTGGTCAGCAGCAGCGCGTGGCCATTGCCCGTGCGCTGATGATGGAGCCTGCGGTACTGCTGTTTGATGAACCCACCGCCGCGCTGGACCCGGAAATCACCGCTCAGATCGTCAGCATTATTCGCGAGCTGGCGGAAACCAACATTACGCAGGTTATCGTTACCCACGAAGTGGAAGTGGCGCGTAAAACCGCCAGCCGTGTGGTGTACATGGAAAACGGGTATATCGTTGAGCAAGGTGATGCGAGCTGCTTCGCTAACCCGCAAACCGATGCCTTCAAAAACTATTTATCTCATTGATTGTGTCAGGGGAAATATAATGAAAAAAGTATTACTTGCCGTGCTGCTTGCTGGCGTTACCCTTTCCGCTACCGCAGCTCAGACCATTCGTTTCGCCACGGAAGCCTCTTACCCTCCGTTTGAATCCATCGATGCGAACAACAAAATTGTTGGCTTTGACGTGGACCTGGCAAACGCCCTGTGTAAAGAGATCGATGCAACCTGCACCTTCAGCAACCAGGCGTTCGACAGCCTGATCCCAAGCCTGAAGTTCCGCCGTATCGACGCCGTAATGGCCGGTATGGACATCACCCCGGAGCGTGAAAAGCAGGTGCTGTTCACCACCCCTTACTACGATAACTCTGCCCTGTTCATTGGTCAGAAAGGCAAATTCACCTCTGTCGATCAGCTGAAAGGCAAAAAAGTGGGCGTGCAGAACGGTACCACGCACCAGAAATTCATCATGGATAAGCATCCGGAAATCACCACCGTGCCATATGACAGCTACCAGAACGCGAAGCTGGATCTGCAGAATGGCCGTATCGACGGCGTATTTGGCGATACCGCTGTCGTGACCGAGTGGCTGAAAGCCAACGACAAGCTGGCGCCAGTGGGCGACAAAGTGACCGATAAGGATTACTTCGGTACCGGTCTGGGGATTGCCGTTCGTCAGGGCAACACTGAGCTGCAGCAGAAATTCAACGCTGCGCTGGAAAAAGTGAAGAAAGACGGCACCTACGAAACCATCTATAAAAAATGGTTCCAGAAGTAATTCCTGATGAATGAAATTTTTCCTTTAGCAAGCGCCGCCGGGATGACCGTCGGCCTTGCCGTTTGCGCACTGATTATCGGCCTGGTGCTGGCGATGTTCTTTGCGGTGTGGGAATCCGCGAAATGGTTCCCCGTCGCCTGGACAGGCTCCGCGCTGGTCACCGTGCTGCGTGGGCTACCGGAAATTCTGGTGGTCCTGTTCATCTATTTCGGTTCCTCGCAGCTGCTGCTCACGCTCTCGGACGGCTTCACGATTAATCTCGGCTTTGCGCAGATCCCGGTGCAGATGCAGATCGACAACTTCGACGTCAGCCCGTTCCTGTGCGGCGTCATTGCGCTCTCCCTGCTCTACTCCGCGTACGCGTCGCAAACCCTGCGCGGTGCGCTGAAGGCCGTGCCGCAGGGACAGTGGGAGTCGGGTCAGGCGTTAGGGTTGTCGAAATCCGCCATCTTCTTCCGTCTGGTGATGCCGCAGATGTGGCGTCATGCCCTGCCGGGCCTCGGCAACCAGTGGCTGGTGCTGCTGAAAGATACCGCGCTGGTGAGCCTGATAAGCGTTAACGATTTGATGCTGCAAACCAAAAGCATCGCCACCCGTACCCAGGAGCCGTTTACCTGGTACATTGTGGCGGCGGCAATCTACCTGGTGATCACGTTGCTCAGTCAGTACATCCTCAAGCGTATTGACCTGCGAGCGACGCGCTTTGAACGGAGACCAGGCTGATGCTTGAATACTTTCCCGAGTTGATGAAAGGGCTGCACACCAGCCTGACGCTGACCGTGGCGTCCATTATCGTGGCGCTGATCCTGGCGCTCATCTTCACCATCATCCTGACGCTGAAAACGCCGGTGCTGGTGTGGATTGTGCGCGGGTACATCACCCTGTTTACCGGTACGCCGCTGCTGGTGCAGATCTTCCTGATTTACTACGGCCCGGGCCAGTTCCCGTCGCTGCAGGAATATCCGGTTATCTGGCATCTGCTCTCTGAGCCATGGCTGTGTGCCCTGATTGCCCTTTCGCTGAACAGCGCGGCCTATACCACCCAGCTGTTCTTTGGTGCGATCCGCGCCATTCCGGAAGGCCAGTGGCAGTCCTGCGGGGCGCTGGGCATGAGCAAGAAGGACACGTTGGCGATCCTGCTGCCGTACGCCTTTAAGCGCGCGCTCTCCTCCTACTCCAACGAAGTGGTGCTGGTTTTCAAGAGTACCTCTCTGGCCTATACCATCACCCTGATGGAAGTGATGGGCCACGGGCAGCTGCTGTACGGGCGCACCTATGACGTGATGGTGTTCGGCGCGGCGGGCGTGGTCTATCTGGTGGTGAACGGTCTGCTGACGCTGATGATGCGCCTTATTGAGCGTAAAGCGCTGGCGTTTGAGCGCAGGAATTAACCGCGCAAGTGCATAAAACGGTATTCATGGAGCGGGTAACCTGATGGGTTATCCGCTTTTTTTTCGCGCTCAACACAATACTTAATCATTTTTATTGCATACAAATTCATTAACTGGCATTGTACATCCAGGCCGCAGACACGGCGCATCAATAAGACAGACGGGAGCATTACAATGAAAAAGTTAGTTCTGGCCGCATTACTCGCCACCTTCGCCGCTGGCGCATCCGCTGCGGATAAAATCAATTTCGGCGTCTCCGCCACCTATCCGCCGTTTGAATCGCTGGATGCCAGCAACCAGATCGTCGGTTTCGATATCGATCTGGCGAAAGCGCTGTGCAAACAGATGCAGGCCGACTGCACCTTTACCAACCATGCCTTCGACAGCCTGATCCCGTCGCTGAAGTTCAAAAAATACGACGCGGTGATCTCCGGGATGGACATCACGCCTGAGCGCAGCAAGCAGGTCGCGTTCACCGACCCGTACTACGCCAACTCGGCGGTGGTGATTGCGAAGAAAGGCGCGTATACCTCTTTCGAGCAGCTGAAAGGCAAACGCATCGGGATGGAAAACGGCACCACGCACCAGAAATATCTCCAGGACAAACATCCGGAAGTGAAGACCGTGGCCTATGACAGCTACCAGAACGCGATTATCGACCTGAAAAATGGCCGTATCGACGGCGTCTTCGGCGATACCGCCGTGGTGAACGAATGGCTGAAAACCAACCCGCAGCTGGGCACCGCAACGGAAAAAGTGACCGACCCGCAGTACTTCGGCACGGGCCTCGGCATTGCGGTACGTCCGGATAACAAAGCCCTGCTGGAAAAACTGAACGGCGCGCTTAAGGCGATTAAAGCGGACGGAACGTACCAGAAAATTAGCGAGCAGTGGTTCCCGCAGTAAGATTTTTTTGCCGGGTGGAGGCTTCGCCTTACCCGGCCTACGGGGGGAGTTGTAGGCCGGGTAAGCGCAGCGCCACCCGGCACTCTCTCACAGCGGCACAAAGAACCTGAACCGCGCCCCGCTCGCCGACTCCATCAGCCTGATCCCGCCGCCGTGCAGCTCCAGCATCCGTTTCACGATTAACAGCCCCAACCCGCCGCGATTCTCTCTCGACGCCTGGGTGTTGAGCGCCGACGGCCGCTGGAACAGATCGTCGCGCAGCGCGGCATCCACGCCCGCGCCGCTGTCGGCCACTTCGACCTGTAGCTGTTCATTCTCCTGCCAGACTACCAGACGAATTTCCCCGCCGCCAGGCGTATGGCGCATCGCGTTATCCAGCAGGTTGGTCACCACGCGTTCAATCATCGACACATCGGCATTGATCAGCGGCAGCGGCCCCGGCACGTCAATATGCAGATTGACCTCGCGCGTGCGGGCCGTGAGCTCAAATTTCTGCGCCACGTCGGAAATCAGCTCCGCCATCGCAAACCGCTCGCGCTGGGGTTTAATACCGCCGTGTTCAAGGCGCGCCAGCTCAAACAGCTGCTGCGAAAGATGCCGGACTTTTTGCCCCTGACGCAGCGCGGTGGCGAGATACTGCTGGTGCTCCTGCGGCGTCAGGGTGGCGGATTTGAGCGACAGGGTTTCGAGATAGCCCAGCAGCGAGGTGAGCGGCGTGCGGAGATCGTGCGAAATATTGGCGATAAACTCACGACGCTGACGATCGCTGTCGGCCAGCCGATCCCACTGTTGGGTGATTTTGCGCGCCAGCTCGATAAAGCTGTTGCGCAGGATCGCCACTTCATCTTTTGCCGCCGCGTCCGGCGTCTGTCCCGCCAGCAGCCTGATGGCGCTTATGCTGTCCTGCTCCAGCCCGGCGACCTCCACCGTCAGCTGTTTGACCGGGCGCGTGACCCAGTACCAGACCAGCAGCCCTGCCAGCAGCCCAAACAGCGCGACCCACAGCAGCGACCACAGGACGGTACTCCACAGCGCCTTGTGCCAGGCCATTTCCGCCAGGGCGTTTGACTCCTCGCCCTGCAAAATAATGTACAGATAGCCTTTTAGCTCGCCGTCCTGCCGCAGCGGCGTAGCGCTAAAGACTTTTTGATTTTGACTGCGCGGATCGTCGCCCAGTACCGGCATGGCGGTGCCGCTCAGGAAGCTCTGCACTGGCGCCAGGTCGATTTTTTGCCGCTGAATATGGCCGGGCGGGGCAGCGTCGGCGAGAATATCGCCGTCCGGGGAGACAACGTAGAGCTCAACGCTCGGATTAAAGGTCATCAGCCGGCCAAACAGCGGTTTCAGCGCGCTGCGGTCGACCCTGCCCTGCGCGTCCAGAATCGGTTCGCGCTGAACGATCTGCTGCGCCAGCCCGCCCGATAACCGCTGCACCATCGCATTACCGTACTGCATGCTGCTGTAGAGCTGTACCGCGCAGGCGACGGCGGCGCAGAGCATCATCAGCAGGATGAAGAGCAGCGTCAGACGCTGGCTCAGGCTAAAGCGACGCATCATGCTGCGGCTCCGCAAATTTGTAGCCCTTGCCCCAGACGGTGCGAATGATCTCCGGCTCGGCGGCGTCCTTCTCTATCTTGATGCGCAGGCGGTTGATATGGGTGTTGACGGTGTGCTCGTAGCCTTCGTGCTGGTAGCCCCAGACCTGCTCCAGCAGCGCCAGACGGGAGAACACCTCGCCGGGATGACGGGCAAAGAAGTAGAGCAGCTCGAACTCGCGCGGGGTGAGGTCCACCACCTGGCCGTGAAGCAGCACGCTGCGCGCCAGCGGATCGATGGTCAGCCCGTGCGCCTGAATGTGTCCGTCGGTTTGCGCCTGCCCCATCGCCTGCTGGCGACGAAACAGCGCTTTGATCCGCGCAATCAGCTCCTGCACGGAGAACGGTTTTGCCAGATAGTCATCGGCGCCGGTTTCCAGCCCGGTAATGCGGTCGGTTTCGCTGCTGCGGGCGCTGATGATGATCACCGGCAGGTAGCGCGTCATCTGACGGATGCGGCGGCAAATCTCCAGACCGTCAACGTTGGGCAGCATCAGGTCGAGGATCACCGCATCCCACGTCTGGGCTTCAAGACGCTGTAAGGCGTTGCCCCCGTCGGGCTCGTGGGTGATGGCGTAGCCTTCGTCTTCTAAATTGAGTCGCAGAAGCGCCGCGATATCGTGGTCGTCTTCTACCAGCAGGATCTGCTTCATGGATAAGCCTATAGTCATGTCTTATGACGTAAGCTTACCTGATTTCGCCGGGATGAAGAGTTCACATTTTGTTTAAGATTTTACGAGCAACGTCAACACTTCATAATGCGCGGTGTGCGGGAACATATCGAAAAGCTGAACGCGTTCAACGCGATAGCCCGGCAGTTGAGCGATGTCTTTCGCCATGGTCTGCGCGTTGCAGCTGGAATAGATGATGTATTCCGGCGCCATCTGGCTCAGGTAGTCGCATAGCGCATTCCCGATGCCGCGGCGCGGCGGGTTAACCAGCACCAGTTCCGGCACGTTGCCCTGGCCGGTGGCGAACTGCGTGGAGTCGAGCGCCTGGAAGCGCAGATTCGTTAACCCCAGCTCAGAGGCAGACTGCTTCGCGCAGGCAATCGCTTCGGCAGAGATCTCAATCCCGGTGAGCTGCATCTCCGGCGTGGCGCAGTGCAGGCCAAACCCGCCCACGCCGCAGAACAGATCCCACATATGATGAACGTTCAACGCACGCACCCAGTCGCGGGCGGTGGCGTACAGGCTGCTTGCCACGGTCGGGTTGGTCTGGAAGAAGCTTTGCGGGCGGATCCACAGCGGCACGCCGTTGAAGCGCTCCGCCAGCGCGTGCTGGTCGGTGAAGAAAATCTCTTTCTCCCCTTCCATGATCGCCATATG
Source organism: Enterobacter sp. HMSC16D10 (assembly GCF_001807145.1). NCBI lineage: Bacteria > Pseudomonadati > Pseudomonadota > Gammaproteobacteria > Enterobacterales > Enterobacteriaceae > Enterobacter > Enterobacter sp. HMSC16D10. The sequence goes on from NZ_KV787894.1 coordinate 145,699, forward strand.
CACCGGCTGAATGTTCGCCGTAATGACCTTCAGCTGCGGAAGCTGCGCCTGCAGCCAAGGCAGGGCCGCGCGCAGCTGCTCAAGCTTAGTTTCGGAGCGCAGCACGAAGCGCAGCATCATGCCGCCGTCGATCTGGCTTTCGGTCAGCAGAAGGTATTTCAGCTCGCCGCGCTTGCGGGCCACGCTGTAGGGCGTTAACCCTGCCCGGGCAATAAACGGCTTGAGTGCGGCAAAGACCGGTGCAAAGGAGTCAGGATACAGCGGGCAGTCGGTTAAGTCTTCCGGCGTGCCGTCGCGGTGCAGCATCCCCAGCAGCGGTTTTTCTACGCTGCCGCTGACCACCATTTTGGCTTTATTGCGAAAACCCTGTTCCGGGCCGCTGACGGGTGCACACCACTCGCCCACCGCGTGTGCTGCCAGCAGCTGTTGCAGGTCGGCCATTTTGGCGGTGAGTTGTTGAGAGACCGGCTGTTCTATCCACTGACAGGAGCGGCAGCGTCCGGCGTCATAGAGTGCGCACTGCATATGAAAACCTTAAGAATCACGAGGGCTGCGATTATACACATTATTGCAGGCGGAAGAACCGCCGACTGGAGGCCGGAACGAAGAGGAGACAGAGCACCAGCATATCCGGCAGCTTTTGCATAAACAGCGCGCGCAGGATCTCACGTTTGGATTCACCGGCAATGCTGAACAGCTCCGGGTAGCCGTAGCCCAGCGAGGCGGCCCACAGATAGCTCGCCGCGGTAATCTGCGTCAGCAGATAGATCCAGCGCGCCCAGTTGCGCCCTTTGACCAGCGAAAACGCGCAGTAAATCTCGATAAACACCAGCACCAGGCTGCTCAAAAAGACCAGCGTCAGATTCCACGTCTGCACGCTGCGGTGAATGAATTCACCGATGCCGCGCACGCCCAGGGTATTCAGAATCATCAGCACGTCCAGGCAGCGGATCATAATAATGGCGAGCGCCGCCACCTGAACCAGTGCAGGTACGTTAGGACGCGCGTGCGTAATACGTGATTTTTTTAATAATCCCAATGTTTTACTTCCCTGAAAAACAGTGCCGCGTCATGCGCGGCACATCACTGGAAATTTTAAATCCTTCAGCCGCGTCTTGCACGCTGGATATCGCGCACGCGCTGTTTTTCCGCGCGCGCCATCAAATACCAGGCGATAAATCCGACAATTCCGACCACGCCGAGGATGATAGAGGCCAGGGCGTTGATCTCCGGGTTGACCCCCATGCGCACGCTGGAGAAGACCAGCATCGGCAGCGTCGTCGCCCCCGGGCCGGAAACAAAGCTGGCGATCACCAGATCGTCGAGCGACAGGGTAAACGCCAGCAGCCAGCCGGAGATCACCGCCGGCATAATCATCGGCAGCGTGATGATGAAAAAGACCTTCAGCGGCGTCGCGCCGAGATCCATCGCCGCCTCTTCAATGGAGCGATCCAGCTCGCGCAGGCGCGAGGCGATCACCACCGCGACATAGGCGGTACAGAAGGTGACGTGCGCCAGCCAGATGGTGAGCATCCCGCGATCCGCCGGCCAGCCGATGGCGTGCGCAAGGGCCACGAACAGCAGCAGCAGCGCGAGACCGGTGATCACGTCCGGCATAACCAGCGGGGCGGTGATCATAAAGGCGAAGCCGTTCGAACCGCGAAAACGTCCGAAGCGCACCATCACCAGCGCGGCGATCGTGCCCAGCACGGACGCCATGGTCGCCGCCAGCGCCGCAATGGTCAGGCTCAGCCCCACCGCGCTCATCATCGCATCATCGTGGAATAGCTCGCTGTACCAGCGCGTCGACCAGCCGGCCCAGACCGTCACCAGTTTGGAGCTGTTAAACGAGTAGATCACCAGCATCAGCATCGGCGCATACAGGAAGGTAAAGCCGATGACCAGGATCGCAATTCGCCACGGGGAGCGCACTACCGGTAAGTTGTTCATCCGCGATCTCCCATCTGTTTCTGCTGATGCTTGTGGAACCACATGATCGGCACGATCAGCAGCAGCAGCATGACAATCGCCACCGCCGACGCCACCGGCCAGTCGCGGTTATTGAAGAACTCCTGCCACAGCACGCGGCCAATCATGATGCTGTCTGGCCCGCCGAGCAGTTCCGGGATCACAAACTCCCCCACCGCCGGGATAAAGACCAGCATCGACCCGGCGATAATGCCGCCTTTGGTCAGCGGGACAATGACGCTGAAGAAGGTTTTTAACGGACGGGCACCGAGATCGAGCGACGCTTCCACCAGCGAGTAGTCGATACGCGTCAGCGCCGTGTAGATCGGCAGCACCATAAACGGCAGATAGGCGTACACAATGCCAATATAGACCGCGAGGTTGGTGTGCAGGATCGTCAGCGGCTGATCGATAACGCCTAACCACATCAGGAAATTGTTCAGCACGCCGTTGTTTTTCAGGATGCCCATCCACGCGTAAACGCGGATCAGGAACGAGGTCCACGACGGCAGGATCACCAGCAACAGCAGGATGTTTCGCGTCGACGGCTTGCTGTGCGCCACCGCCCACGCCAGCGGATAGCCCATCACCAGACAGCAGAGCGTCGAGATCGCCGCCACCTGCAGCGATTGCAGATAGGCTTCGAAATAGAGCGGATCGTCGGTGAGCTGCAGGAAGTTACCCAGGTTTAAGGTCAGCGTCAGCTGCCCGTCGGCCCAGTCCAGCAGGTTGGTGTAAGGCGGGATCGCCCGCGCCATTTCCGCCAGGCTTATCTTGAAAACAATCAGGAACGGCAGCAGGAACAGCAGGATCAGCCACACGTATGGCATGGCGATCACCAGCTTGCGGCCGTGCTTCATCTGCATGCGCGTCAGCCAGTGGGCAAAGCCGCCCGGCTTTTCGACGCGGGCTGGAGGTTCAAGTGTACTCATTGGCCGCTCCTTATACCGTCAGCACAACGCAACTGTCTGCATCCCAACACAGGCGCACTTCGTCGCCCCAGGTCGGCTGCCCCTTGCGGTAGCGATGTTCGTTCTGTAACTGCGCGCTGAGCATCTGCCCGCTTTTCAGGCGCACGTGGTAGATGGAGAGATCGCCCAGATAGGCAATGTGCACCACTTCGCCCACGGCAAAGTTATAGCCATCGGCAGGCGGATCCTCACAGAGCATGATCTTCTCCGGACGCAGCGCGACGTAAACCGGCACGTTATCCACCACCGAGTTATCCGGATCGACCTTAAGCGGATGCTGCAGCCCCGGCGATTCGATGACCAGACCGTCTTCCTGACGATCTTTCAGCAGCCCCTCGAAGACGTTAACCGAGCCGATGAACTCCGCGCTGTAGCGGGTGGTCGGATGCTCATAAATCTCTTCCGGCTCGCCAATCTGCACGAACTTCCCGCGGTTCATGATGGCGATACGTCCGGCCATGGTCATGGCCTCTTCCTGGTCGTGGGTGACCATCACGCAGGTCACGCCCACGCGCTCGAGGATATCGACCACTTCAAGCTGCATACGGTCGCGCAGCTTTTTATCCAGCGCGCCCATCGGCTCATCAAGCAGCAGCAGTTTCGGGCGTTTTGCCAGGCTGCGGGCCAGGGCCACGCGCTGGCGCTGGCCGCCGGAGAGCTGGTGCGGCTTACGCTTGGCGAACTCCTGCATGTGCACCAGGCTCAGCATCTCGGCCACGCGCGCGGTAATTTCAGCCTTCGGCAGCTTATCCTGCTTCAGGCCAAAGGCGATGTTCTGCTCCACCGTCATATGCGGGAACAGCGCGTAGGACTGGAACATCATGTTGATCGGGCGCTGATACGGCGGCACGCTGGAGAGATCCACGCCGTCGAGCACGATCTGCCCGGCGGTGGGCTGTTCAAAACCGGCCAGCATACGCAGCAGGGTCGATTTACCACAGCCAGAGGCCCCCAGAAGGGCAAAAATTTCGCCTTTATAGATCGTCAGGCTGACGTCGTCCACGGCATGCTGGCCATCGAAAGATTTGGTGAGGTTACGAATTTCAAGCAGCGGGGTCAGCGCTTTACGGACTTTCGCCTGCGGGCGGGGGATCGCGTCATTCACGGGGTGTTCTCCGGTAGAGATCAAATCATGGTGCAGGCGCACCAGAACGGTGCGCCTGTTGCCGGGGGCGCTTCGCTTGCCCGGCCTGTGACAAAGGGTTATTTACCGCTTTTCACCTTGGTCCACGCGCGGGTACGCACGCGGTCAATTTTTGGATCCTGGACTTTCAGGGTGAAGAGCTTGGCGAACACATCCGCTGGCGGATAGATAGCCGGGTTATTACGGATCTCTTCGCTCACCAGCGGCACGGAGGCCTTGTTACCGTTCGCGTAGTAAACGTGGTCGCTGATGTGGGCGATAACCTCAGGACGCATCAGGTAGTTGAGGAACTGATACGCTTCGTCTTTGTTTTTGGCGTCAGCCGGCATCGCGAAGACGTCGAAGAAGGCCAGCGCCCCCTCTTTCGGAATGAAGTAGGAGACGTTCACGCCGTTTTTCGCCTCTTTCGCGCGGTTCGCCGCCTGCCATACGTCCCCTGCCCAGCCGATCGCGACGCAGATGTCGCCGTTCGCCAGGTCGTTAATGTACTGGGACGAGTGGAAGTAACGAATGTTTGGACGCAGCTTCAGCAGCAGATCGGTCGCCGGGCCGGTGTAATCATCGGCCTTATTGCTGTTCGGATCTTTGCCCAGGTAGTTCAGCACGGTCGCGAAAATCTCTTCCGGGGCATCGAGGAAGGAGACGCCGCAGCTTTTCAGCTTCTCAAGGTTTTCCGGCTTCAGCACCACGTCCCAGCTGTCCAGCTTCACGTCAGGGCCCAGCGCGGCTTTGACTTTATCCACGTTGTAGCCGATACCGGTGGTCGCCCACAGGTAAGGCATCGCGTATTTGTTGTCCGGGTCGTGCTTAGCCACCAGCTTCAGCACTTCCGGATCGAGATTTTTCCAGTTCGGTAATTTGCTCTTATCCAGCGGCTGGAAGACGCCTGCCGTCAGCTGGCGCTCCAGGAAGCTTGCGGAAGGCACCACGAGGTCAAACCCGGTGCTGCCCGCCATCAGCTTTCCTTCCAGCACTTCGTTGGAATCGAACACGTCGTAGACGACTTTAATGCCGGTCTCTTTTTCAAAATTTGCCACCGTGTCCGGCGCAATATAGTCAGACCAGTTATAAACGTGCAGCGTTTTTTGTTCCGCAGCGAGCGTGCCGGCAGAGACGGCCATCAGAGCACCCGCAACCAGACCCGATAACCATTTTTTATTCAAGGCGATCATAGTGTTATTCCTTCTGAAAGCTCGTTAACAAACGAACTAAAACTGTGCAATCAGGATATATGCAAAAATCATGCATAGTTTGTCGCTCTGCTCAAAATAAAAAGAAACCTCTTTACCCGGCAGCTTCCGCTCGCTTTTTTAAGCATCGCAAGAATAACTGTAGCCCGTGTCCCCGGCTATAGCCCAGACGAAAAAACGCCTTTTATCAATTTTTTATGCAGGTTAAGTCTACGTGATAAGCCGAAACGGCCTTCAGGGAGGTGAATAATTCTTTAAAGAAAGGTTAAAAGCAGCAGAAAAAATGGCCTTCTGCAGCCGCTATGGCAGCGACTGCGCAAAAGTCAGACAGGCTTAGTGAAGAAAATTGGGAGATGCATCATTATTCTCTGCATCATCTTCCGCGCTATACAGCAGATGGTGTGCATTGGCTTCCATCATAACCATGGAAATTTGCTCTTCGCTCAAGCGCATAAACCAGGCGAACTGCTTGAACGACAGCCCTGCCCCGGAGAATAAAGACTGGCAAACGACCAGTTTTGGCAGATTATCATCCTGTATGTCGAGAAATGCCTTCACCGTCAAAGAACTGGCATTGATTGCCGACAGGTCGGAAGCCAGCGCCAGCAGCGCGGAGGGCTTCACTTCGGCCAGCGCGGAGAAAAGGATCACGTCGTTAATCAGATCGATTTTGGCATCGAAAATGCCGTCGAAATTCTGCATATGAGGCAGATGCAGCGCCTGGCAGGAATCACATTCGAAGAACGTAATTCCGGCATCATCAAGCCATTGACGTAACGTATCCAGTGTAGGTACGACCTGTAAATCCATCGCGATGCAGCCTCTTTAATAAAAACTTCGCATAGGGTACTTAAAAAGCGCGCGGTAATCCATTTAACCACCCGTTTTCAGACAGTAGCCCGGCGTCGCATGACGCTCGATCCATAAGATCATTTTACCCGCAATATCGACCCCTGTGGTTTTTTCCACACCTTCCAGCCCCGGCGAGGCGTTCACCTCCATGACCAGCGGCCCGCGCGTCGCGCGCAGCAGGTCTACACCCGCCACGTCCAGCCCCAGGGTTTGCGCCGCTTTCACGGCAATTTCCCGTTCGCGATCGCTGATATCGGCGATTCTGGCAATGCCGCCGCGGTGAAGGTTAGAGCGGAAATCGCCCTCTTTGGCCTGCCGCTCGATAGCCGCTACGACCTCGTTACCCACCACAAAACAGCGAATATCGCGCCCTTTCGCCTCTTCGATATACTCCTGCACCAGAATGTGGGCATTGAGGCCCCGGAAGGCATCAATCACGCTCTCCGCCGCCTGACGGGTCTCCGCCAGCACCACGCCAATGCCCTGCGTGCCTTCCACCAGCTTGATCACCAAAGGCGCGCCGCCCACCATGTCGATCAGATCGCTGGTGTCGTCCGGGGAATGGGCAATCCCGGTGACGGGAAGATCGATCCCCTGACGGGCAAGAAGCTGCAGCGAGCGCAGCTTGTCGCGGGCGCGGGAAATGGCGACGGATTCGTTGAGCGGGTAGCTGCCCAGCATCTCGAACTGGCGCAGCGCGGCGGTGCCGTAGTAGGTAATCTGGGAGCCGATGCGGGGGATCACCGCATCAAAGTGCGGCAGCTTGCGGCCTTTGTAGTGAATCGACGAGGCGGCCGGATCGATGTTCATATAGCAGGACATCGGGTCGAGGATTTCAACCTGATGCCCGCGTTTCGCCGCCGCTTCTCGCAGGCGCTTACATGAATAGAGCGTTCCATCCCGGGACAATATGGCAATTTTCACCCTGCACCTCTCTGAAGACATGGAAAAAGCCTGCGTATCATATACGCAGGCAGGCGCAGGATAAATGGACTATCGCGTCGCCCAGCCCTGTTTGTGCAGGTAATCAAGAATAAACGGGCGATTTTCTTTAATGATGGTGCGGCGAATATGGTCCGTCCAGGTGTCGCGACGGTTATTGCTGCCGCGCGTCATGTAGTAGTTCGCCAGCTCTTCGTCGTAGTGATTCAGGACGTCCTGATCGACCGGCTGGTAATGGTTTTCATGCACCAGCATCGCCGCAGGAATGCGCGGCTTCAGATCCGGGTTATCCGCCGGCCAGCCAAGGCACAGGCCAAACAGCGGCAGCACGTGTTTTGGCAGCTTCAGCAGGTCGGTCACACTTTGAATGTTGTTACGCAGGCCGCCAATGTAGACGCCGCCTAACCCCAGCGACTCCGCCGCCGTAAAGGCGTTTTGCGCCATCAGCGCGGTATCCACCACGCCCAGCAGCAGCTGTTCGGCCAGGCCCAGCTCGGCCTCAGGGCAGATCTGCAGGTGGCGGTTAAAGTCGGCGCAGAATACCCAGAACTCGGCTGCCTGAGCCACATGCTTCTGCCCGCCGGTCAGCGTCACCAGCTGTTCACGCATCGCCGGGTCGGTAATGCGGATAATGGAGCTGCACTGCAGGAAGCTGGAGCTGGAGGTCGCCCTTGCGCTGTTAATAATCGCTTCGCGCTGCGCATCGGTAATCGGCTCATCGGTGAAGTGGCGAATGGAACGATGGGAAAGGAGCAGGTCTATGGTTGGCGTCATCTTGTCTCTCTTTGTCTTGCTTAAACCGTATGGCAGCCAGTATAGGCAATGATATGCGTGGTGTAATTGGCGAAACATAGCTCATAGATATTATAACGACAGGCGAAACCTTCTTTAATGACGACAGGTTATGGGGCACTATACGTGTCATTCGCCGTCAGGCTTGTTTTTTTGAGGAGAGAGAAATGTTTGCAGTTATTTTTGGTCGTCCAGGATGCCCTTACTGTGTGCGCGCGAAAGAGCTGGCTGAGAAACTGACCGAAGAGCGCGATGACTTCAACTTCCGCTATGTGGACATCCACGCGGAAGGCATCACCAAAGCCGATCTGGAAAAAACTGTCGGTAAGCCGGTTGAAACCGTACCGCAGATCTTCCTCGATCAGAAACACATTGGCGGCTGCACCGACTTTGAAGCTTACGCCAAAGAGCACCTGGGCCTGTTTGCTGCCCAGTAATAAAATGAAAGGACGCCCTCACCGAGAGGGCGTTTTTATTTGTGGTGCCGTCGGTTATGAAACAGACTGCGCACAAATAAGTAGCAGAGCGCGCCAAGGGCGCACCAGAAAACAGCGCTCATCAACCACGCCAGCTCCTGCCAGAAACTTCGCGTAGAGATATACAGCAAGCGCATCATCAGCAAACAGAGCGGCGCGGCCAGCATGGCGCCCAGCAGTGGCTTCACCACCTCCCCTTTACGGGAGAGAAAACTGGCAGCTGCCCCCGGCAGGGTAAAAAAGAGCAACCCGAGCTCCGGATGACCCGACGCCCTGAATGCCCCTTTCACGTTAAAAGCAAGCGACATGCATACGACCGTGAACAGCAAAAAGCAGCTGATCACCCCCGCCCAGTTTCGTTTCATATTCAACCTATCCTCCTGACTTATCTCTATCAAATACACTTTCGTCGGGTAGACGCCCAGTCAGATAAAGCAATGCGGCAATCCTTGCCAAAGTACGCACAGGGTGATGCGATAATCAGTAGCTGTCAGTAGCTAATGCGATTAAACTACACGCCAGCTAATGTTTTAGGGAATAAAGCAGGAAACAGGGAGCGTTAACGCTTTTCCCTGACCCAAAAAACAGTAGCCCAAAAAGTCCTTTCATTCAACAACTTACTGGTAAACAAGAAGTTAGCCTCCGTGAATATAAACGTCGCAGACTTGTTAAATGGGAATTACATCCTGTTATTATTTGTGGTACTGGCGCTGGGTCTTTGCCTGGGTAAATTGCGCCTGGGTTCGGTTCAACTCGGTAATTCCATTGGCGTTTTAGTCGTCTCCTTATTATTAGGCCAGCAGCACTTCAGCATTAACACGGACGCGCTCAACTTAGGTTTTATGCTGTTTATTTTTTGTGTTGGCGTGGAAGCGGGACCTAACTTTTTTTCCATTTTCTTCCGCGACGGCAAAAATTATCTGATGCTGGCGCTGGTGATGGTCGGCAGCGCGCTGCTGATCGCGTTAGGGCTGGGTAAACTGTTTGGCTGGGATATCGGGCTAACGGCCGGTATGCTGGCAGGCTCGATGACCTCCACTCCGGTGCTGGTGGGTGCCGGTGATACCCTGCGCCACTCCGGTATGGCCGGGGAACAGCTCTCCACCGCCCTCGATCACCTGAGCCTGGGCTATGCCCTGACCTATCTGATTGGTCTGGTAAGCCTTATCGTTGGCGCACGCTACCTGCCAAAACTGCAGCATCAGGATCTGCAGACCAGCGCCCAGCAAATCGCCCGCGAGCGCGGTCTGGATACCGACTCCAAACGTAAAGTTTATCTCCCGGTGATCCGCGCCTACCGCGTCGGGCCGGAGCTGGTGGCGTGGGCTGACGGCAAAAACCTGCGCGAGCTGGGGATTTACCGCCAGACGGGCTGCTACATCGAACGTATCCGCCGCAACGGCATTCTGGCGAACCCGGACGGCGACGCGGTGCTGCAGATGGGCGACGACATCGCGCTGGTGGGTTACCCGGACGCCCACGCCCGTCTCGACCCGAGCTTCCGTAACGGCAAAGAGGTGTTCGACCGCGACCTGCTCGACATGCGCATCGTCACCGAAGAGATCGTGGTGAAAAACCATAACGCCGTGGGCCGCCGCCTGGCGCAGCTGAAGCTGACCGACCACGGCTGCTTCCTCAACCGCGTGATCCGCAGCCAGATTGAGATGCCAATCGACGACAACGTGGTGCTCAACAAAGGCGACGTGCTGCAGGTCAGCGGCGACGCCCGCCGCGTGAAAACCGTGGCCGACCGCATCGGCTTTATCTCCATTCACAGCCAGGTCACCGACCTGCTGGCCTTCTGCGCATTCTTTATCGTTGGCCTGATGATCGGGATGATCACCTTCCAGTTCAGCAACTTCAGCTTCGGCATCGGTAATGCCGCCGGTCTGCTGTTCGCCGGGATCATGCTGGGCTTCCTGCGAGCGAACCACCCGACCTTCGGTTACATTCCGCAGGGCGCGCTGAACATGGTGAAAGAGTTCGGTCTGATGGTCTTTATGGCAGGCGTCGGCTTAAGCGCGGGCAGCGGGATTGGTCACAGCCTGGGCGCCGTCGGCTGGCAGATGCTGGTTTCCGGACTTATCGTCAGCCTGGTACCGGTCGTTATCTGTTTCCTGTTCGGTGCCTACGTGCTGCGCATGAACCGCGCCCTGCTCTTCGGGGCGATGATGGGGGCGCGTACCTGTGCGCCTGCTATGGAAATCATCAGCGACACCGCGCGCAGCAACATTCCGGCGCTGGGCTATGCGGGCACCTATGCTATCGCTAACGTACTGCTCACGCTGGCGGGTACGCTGATCATCATCATCTGGCCGGGGCTCGGATAACTCCTAAGAATGCGCGTGGCGGAAAATATTTTCGTTACGCGCAGAACTTTTTTATCAGGGGGCAGTCATAACTAGTGCCACTGCTTTTCTTTGATGTCCCCAATTTGTGGAGCCCATCAACCCCGCCGTTTTGGTTCAAGGTTGATGGGTTTTTTGTTGCCTGAAGTTCGTGCCTTGTGGCGAACAGCCATAGGCAAAGCCTTCCTACGCCGTTTCAATCGCATATAGCAGTTCAACCAGATCAACCGCACTTACATCATCCCAGCGAAGGTAGCTCGACAGAGAGCTTGTTCCCGAATCTTGCCCTAAAACGCGCTGGCATATTGCCTGGTGGTCAACGGATGCAGATACCCAGACAGCACCACTCTGCTGACAAAAGTAGGTCGAACCTTTCAACCCATCCCTTTGAATACGTTTCTTCCAGGTATCCACCTGCTGTGTCGTCACTTTTAAACTCATATCTTCCCCTAAGTAAATCAAGCAATCCCAGTTGATGATCCCATAAAATACCCGGATAAATCAGCGCGGAGAATATCAGTGTTCAATTTTTATCCTGACAAGACATTTAACAGAACGGAAGTTATGAGTCGACCAACACCCGTTCCCGCCATCAACGGAGTCTATTTTTGGTGGTTCAAAGAAATCCCGCCGGGCGTTCCAACAGAAGGTTGCCTAACTCATGATGGGCTAACTCTGCTTTATGTGGGTATTTCTCCCGACAAAAAAGGGAAACCTAATAGTAGAGCCAATCTCAAAACACGTATCAAAACTCACTACAGCGGAAATGCCGAAGGCTCTACGCTGAGACGAACGCTAGGTGTTTTGCTTGCGGCAGTAAGCAATTATCCCCTCCGTCGTGTTGGAAGGGGAAACAGAACGACATTTACCCATGCTGGGGAACAATGGCTCGATCTTTGGATGGAACAGAATGCAAAAGTATACTGGGTAGCAGACGAAGAACCTTGGGTGCTGGAAGAAGCGTTGATAAGAAGTATTCCGCTCCCATTAAACATTCAAGGTAACACTCATCCTTTTAAGCCAACGCTCTCTGAATCGCCACGCGTTTAACAGACACCTCAG
>NZ_KV787895.1:0-932 GCF_001807145.1 Enterobacter sp. HMSC16D10
ATCGCTGTGGAACATCACCCCGACGGGCTTACCACGGGTTTCCCATGCCATTTCCAGTGCTTTCATGGTGAGCCTGCTGTCCGGCGAGAACGACATGGCCCAGCCCACTGGTTTTCTTGCGAACAGGTCGAGAACAACGGCGAGGTACGCCCAGCGCTTACCCGTCCAGTTATAGGTCACATCACCGCACCACACCTGATTTGGTTCCGTTACGGCGAACTGTCGCTCAAGATGATTCGGGATAGCAACGTGCTCATGACCGCCACGCTTATACCGGTGAGTCGGCTGCTGGCAACTGACCAGCCCCAGCTCTTTCATGAGTCTGCCAGCAAGCCAGCGCCCCATCTGGTAGCCTCTCTGGGTTGCCATTGTGGCGATGCTTCTTGCACCGGCAGAGCCGTGGCTGATGCCATGCAGTTCAAGTACCTGACTGCGTAATACAGCCCGTCTGCCGTCTGGCTTTTCAGGACGGTTTTTCCAGTATTTGTAGCTGCTGCGATGAACCCCGAACACATGGCAGAGAGTGGCCACAGGATAACGCGCCCTGAGTTTCCCGATTATCGAGAACTGTTCAGGGAGTCTGACATCAAGAGCGCGGTAGCCTTTTTTAATATTTCATTTTCCATTTCAATACGTTGTAGCTTTTTCCTGAGCTCACGGATTTCAATTTGTTCCGGGGTAATGGGGGAGGCTTTTGGTGTTTTGCCCTGCCGTTCATCACGTAATTGTTTCACCCATCGCGTCATTGTGGAAAGGCCGACATCCATAGCGCTGGCTGCATCTGCCACGGTGTAGTTCTGGTCAACGACCAGTTGAGCGGATTCGCGTTTAAACTCTGCGCTGAAATTTCTTTTTTTCATTATGACTCCTGTGTTGTTCTGAGGTGAGCATATCACCTCTGTTCAGGTGGCCAAATTCAGTAAACCACTTCA
>NZ_KV787896.1:0-102379 GCF_001807145.1 Enterobacter sp. HMSC16D10
CTAACGCGGTGGCCAGTTTTTGTTGACCACTTCAAATGACGGTAAACGCCTACCAAAAAGAATTGAGGAGAGGTTAGAGGAACGCTTTGAACAACTTCACCCGCATCTTTATTCAAGATTCGACCCAATACCATTTTAACCAGGAGGATTATGAATAGCCTATACCTATTGAACGAAGATACAAAGTTTCAACTCGGATGCAACGAAGTATGCAGACGAATCTATAACCACCTTGCAAGACTCCACCGTGAGAATGGAACATTCCGTTCCAGCGTCAAAACCCTGGCGTCTGCCCTGGGCTACTCGGAAAGCGGGATCAGATATTGGCTTTCGCTCCTAAAAGACGCGAAGGTGATCACCATTACTCGCAGGGGCGGGTATTACGATTTTGACGTTAACCATAACGTTTCTTTCATCACCTCGAATCACTAAGACGAGGTGCAATGTCTAAGAAAGAACGGAACACGCTCACACGCATTGAGCGAGAGAACACCACCAGAGTTAAGCCTTCCCGCCTGTACGTAAAGTCTCTTGAAGAAATCCCTGGTGAACTAATAGAACACGTTGAAGAAGTGCATTCACAACCGCCCTCTGTGGAAGAGTGGGCTGCTTTGAATGATATCCTCACTTCCTGTCCTGGTGCGTATTACCGCCCACGTAAACGGAAGGTTTACACCTGGGATGATAGCCAGCTTAAAAAATGGCAGTGCCTCGGTTTCACCTCTTTACGTCATTACCTCACATTCAACGCAATGAATAACACCGTGGCGGGAGTCAGGGATTTTGATGAACTATTTAACATCGGAGACAGCAACACAGAATAATGCACACACAGACAACACAAACTAAAAGATTCGCGCAGCACGTTAAATGTTGCGAATGGTATTACGATGAAATCGAGAATGTCATCAATGATGCTTTTCTGACAGATGAAGAAAAAATAATGGCACTTGATGACCTTGAAAACAGAATCCTTACTCTCGCAGCGCCTTTCCTGGCTGCTGCAAATAAAATCAAAATGACAATGGAACAAATGAATAATGACTAAAATCGATATTGACCTAATGCTACAGGAATTTCACGACCAGCTACACATTCCGCTTCTTGAGGCAGTGAACGCCGTATATAAGGCAAGCCCTGAGAACGCGCCTGAGAGCCTCTCTGACGCTGTTAAAATGCTTCACCTGTCAGCGGTGGCGCTGGAAGGGATTATTCTCTCTGTAGAGCGCTCAGACAGTCTACGCGAGGATCAGGAACTGATAGGAGAGGTTACACAGTCGGCGCTGTCTCTGGAAGCGTGTAAGGATGAATTAAGCGACCTGCTCGCACAGCGTGATGAAAATAATTCTCAATGTGATAATGATTCCTATTGACATTCGTAACGAAATCGGTTATACTTAGATATGGGTGAGATAAAACTCATTCCTCTGCTTCATCTATAGATTCCCTGGTAGCTCCAGGTGAGGGGATGGCTACGAAATTAGCCCTCTTCTCTAAAATCGTTACTTCTCTCTTACGGTTTTGTTATGTGTCGTTTCACTTTCCTTGATATCGGTCTAACAAGGGGAGAGCGCTGCCCTGTTCCGGGATGATCCGGGGATAATCCGGCGCTCTCTTCCTTCCTCTGAGAACTCATTATTTTAGAGAAGAGCATTCCGCTCTTTAACTCTCATTCACTCCGTTAGGGTGGATGTAGTCAGACAAAACTAAGCGTCAATGATGTTTCTACGTTACGTCTGGCATTCTCCTATTGTTGTTTCCAGCAATGATATTGAGATTCCATTGATCACATCTGCCAGCGTGAAAGCAAATCACGTGATAGTGATCAGCGGGGTTTTCTCCTAAGATTATTCCCCCGCTATAATAGAGCCGACCGTAACAAGTTGGCTTTATTTTTATTTCGGTCATAACAAGATTAGTTAGGAGGAACGATATGTTCCTGATGAACTCTACTACGCATATTAACAAGCTGGCTGATGAAATAACATCTTATACAGATGATCAGCTTTCAGTTATTGCCAAATGTGCAGGGTGCTCAGTTGAAGAATTAAAATTTTCACAGCACACCATAACCAAAAATTTAAATACTCCTGTTAATCCTCTTGAAGGACTACAGGCACGATTAAAAACATTAGCTCAAGGAAAATAATAATGCAGTTTGGAACATTTCAAACCCTGAACGGGGATAACTCCCACGCTCGATACAAAGTGATCGCATATACAAGCGATGCCATTCTCCAGGACAAGCTGATCCGTGTGGAATCCGGTATTCCCGATTCTCTCATTGTTGGCGACCTCGTAACCGCAACAGGTGCAAAAGCTGTCACCCCTGGTGACATTGCTTACGTAGTGGTCGAGCCAGTCAAAGCAGGAAGCAAAGCCTTTATTGTGGCTTCCCCTGTACACGTCATTCTATCCCTTGCGGGGATCGAGTTTGGCGGTCTGGATGATTCATTAGCTCAGGCTCAGCTTGCAACGCTCGGCTTCACTTTCTCAGACTTCGACACTGTAGCGCTTCGCACTACGTAATAACCTCAAGGATAATAATAACAATGGCAAAAGATTTATTTAGCGGCGCTATTTACGAATCATTTACAAGCCCGTTCGTATTCAGTACCCAACTCAACACCATCATCACCAACCTCGGATTATTCCGAGAGGAACACCACGCAGTCAATACAATCGCGCTTGAAAAAATAACCGATGTAAAAAATCTGGTAGCGAAGGAAAATAGCCCATACGCTCAATCAGACTGGAACAGCGCACAGCGTCCAGAGTTTACTAACTCATTGTACACCATGAAATATTTCGGTGTTTTGAACAGCGTCACCAGTTTAGATCTGCAACAGTACGCCTCAAGAGGTGTTAGTGACACAGCCGATCAGGTGAGCATTGCTCTTAGTGATTTCTCCGATTCACAATACAGCATGGCTAATAACGCCGTTGAAGTGGATTTGGTTAACGCTTTGCTTGGTCTGCGTGTTGATAGCGAGTTTGCCGGACAGGGTGATCTTGATTTCCTCGCTGGCGGTAGTCGCACAGAATACACCCTTGACGTGAGCGGCACGGCGAACATCTTCGAGCAACTAAGCGAAATCACACGTATTCAGAATGTGGCGCTTGGTGATGGTCTGGCACAGCAGAAACAAGGGACAGTGATCCTGGCGGCTGGTAAGGCTGCTAAAGCCCTTCGTTATCACCCATCGGTGAAAGATTTCATGGTATACACACTGCCACTTCAAAGCGGTGAAAACTTCGCTACACGTACAGCGTCAGCAAATCCGGCCTATGAAGTTTGGACTCTGAACGGTGTTACGGTGATCGATCTCTCTGGTTACAGCCTCATCACTGACAAAATCGGTGTGGACGGTTTCGCCGTTATTCCTCGTATGTCTGACAGCGCCAACGCGCTTGTTCTACACACCGGAATCGGGGTGCGTCACCTGACGTTAGGTAAAGAGGCAGGGTTACATCACCAATACGTGATTGCAGATGCTAAATGGCAGTTCCCATCTATTGCAACGGAATCCAGCTTCCTACCGATCAATAATATTCCTACGGCTATTGTATTCGGATCTCTGTCTGAGTAATCCCGATTAAAGAGAAAACCACGAGAGGGGGAGGGCGTAGAAATACGCTTTCCCCTTTTTTTGTTTAAGAGGTAAATAATGGAACTAATCGTAAAGAGTGCCACATCAGGTACAGTGAAAATAGACGATGCTACTGAGTTATTAACATTAGCTCAGATCTGCAAGATTTACGGCGTGAGTTATAACGGAGTTCGTCAGCGTATGCACCAATACGGCGAATCCCCGTCAAAAGCTATCGACTTCTTTATTGAGAAACAAGGCGGTGGTAATGCTTGAGATTCACACAAGTTCTATCGTCAACACGGTACGTTTTCAAGTTTCGAAAGAGGACATTGCAGAGGCGAAGAAAGCCGCTGATGATCTTCAACGCCATTTTTCTAAGATTAAAGACCCGAAAATTCGGTTTCAGGCTCAAAAGCAGCGCAGACAAGCGATACGTGAAAAAGTGGCAGACGCAAAATCCGCCCCTTCTAAAACGCCTAATGATCTAAAACAGCAACAACGCCAGGCAGAAAAAGCAGGGAAAGCACAGGCGAGAGAATCGGCAAAAATTGCGAAGCGTAACGAGACAGCAGACCTGAAACGCAGATCATCCATTCTCCAGATGAAAGGCATTGCAGGCAAATACGGCCTTGATCCGGCGAAGCAATACCAGTTTGCCAAATTCGCTCACGAGCAGACTGAGCTTTTCCGTAATAACCAGATTAGTAGCGCGAAGTTAAACTATGAACTACGTGAAAGAATCACCCTTATGCGCCGTGAGGCGGCTCTTCAAGCGAAAGTGACGGCATCCACACAAGCACAGGCGGCAGCATTACGCCATGCTAAGAAAACCGACTATGCAGGAGCGGCGGCTGGTATCAAAGGAGGACATACTTTGATCGGAGGTGGTGCTGGCTTTATTGGCGCAACAGCGGCTTTAGCTGGCGGCGCTGGCATCCTGTCCCGTATCCGTGACAAAGGGAATGAAAATCTTGAGCTTGTCCGTATGTCGGAACGCACGAAATTGAACCCAAATGCAGTGAAATCGATTGTCTCCTGGGGGCAACAACACGGTGTTCAGAGCGCCAATGTGGACAAGATCACAGATGGCTTCGGGAAAGATACCCGCGAGAAAATCAGTGAAACCCTGATGAACAGCCAATTCGATCAGAAGAGCGGAAAATGGAAGGGCGGCAACGCCAACATCGAGGAAATACTTAACAAGTTTGGTTGGAACAAATCGCAGCTTTCTCCTTTCGAGGATAATCCCCTGGATCTCATTCAATCTACTGTTAACGAAGGGCAACGTCGCGGATATTCAGATGGGGAGATTGCTCACCTGCTGGAGAACATTTTCGATGATGGGGCGCACTATGTAGACCTGTTCAAGAATAATGGCGAGCAGTTTATTTCTACCCTGAAAAGCCTTATTGATAGCGGTCAGACGCTGAACAACGAGCAGATCAAGCAAACTTACGCTTACGGCGATCTGTCCGTTGCGATGGGTAACTTGATGAACGGCGTTGATAACAGCATTTTTACAGGCTTTATGAAAGGATTTGCTGATGGTGGTGATGAGCTGGTGAAAAATACAGAGGTAATCAATCAGAGTGCAGGGCTATTAGGTGAGGGATTAGGTAATCTGGCATCTCAGATGACAGGATTTGTTTCTGAAATCTCCGGTGTAGTGTCCGATCTGAATTCTGGGCTTCGCGCTCGTTTCCCTGAATGGTTTGCTGAAAAAGATAAACCAGCGGCTCAGGCTCTCTATGATGGTGCTGTTACAGGCTCTGCCAATGATGCTGCGCAGTGGATCGCTGATAAGACGGGCTTCGATACCCGTTCAGTGGCTCCGGCTATCAAAGATTGGCTGGGCTTAGGTAATCAGCAAGCGGGGACTGCGGCGAATCAATATAACCTTGCAGGTGATTCTCTGCGTGATTCTGCAATGTCACTCAGCAGCGGCAATGCACCAGCGTATAATCTGAATCCTACATTTAACCTGACGGTTGCACCGTCCGTACCACTGACGATCCAATCTGACACAGGCAGATTAGCCGACTATGTAGACTTCCAGGCGAGAGCCTCACAAGCCAGCTTCGCACAGTCGTTAACGCTTTCAATGAGTAGCGGTCAAAGTAGTATAGGCGGGTGATACATTAAAGGGGCGTAAGCCCCTTTTTTGATGTTTTCATCACTACAGCAATAAATCCACGTTTTTAAAGGGGACAGATTTAAAAAGATACCCCTGTAATCCCCAAATCCCCACCTCACGCAGTATTCCCAAATATTCTCGATTCTCAATCCCTTCGATAATAACTTTGCCGCAGTGTTTTTGAATGGAAGCAATCAGCGGGTAGAAGGTTGGTTTCTGCACCTGCTGATTAAAGAAGCAGCGATCTACCTTTACAACCTCAAAGTATCCTTCCATCAAACTAACAACATTCGCGTTTCCTGCGCCAAGGTCATCGAGCCATAGTCCATTCACACCCTGGCTCAGCGATTTTAACAAAGGGCTTTTTAATCCCTTATCCAAACCAGGGAAATGCTCAGAAAGCTCAAGTTTGACGAATGGCATAGATTCAAACGCTTTTATCAATATGTGATCGTGCCGAACGAGAAAAGCCATTTGTTGATCAATGTTTAGTGTGCAAAACAGATTATTCCTTTCAAACCACTTTTGTTTGCTGGCAATGAAACCGCATTGCTCGTACAGAAAGAGTCGCTTCCTATCCAAATCCCAGGATGAAATCACATACTCCGGATGATGTGAGCGCCCTTCACTGGAAATGAAACGAGTGAGAAGCTCAACCCCCAGTAATCTCTCGTCAATGCTCATTATTGGTTCTGCGATAAATTCAGTCTGCATGAGTCTTCTCCGTGAGTGTAACAGGCTGATAATGCTCCATTTATAAAAATTGATCAATAATAACGATCAATAAGCAATATATGATCGATAAAAACGATTGATATATCCATTTGATTTATATAAATAAAAATAAATACAGACTATTCCTAATTGCTGTGGCGGAGTGCTTTTCTGATGGTTTATGTCTTGTTGAGAGGGAAGCGATGCTTATGACCTTTTTTGCTATCTGGGGTGGGGGTCAAAATGGGGGTTAAATTAGGGGTTATGCTTATTTTCAAGTTGTAGATGCGATGACCGGAAAGGCGGGGCTTGCAACAGCAACCCACTTCCCCTAAGCTGGCAAAAAGTATAGAGATTCAATCTTCATGACTCGGGGTGCCCTTCTTTGTGAAGGCTGAGAAATACCCGTATTACCTGATCTGGATAATGCCAGCGTAGGGAAGTCAGATGCCTTCCCGGTCATCGCTTCTTCACGCAAGGCAGGAGCGAACCCATGCAGCCTGACCTGCTCGATTTACACGTTTTACACCACTTCCGAACCCGTTCTCCGCTGACCCACTGCATGACCAATGACGTCGTACAGACCTTTACGGCCAACGTTTTGCTGGCGCTTGGCGCATCCCCGGCGATGGTGATCGAGGCCGAAGAGGCCGAGCAGTTTGCCGCGATAGCCGATGCGCTGCTGGTTAACGTTGGCACGCTGACCGCGCCGCGCGCCCAGTCGATGCGTCGTGCTATTGAAAGTGCGGTAGCGGCAGGCAAACCCTGGACGCTGGACCCGGTTGCCGTGGGCGCCCTGGCGTTCCGCACCCGGTTTTGCCATCAAATCCTTGCCCTGAAACCGGCCGCCATTCGCGGCAATGCTTCCGAAATCCTTGCCCTCGCCGGGATGAGCGCGGGCGGGCGCGGCGTCGATACGACCGATACCGCCGCCAGCGCGGTGCCTGCTGCCCAGGCGCTGGCCCGGCAGATCAATACGATTGTGGTGGTCACCGGCGAGGTGGACTACATCACGGACGGGCAACGTACCCGAACGGTAACCGGCGGTGACCCGCTGATGACGCGCGTGGTGGGAACCGGGTGCGCGCTCTCTGCCGTTGTGGCGGCGAGCTGCTCGCTGCCGGGTGACCGGCTGGATAACATCGCCGCCGCCTGCGGATGGATGAAGCGGGCCGGAACGGTGGCCGTTGCGCACTCGCGCGGCCCGGGCAGTTTTGCCAGCGCGTTCCTCGACGCGCTCTACACGCTGGAGGAGCAGGCATGAAGCGGATTAACGCCCTGACCATTGCCGGCACCGATCCCAGCGGCGGCGCGGGTATCCAGGCAGACCTGAAAACCTTCTCGGCGCTGGGCGCGTACGGCTGCTCGGTCATCACCGCGCTGGTGGCGCAAAACACGTGCGGCGTGCAGTCGGTCTACCGCATCGAGCCAGATTTTGTTGCCGCGCAGCTGGATTCGGTGTTCAGCGACGTGCGTATTGATACCACCAAGATCGGCATGCTGGCCGAAACGGACATTGTGGAAGCGGTGGCCGAACGGCTTAAGCGCTATCAGGTGCAAAACGTGGTGCTGGATCCCGTCATGCTGGCAAAAAGCGGCGATCCGCTGCTCTCCGCCTCCGCCGTCGAGACGCTGCGCAATAAGCTGCTGCCGCAGGTAGCGCTCATCACGCCCAATCTGCCGGAAGCCGCCGCGCTGCTGGGCGCGCCACACGCGCAAACTGAACGGGAAATGAAAGAGCAGGGCAATGCGCTGCTGGCGATGGGCTGCGGGGGGGTGCTGATGAAGGGCGGGCATCTTGATGATCCGGAAAGTCCGGACTGGCTCTTCACCCGCGACGGCGAAGTACGCTTTACCGCGCCGCGCGTGCAGACCAAAAATACCCACGGCACGGGCTGTACGCTCTCGGCCGCGCTGGCGGCGCTGCGCCCACGTCATGAAAGCTGGGCCGATACGGTTAGCGAAGCAAAAGTCTGGCTCTCGGCGGCGCTGGCAAAAGCCGATACTCTGGAAGTCGGTCACGGTATTGGGCCGGTACACCATTTTCATGCATGGTGGTAAGCCAGTATACTGGCAGAATACATCACGCCTGAGAAAACAGAGATGGAACAAGCGCATACCCGGTTAATCGCTCAACTGAATGAACGGATCGCCGCGCCCGATAACACGCCGCTGTACCTGAAGTTTGCCGAAACGGTAAAAAACGCGGTGCGCAGCGGGGTGCTGGAGCACGGGAATATTTTGCCCGGCGAGCGCGATCTGAGCCAGTTGACCGGGGTGTCGCGCATTACCGTGCGTAAAGCGATGCAGGCGCTGGAAGAAGAGGGCGTGGTGACGCGCGCCCGTGGCTATGGCACGCAAATCAACAATATCTTCGAATATTCGCTTAAAGAGGCGCGCGGTTTTTCCCAGCAGGTAGTGCTGCGCGGCAAGAAGCCGAATACGCTCTGGGTCAACAAGCGGGTGGTGAAGTGTCCGGAAGAGGTGGCCAACCACCTGTCGATCTCCCCGGACAGCGAGGTCTTTTTGCTCAAGCGCATTCGCTATGTCGATGACGATGCGGTGTCGATTGAAGAGTCCTGGGTCCCCGTCGGGTTAATTCCCGACCCGGATGCGATTGGCATTTCGCTCTATGACTACTTCCGCAGTCAGAATATCTTCCCGCAGCGCACCCGCTCAAGGGTGAGCGCCCGCATGCCCGACAGCGAGTTTCAGGCGCACATTAAGATGGACGAAAAAATACCGGTGCTGGTGATCAAGCAGGTCGCGCTTGACCAGCAGCACCGGCCGATTGAGTACAGCATCAGCTACTGTCGCAGCGATCTATACGTCTTTGTGTGCGAGGAGTAGTGCCTCGCGCGTCGGGGCGCAATCCCCGCCTCGGTGGCTGACCACCCATGACGCCACGGCATTCCCCAGCAGAACGGCATCTGCCAGTGACCATCCCGCAGCCAGCCCGGCCAGCGTGCCGCCCGCGTGGCTGTCGCCTGCACCAATGGTATCCACAACCGTCGCCGGAAACGCCGGAACAACGCCCGAGGCGTCACCGTCATACCACGTAGCACCGTCTTTATCATGGCGCACGATCAGCGCGGCGCCAAAGCGCTGCTGCCACACTTCACCCAGGTTTTCAGCCTCCACACCCAGTCTTTCAGCCGCGAGCCCCGCTTCCTGACGATTGAGCGACACGATTGGCCTGCAGGCCATGATTCTCTCCATCAGCGCATCAGGAACATCCGCGATGCGTGGGCCGAAATCGATAAAGGCCGTCACGTCCTGTAATCCCTCCAGCCAGCCTGTCAGCAGCTCGCCGCACGGCGAGGCCAGCTGGTAGCCGGAGAGATAAACCAGGCTGTTTTGCGGAACGTGAAGCGCATCCAGCCAGCGCTGCTGCCACTGGTTTTCCACGCCGCTAAAGGACATAAAGGTGCGCTCGCCGTCAGGCTCTACCAGCGCCAGACACCAGCCGTTGTCGCCGGTTTCAGCCTCTACGGCGCTGTGCAGATCCTGCTTCGCCATGGCGTTGCGGATAATATCCGCCCACACGCCATGGCCGACGGGAAGGGCATTTTGCGCGGCGATCCCGAGGCGTTTCAGGGCGATGGCAATGTTCAGCGCGCAGCCGCCAATATTCACGCCCTGCTGCTTAAGTTCGATATCGCACCCGCGCCAGGGCAGGGCGTAGGCGTCGGCGATGACGTCAATCACCGCGGCGCCCAGCACCGTCACCGAGCGCGTGGCGTGCAGATTTTCGAGACGTTGGGCAAATGCCTTCATACGCCCTCCCTTTGCTCCCTGAAGTGCAGCAGTTTCTCGCAATAATGGCCGAAGTTGAGCTGGTTGACGGCGTCGAGTTCGGCTTTGAGCGCCGGATCAATCGCCTGCACGCCGTGGAGCGCGCCGCAGATGGCCGTCGCCATGGCGCCAATAGTGTCCGTATCACCGCCCAGATTGGCGCATAAGATGGCGCAGCGGTTCGGGTCGGTTCCTGCCAGTTCCACCATCGCAATGGCCGCCGGAACGGACTCAATGGTGCTGGTTCCCGCGCCAATCAGCTGATAAACCTGCTCGCTGGCGGACTCAATACCGTTGGCTTCCCGTACGGTCTTAAGCGCCAGCTCAATACGCGCCGCCAGCGACGCGCTGAAGGTGGTGGTTTTCATCTCCTGCGCATAGCGGGCGATCCCCGGCAGGGCATAAACGATGTTCTGCCAGCTTTCGCCGTCGATGGCGCGGGAAACCGCCCAGGCCATCACCACCGCGCCGGCAATCGCGAGGTCCGATTTATGGGTCGGGCTGGAGGCCTGCGCCACCTGTTCAACAAAGTGTTCCAGCCGCGTCGCCGGGAGCAGGCAGCCCAGCGGGGAGGCGCGCATCGCCGCCCCGTTGGTCACGCCGTTGTTTTCCAGCGCGCTGACCGGCTTCCCGTCACGAATCGCATTCAGCGCGATTTTGGAAGTGGGGCCAAGCACGTTCTTGTTGAACGCGTCGAAATCGAGCGCCCAGTTAAGGATATGCTTGCCGATAACGTCTGCGTTAATCTCCCCGTCGCACTCGATGATCGCATCGGCCAGGCACAGCGCCATTGAGGTATCGTCTGTAAACTCTGCCTGCCTGAAATAGCAGGCCGCGTTATTTTCTGCCGGGCCGGGTAAAAAGCGGTCGATCCAGCCGAAGTGCGCCTTGACGCGCTTTCTCGGCCACAGCTCCGACGGCATGCCCATCGCATCCCCTAACGCCTGCCCGTAAAGGGCACCGAGAATACGTTCTTGTTTCATTTAACTTCCCCTTGTGTCAGCGCGGCATCGCCATCAACCACCGCAATTGCAGCGATCTCTTTGTCCGATTCGCGGAAAAACAGCATAAACAGCACGGCAATCACGGCAATCATGATCGCGCCAAATGTCCACATTCCGGCCCAGTTGAAGGTCAGCCCCTTCACCGGCTCTTTGTAGGCGAACATTTTTTCCATCATCACGCCGCCCAGGCGGTAACCCAGCAGGCTACCAAAGCCCTGACAGCAGAGCGTAATCAGGCCCTGCGCGGCGGTGCGCATATGCACCGGCGCTTTTTTATCCACGTAGATATATGCGGTGACGTAGTAGAAGTCGTAGCTCACGCCGTGCAGCAGAATGCCGAGGAACAGCAGGGCGTAGGTGAAGTACTGTTCCGCACCGCCGTAAACGAAGAACCCGTAGCGGATGGCGGCGGTAATCAGACCCAGCAGCAAGACCTTCTTAATACCAAAGCGTTTGGTAAAGAACGGCAGCGCCAGCATAAAGAAGATTTCAGAGAACTGGCCGAGCGTCATCCAGCCGGTGGCGTTTTTCATCCCCACTTCAGTGAGATAGCCGTTGGCGAAAATGTAGTAGAAGGCCAGCGGCATGGCGAACAGGAACGAGCAGAAGAAGAACACGAGGAAGTTTCTGTCGCGCAGCAGGATCAGCGCGTCCAGCCCCAGCATCACTTTGAAGTCCAGCTTGCCGGTACTTTTCGGCGGCGTGTTCGGCAGGAAGAGGGCAAACACGCCGAGCAGGGCGGAGCTGGCGGCGGTCATCAGCAGGGGAATATTGGTATCGGAGATATCGCTATAGCCCAGCATCTGCGGCAGGAAGCCGCACGCCAGCCCGGAGGCGATCCAGCCGATCGTACCCATCACGCGGATGCGCGGAAAATCGGCCTCGACGTCGTCCACGTTCGCGAAGGCAATGCTGTTGGTCAGCGCGATGGTGGGCATATAGGTCAGGGAGTAAACCAGCAGCAGCGGGAAGAAGGTGCTGAACTGGGTTTGCTGTGCCGCGAAGTACATCAGAATCGCGCCGGCAAACATCAGCACCGCCAGTACTTTCTGTGCGGCGAAGAAGCGGTCCGTCAGCGATCCGACCAGAATTGGGGAGAGGATAGCGGCAATGGCGGTACAGGCATAAGACCAGCCGATTTCCCCGGCGGTAAAACCGCTTTTGCTCAGCCACAGCCACAGCGGCACAAACCACGCGCCCCAGATAAACCATTCAACAAACATCATGAATGACAGTTGGACTTTCGTTTTCATTTTTTAATCCTGCATGTCAGAGAGGGTACGCCTTTAACATACCATTCAATAATACCTTTTAAATACCTTTGTGGCGATTGTTTGATCAATGTAACAGTTTTGTTGTACACGAATCGAGCCAGCAGATTGTGCTGAAAAAAAATGCAAAGGGTGGAAAATCTGTTAAGTCGGTACCAGGCTTAGTCTGCCCATAAAAGATGGGACTGGATAAACGCACACCGACATGACGTCGAACTTACGGGAGTATCACATGACTGATATTGCGCAGTTGCTTGGCAAAGACGCCGACAGCCTTTTACAGCATCGTTGTATGACCATTCCAGCCGACCAGCTTTACCTGCCTGGTCATGACTACGTTGACCGGGTGATGGTCGATAACAACCGTCCGCCTGCCGTGCTAAGAAATATGCAGACGCTCTATAACACCGGGCGGCTCGGCGGCACCGGATATCTCTCTATTCTGCCGGTAGACCAGGGCGTTGAGCACTCGGCGGGCGCCTCCTTCGCGGCGAATCCGCTCTATTTCGATCCGAAGAACATTGTTGAGCTGGCGATTGAAGCGGGCTGTAACTGCGTGGCGTCCACCTACGGCGTGCTGGCCTCCGTCTCGCGTCGCTATGCCCACCGCATTCCGTTCCTCGTGAAGCTGAACCACAATGAAACCCTGAGCTACCCCACCGAATATGACCAGACGCTCTATGCCAGCGTCGAGCAGGCGTTCAATATGGGGGCGGTTGCCGTTGGGGCGACCATCTATTTCGGTTCAGAACAGTCTCGTCGTCAGATTGAAGAGATCTCTGCGGCGTTTGAGCGCGCGCACGAGCTGGGTATGGTGACCGTGCTGTGGGCGTACCTGCGCAACTCGGCGTTCAAAAAAGACGGCGTGGATTACCACGTGTCGGCTGACCTGACCGGCCAGGCGAACCATCTGGCGGCGACCATCGGCGCGGATATCGTGAAGCAGAAAATGGCCGAGAATAATGGCGGATATAAAGCAGTGAACTTTGGTTACACCGATGACCGCGTTTACAGCAAGCTGACCAGCGATAACCCGATCGACCTGGTGCGCTACCAGCTGGCGAACTGCTACATGGGCCGCGCAGGGCTGATTAACTCCGGCGGCGCGGCGGGCGGCGATACTGACCTGTCAGACGCGGTGCGTACTGCGGTTATCAACAAGCGCGCGGGCGGCATGGGGCTGATCCTGGGCCGTAAGGCGTTTAAGAAATCGATGGCTGACGGCGTGAAGCTGATCAATGCGGTGCAGGACGTTTATCTGGACAGCAAAGTCACGATTGCCTGACCTGAGGGCTAAGCGTAGGCCGGGTAAGGCGTAGCCGCCACCCGGCAATGCCATCAGCGCAAAAGCACACAGTCTGGCGGCAACCGACACTGCAGCGCGCCGGGCAACACCTCAATGCGGAACTGCGTCCCGCTGAGCGGTTCCCCGTCGAGGTTAAAGGTCATCCCGTGCGGAGCATTTACCTCAAACCATGCGGATTTCCCGTCAATGATATTCGGACTCTCTTCCGGCTGCGTCAGCGTGGTAAACAGCGCGGGCAGCAGGCCGTCACCCGTGAAAATCCGCAGCTGTAGCTGACCGTCATTGATCAGCGCCTCCGGGCACAGCTGCTGCCCGCCGCCGGCCTGACGCCCATTGCCAATGCCAATCACCAGCGCGTCGCCCTGCCACTGAAAATCCTCGCCGCGAATTTCGCAGCGGTCAGGCTTGAGGGTATCCATGCGCATCAGACCGTGGATCAGATACGACACGCCGCCCAGCGCCGCCTTGAGTTTTTCCGGCGTTTCGCTGGTGATGCGCGTGCCGAACCCGCCGGTGGCCATATTGATAAAGCAGGTTTTGTCATTCACCTGCGCAATATCTACCGCGGTCGCTTTACCGAGGATCGCCAGCTGAAGCGCTTTCTCTAACGCCTCGGGGATCCCGGCGCTGGTGGCAAAATCATTGGCGGTGCCGAGCGGTAAAATGCCCATCACCGGGCGGTCTGCCGGGGGCAGGTCGATCAGCGCTGACGCGATCTCATTGATGGTGCCATCGCCGCCGCCGGAAATGATGGTCTCAACGCCAAGCCCGAGGGCTTCATTGATATAGCGTGCCGCGTCGCCTTTTTCCCATGTCACTCTGACGTGGATGCGCGCGCCGTCGTCACGCAAACCCTGAATGGCCTGACGCAGCAGATCGTTGCCTGCACTTTTGCCGTTGAGAATCAATAAACTGTCTGGATAGGTTGCCATCCTCGCTGCTCCCTTTTTTAGCGTTAGTAAGAGTGTATAGCAGAGAGGGAAAAAGCGGGTAAGAACAGGATGAAAGGAACAAAACAGGCACAAAAGCGCGTTACACTTCAGCGATGAGATTAATGTAATCACAGGAAAGTGATGATGAATAAAATTTTGGTAAGCGCGTGCCTGATGGGCTTCAGGGTCCGTTATAACGGAAGTGAAAAAGCGCGAATGAACGAGCAACTCGCTCGCTGGCAACAGGAACAACGTCTGGTTATCCACTGCCCAGAGCTTGCAGCCGGGTTGCCTGTGCCTCGTCCACCGGCAGAGATTATGTCTGCTGATGGGAAAAACGTGATGCTCGGGCAAGCCAGAATTATGGAAAATACCGGGCAGGACGTGACCGCACATTATCAGCTTGCAGCCTGGCTCGCGCTACGCGCTGCTCAGGCGTCGGGGTGTAGCGCTGCATTGTTAACCGATGGCAGCCCAACGTGCGGCAGTGAGTTTATTTATGACGGATCGTTTCGCGGTATACAGAAAGCGGGGAGGGGGGTTGCTGCGTCGTTGCTCGCAGAGCATGGGATCGCCGTGTTCTCAGAGAAGCAAATCGACGAACTCATTGCCTGGATTGAGGAGAAAGAAGGCAAAAATAAGCCCGCGTAAGGGAGATTACGCAGGCTAAGGAGGTGGTTCCTGGTACAGCTAGCATTTATGGGTTATGTTTTTCAGCGGGGGATAATACCCGTATTGAACGAAGCGGTATGTGATCCGATTCTAAGAATTATCCCAGCGCGAAAAAATTTCCCTGATTGACTATTTGCCGTGTGGGTTTCGGGTGCTTTCACCGTTGAAGTTACGCATCAGCAGCGCGAACTTCAGCTCCACTTCTTCCGGAACCGGCAGCCAGACGGTATGGCCGTCACCCGGCGCCACGTCAATCGCTTCGCCTTTGCCGTTTTCCAGATGCTCCAGCGTAAAGTTCATGTTGCCCTGCGGGGTCATCAGCTCCAGGCTGTCGCCTTTGGTGAACTTGTTTTTCACCGCGACGGCCGCCAGCGCGCCTTTGCGCTCGCCGGTGAAGTCACCGACAAACTGCTGGCGCTCGGATACGGAGTAGCCGTGCTCGTAGTTCTGGTAGTCGTCGTGGGTATGACGGCGCAGGAAGCCTTCGGTATAGCCGCGATGCGCCAGGCCTTCCAGAGTTTCCAGCAGGCTGGTATCGAACGGTTTGCCGGCGGCCGCATCGTCGATGGCTTTGCGGTACACCTGCGCGGTACGCGCGCAGTAGTAATAGGATTTGGTGCGACCTTCAATCTTCAGGGAGTGCACGCCCATCTGGGTCAGGCGCTCGACGTGGGCGATGGCGCGCAGATCTTTCGAGTTCATGATGTAGGTGCCGTGCTCGTCTTCAAAGGCGGTCATGTACTCGCCCGGACGTTTGGCTTCTTCAATCATGAACACGCTGTCGGTTGGCGCGCCGATGCCCAGCGTTGGCTCAACGTTGGTCACCGGGATCGGCTCATGCTTGTGGACGATGTTGCCGATGTCATCCTCTTTGCCTTCCTGGACGTTGTATTCCCAGCGGCAGGCGTTGGTGCAGGTGCCCTGGTTCGGGTCGCGCTTGTTGATGTAGCCAGAAAGCAGGCAACGGCCGGAATAGGCCATGCACAGCGCGCCGTGAACGAAGATTTCGATTTCCATATCCGGCACCTGGGTGCGGATCTCTTCGATCTCTTCCAGCGAAAGCTCGCGAGACAGGATGACGCGGGTCAGCCCCATCTGCTTCCAGAACTTCACCGTTGCCCAGTTGACGGCGTTAGCCTGTACGGAGAGGTGGATATCCATCTCCGGGAAGTTCTCCCGAACCAGCATGATTAAACCCGGGTCCGACATGATCAGCGCGTCCGGCCCCATATCCACCACCGGCTTCAGGTCACGGATGAACGTTTTCAGCTTGGCGTTGTGCGGCGCGATGTTGACCACCACGTAGAATTTTTTACCCAGAGCGTGCGCCTCGTTGATGCCGAGCTGCAGGTTCTCGTGGTTGAATTCGTTATTACGTACGCGCAGCGAGTAGCGCGGCTGGCCCGCATACACGGCGTCGGCGCCATAGGCGAAAGCGTAACGCATATTTTGCAGCGTTCCCGCCGGGGAAAGGAGTTCCGGTTTAAACATGTTTGTTCTCGTTCTGATGACAGGTCAGATCCGCGTGCACCAGGTGCAGCGGTAAGGGGAGATCCCCCACTTTAAGGGCGGGCATTGTAGCGCTGCGGGGCAGGGAGGTAAAGTTATTGTGCCGGGCGGCGGCTTCGCCTTACCCGGCCTGGATTGACCCTCTGCTGGCTAGGCAATCCTGCACGCATCCGCTTCCCAGCGATACCCCACACCATACACCGCGCGAATAAACGACTGCTCGGCGTCCAGCGCCTCCAGCTTGCGGCGCAGGTTTTTGATATGGCTGTCGATGGTGCGGTCGGTCACCACGCGGTAATCGTCATACAGGTGGTTCAGCAGCTGTTCGCGGGAGAAGACTTTGCCCGGCTCGTGGGAGAGGGTTTTCAGCAGGCGGAACTCCGCAGGCGTCAGGTCCAGCAGCTTGCTGCGCCAGCTCGCCTGGAAGCGGCTTTCGTCGACAATCAGCGGGCTTTCGGCGTCCAGCACCTGAAGCTCGCGCTGCGGCCTGCAGCGGCGCAGAATGGTTTTTACGCGGGCGACCACCTCGCGCGGGCTGTAGGGCTTGCAGATGTAGTCGTCCGCGCCGATTTCGAGCCCCAGCAGGCGGTCAATCTCTTCAATTTTGGCGGTGACCATGACGATCGGTACGTCGGAGAAGCGGCGAATTTCCCGGCACAGGGTCAGGCCATCAACGCCAGGCAGCATTAAATCCAGCAGGATCAGATCCGGCGGAGTCTGGCGCACGTAGGGCAGCACTTGGTCGCCGTGGCCGATCAGTGACGGGGCATAGCTGGCCGCGCGTAAATAGTCGATCAGCAGCTGTCCCAGCTTGGGTTCGTCTTCGACGATCAAAATGCGCGGCGTGTTTTCGTCAATCGGTAACTCGGTCATACTTCTCTCGATAAATCCCGTTCCAGAGGTAACTCTACTGTAATGCTAACCCCGCCAAAAGGCGAATGGGCGGCGCGGATCGTGCCATTATGCGCCTCGACGATGTTAACGCAAATCGCCAGCCCCAGACCGGATCCGCCGCTGGCGCGATTGCGGGAGCCTTCGGTACGATAAAAACGTTCAAACAGTTTTTCCAGCTGCGCGTCCTGCACGCCCGGTGCGGAATCCGCGAAGGTGAGGGCGAAGCGCCCGTTGTCCTGCCTGCCGGAGATATGCAGCCCGCCGCCGCTGTCGGTGTAGCGCAGGCTGTTTTCCAGCAGGTTGTTGAACAGCTGCATCAGCCGATCTTTGTCGCCAAACACCACCGCGCTGTCCGGCAGGGAGAGGTCGATTTTCAGGTTGCGGCTGGCAAAGCGCTCGCGGAAGGCACCGCTCGCCACTTCCAGCACGTTAATGACGTCTACGGGCGCCTTCTGGTAGGCCAGCGCGCCTTCGTCGGACATGGAGAGCTGGTGGAGATCGTCCACCAGCTTGGTGAGCGTGCCCACCTCCGCCTGCAGGGAAGCCACCGATTCGGGCGTAAACTGGCGCACGCCGTCCTGAATGGCTTCGAGCTCGCCGCGCAGCACCGCCAGCGGCGTACGCAGCTCGTGTGAAATGTCGGCCATAAAGTCGCGGCGCATCTGCTGGTTCTTCTCCAGGGTGCTGGCGAGCTGGTTAAAGTCCTGCGCCAGCTTGCCCAGTTCGTCCTGGCTGCGGGTATCGACGCGGGTGGTGAAATCCCCGGCGGCCAGCTTGTGCGTGCCCTCCACCAGCCGTTTCACTGGGGCGAGCAGACCGCGCGCCAGCGGGAAGGTGGCGAGCGCGGCGAGCAGCGTGGAGAGGGCGACAATCAGCCAGCTGGTCCGGCGCTGCTGGCGGTCAAAGTTGATGTCGGTGTTGCGCGTCAGGCGCTCCACCGCCGAGGCGATCACCCAGCCTACGGTCGCGTTATTCACTTTAATCGCCCGACGGGTGCCGTCCGGCGGTATCGGCGCGCGCGGGCCAACCAGGGGGCGCATGTCCTGGTCGATCACCCAGAACTGGGTGCGCCAGCCGTGCGGCGGCATGCCCGGGCCCGGACGGTCGTCACCGGTATCGTGCTCCAGCGAGCGGAGGATCTGGAAAATAAAGCGGTCGTTATTGCGCAGAAAACGCCAGTTGCCGTGCTGGGCGTACTGTTCACTCAGCGCATCGCTTAAGCCCTGCAAACGCTGCTCATTGCCATGCTTGATGTAATCAATAAAGCCGCGCTCAAAGCTGACCCGCACCGCCCAGTGCATGGTGATCAGCAAAACGATACAGGTGGCAAAAATCGCCAGAAAGAGCTTGCCGGTAATACCCGGACGCCAGAATTTCATGAGCCACTCCTTTTGCCGCGCCTAATCACGACGTTCTTGCTGGTATCATCCGGCACGCGGGCGAAGATGAACGCGGGCAGGGCGATGATGACCGCCATGCTGAGGTAGGTATACATAAAGACCTGATGCGCCACCGGCGTGTCGACGCTGAGATGGTGCTGGCCGTACATGCCGAGCAGCAACCCCGCGATCGTCACGCCCACGCTCATGGAGAGCTGCATAATCATCGACAGCAGGCTGTTGCCGCTGCTCGCCAGATCGTCCGGCAGGTCCTTCAGCGTCAGGGTATTCATCGACGAGAAGCGCATGGAGTTGATGATCCCCTGGCAGAACAGCACCAGCGGCAGGACGTAGTACCAGCCCATCAGCGCCACGGCCATAAACAGCAGGCTGACCAGCGCCAGCCCCAGCGTGGCGGTCACCAGCACGTGACGGTAGCCAAAGCGGTTCACCACCTGCACCACCATACGCTTCATCCCCATGCTGCCCAGCACCATTGGGATCATCATCAGGCCCGCGTGGAATGGCGAAAAGCCCATGCCAATTTGCAGAAAAACGGGCGTCATAAACGGCAGCATGCCGCTGCCGACGCGTCCGGCAAAGCTGCCGAACAGCCCGAGACGGTAGGTAGGGTTTTTAAACAAGTTCAGGCTGAACAGCGCCTGGTCATTGCCGCGAGCATGCCACAAATACCCTGCAATGGTGGAAATGCCGATAACCACCAGCAACCCGAGCATCAGGGTGGAAATCCCCAGCCCCTTTTGCCCGTCGAGTGCCAGGGTAAGCGTGGCCATGCCCGCCGCCAGCAGAATAAAGCCGAAGAAATCAAAGCGCCGGGTCTGCATTTTGTAGTTCGGCATCAGCGTCAGGGTGGCGATGGCGCCGATGATGCCAACAGGAAGATTGATTAAGAAGATCCAGTGCCAGGAGGCGTACTCCACCAACATACCGCCCAGCGCAGGCCCAAGCAGCGGCCCCACCTGGCCGGGCAGGGTGACAAAGGTCATCGCCGCCATGTACTGCTCGCGCGGCACAATCTTCATCACCGTTAGTCGCCCGACGGGCACCATCATCGCCCCACCTACGCCCTGCAGCACGCGCGCCATGACCAGCTGGTCGAGGGTGTTGGCCTGCGCGCAAAACAGCGAGCCGGTGGTAAACAGCACGATGGCGGTGAAGAAGATATTCCGCACGCCGACCTTATCGGCCAGCCAGCCGCTGGCGGGCAGCATCACGGCAACCGTCAGCACGTAGGAGACAATCACCATGTGCATATGCAGCGGGCTTTCCCCGAGGCTTTTCGCCATGGAGGGGAGGGCGGTATTGACGATGGTCGTATCCAGCGACTGCATAAAGAAGCCGAAGGCGACTATCCATAATTGCCAGCGAACGTTGCTGGGAAGCTCTGTCATTTACCCGTTTACCGTTTCTCTGTTTTTACGTGAAAAGCGCAGCCGCAGGCGGTCGAAGAAGAGATAGACCACCGGCGTGGTGTACAGCGTCAGCAGCTGGCTCATCACCAGGCCGCCGACAATGGTGATCCCCAGCGGCTGGCGCAGCTCTGAGCCGTCGCCGCCCGAGATCACCAGCGGCAGCGCGCCAAACAGCGCCGCCAGTGTGGTCATCATGATCGGACGGAAGCGCAGCAGGCAGGCCTGGAAGATGGCCTCTTCCGGCGAGAGGTTGCCGTTGCGCTGGGCGTCCAGCGCGAAGTCCACCATCATGATGGCGTTTTTCTTCACGATGCCGATCAGCAGCATGATCCCGATGAGCGCGATAAGGCTGAACGGCGCGCCGAACAGCTCCAGGGCCAGCAGTGCCCCCACGCCCGCGGACGGCAGCGTCGAAAGGATGGTCAGCGGGTGCACGTAGCTTTCATACAGCACGCCCAGCACAATATAGACCGTAGCGATGGCGGCCAGAATTAAAATCACCTGCGAGTTCATCGTCTCCTGGAATACCTGCGCGGTCCCGGCAAAGCTGCCGCGCACGGTGGACGGTACGCCAAGCTGGGTCATCGCGCGGTTGATTGCGTCGCTGGCCTCAGACAGTGACGAACCGGCGGGCAGGTTAAAGGAGATGGTCGACGCCGCCGACAGCCCCTGATGGTTCACCGACAGCGGCGCGTTGGCAGGCTGCCAGCTGGCAAAGTACGAGAGCGGAATCGCCTTGCCGTCGTTGTTGATGACAAACATTTTGTCCAGGGCGCTGATGTCCTGGGTGTAGCGCGGGTCAACCTCCATCACCACCTTGTACTGGTTCATCGGCTGGTAGATGGTGGAGATCTCGCGCTGGCCGAAGGCGTTGTTCAGCAGGCTGTTGGCGGCTTCAACGTTAATGCCCAGCCGCGACATGGTTTCGCGGTCGTAGGTCAGGGCCATCTCGGCACCGTTGTCCTGCTGATCGGAGTTCACGTCCGCCAGTTGGGGCAGGGTGGCCAGCGCCTTGCGGATCTTCGGCTCCCACTCGCGCAGGGCGGCTAAATCATCCGAGAGCAACGTGTACTGATAGCTGGCGTTCGCCTGTCGCCCGCCGACGCGGATATCCTGAACGGCCATCAAAAACAGGTTGGCTCCGGGCTCTTTGGCGAGCTTCACCCGCAGGCGGTCAATCACCTGCTGGGCGGTTTCGTTGCGCTCGCCGCGCGGTTTCAGGGTAATAAACATCATCCCGCTGTTGACGCGCGACCCGCCGGTAAAGCCGGTAACGTTATCCACGGCTTTGTCTTCACGAATGATCTTCATAAAGTCCTGCAGCTTGCCGCGCATCGCCTGGAAGGAAATGCTCTGGTCCGCCTGAATGCCGCCCATCAGCACGCCGGTATCCTGCTCCGGGAAAAAGGTTTTCGGGATGGAAATATACAGCCACACGTTGAGCACGATGGTGCCCATCAGCACCAGGCCGACAAGACGCGTATGGTTCAGCACCCACTTCAGCGATTTACCATAGCCTTCCTGCAGTGCCATCAGGAAACGGCCAAAGCCTTTGCGGCGCGGCTGAGAATGGGGTTTGCTGCGCTTGAGCATCCAGCCGCACATCATTGGCGTCAGCGTTAAGGAGATGACCAGCGAAATGCCGATGGCGACGGAGAGAGTGACGGCAAACTCGCGCAGCAACCGGCCCGGCAGCCCGCCCATCAGCAGCAGCGGCAGAAAGACCGCCACCAGCGACAGGCTCATGGAGAGTACCGTAAAGCCCACCTCGCGCGTGCCCTGCAGCGCGGCCTGCAGCGGTTTCACGCCCGCTTCCAGATGGCGGGAAATGTTTTCCAGCACCACGATGGCGTCATCCACCACGAAGCCGGTGGCAATCGTCAGGGCCATCAGCGACAGGTTGTTGAGGCTAAACCCGCACAGATACATGGCGGCAAAGGTGCCGATCAGCGAGACCGGCACGGCCACCGCCGGGATCAGCGTCGCGCGGCCGGATCGCAGGAACAGGAAGACCACCAGGATCACCAGCGCGACGGAGATCACCAGCGTTTGCTCCACCTCTTCCAGCGAGGCGCGAATCGTCGGGGAGCGATCCTGAGCAATTTGCAGATCGATTGCTGCCGGGATGGTCTCCTGCAGCTCCGGGAGACGGGCGCGAATGCTGTTCACTGTCTCGATAATGTTCGCTTCCGGCAGCTTGCGGATCATCAGCAGAATCGCCGGCTTGGCGTTGGTCATCCCGGCGTTGCGTACGTCCTGCACCGAGTCGGTGACGCTAGCCACGTCGCTTAAGCGCACCGCCGCGCCGTTGTTGTAGTGAATAATGAGCGGCTGATATTCCGCCGCGGTTTTCAGCTCGTCGTTGGTGTGGATCTGCCAGCGGTGGCTGTTGTCCTCAATCGCCCCCTGCGGTTTGCGCACGTTGGCGTTGCTGATGGCGGAGCGCACGTCGTCCAGCGACACGCCCTGGTTGAACAGCGCCTGCGGGTTTAACCCCACGCGCACCGCGGGCAGGGAACTCCCGCCGACGCTCACGTCCCCGACGCCGTTAATTTGTGAGATGGTCTGCGCCAGCTGGGTGGACGCAAAGTCGTACAGCTGCCCCTGCGAGTACGTATCCGAGGTCAGCGTCAGGATCATGATCGGCGCATCGGACGGGTTGGCCTTGCGGTAGGTCGGGCGGCTCGGCATCCCGCTCGGCAGCAGGCTCTGTGCGGCGTTAATGGCCGCCTGCACGTCGCGCGCCGCGCCGTTGATATCCCGGTCGAAGCTGAATTCCAGAATAATGCGCGTGCTGCCCAGCGAGCTGCTGGAGGTCATCTCGTTGACCCCCGCAATCCGCCCGAGCGAACGCTCCAGCGGCGTGGCAACGGACGAGGCCATGGTTTCCGGCGAGGCGCCCGGCAGCGAGGCGCTGACCATGATCACCGGGAAATCCACCTGCGGCAGGGGGGCCACCGGCAGCAGCCGGAAGCCCAGCACGCCGCAGAGGGTAATGGCGAGCGAGATTAAAATCGTCGCCACCGGGCGATAAATGAAGAGGGCGAAAAACTTCACTTATGCCTCCTCTTCACGTTTCGGGAAGCGGCTTTTGGTCCACAGCGCCAGGCGGTCAAACAGCAGGTAGATCACCGGCGTGGTGAACAGGGTCAGCACCTGGCTCACCAGCAGACCGCCGACCATGCCGATACCCAGCGGACGGCGCAGCTCCGCGCCGACGCCCGTGCTGAGCATCAGCGGCAGCGCGCCCAGCAGGGCGGCCAGCGTGGTCATCAGGATGGGGCGAAAACGCAGCAGGCAGGCCTGGAAAATCGCATCGCGCGGCGACATGCCCTGCTCGCGCTCGGCGGCCAGGGCGAAGTCGATCATCATGATGGCGTTTTTCTTCACGATCCCGATGAGCAGGATGATACCGATGATGGCAATCACGTCCAGCTCGCTGCCTGCCAGCATTAATGCCAGCAGTGCCCCCACGCCCGCCGTCGGCAGGGTAGAGAGGATGGTGATCGGGTGGATAAAGCTTTCGTACAGCACGCCGAGCACGATGTACATCGCCACGACCGCCGCCACGATCAGCCAGATGGTGTTGCCCAGCGCGGCCTGGAACGCCAGGGTGCTGCCCTGGAACTGGGTCTGAATATCAGCCGGGAAGCTTACCGCTTTTTCCGCCGCCTGAATGGCCTCCACCGCTTCACCCAGAGAGTAATTGTCCGGCACGTTAAAGGAGATGGTGGTGGACGGGAACTGATCCAGATGGTTAATCGACAGCGGGGTATAGCGCTCCTCCACCGTGGCAATCGCGCTCAGCGGCACAATGCCGCCGTCTTTGCTGGTCAGGCGCACCGAGTCCAGCCCCGCCAGGCCGGGCGTGTTGTCGGTGTTGTGCTCCAGCACCACGCGATACTGGTTCGCCTGGGTATAGATGGTGGAGATCAGACGCTGACCGAAGGCGTTGTACAGGGCGTTATCCACGTCCGCCATGGTGATGCCCAGACGGCTGGCGGCGTCGCGGTTGACGTTCACATACGCCGCCAGCCCTTTGTCCTGCCAGTCGCTGCTGACGTCGGCCAGCTGCGGCAGGGTGTTAAGCTTATTCACCAGCTGCGGCACCCAGGTGCTGAGGGCATCCAGCGTGGTGGCCTGCAGCGTGAACTGGTACTGCGTGCGGCTGACCTGGGTATCGATGGTCAAATCCTGAATCGGCTGCAGGTATAGCTCAACGCCCGGCACGCGGGCGACGGCGCTTTGCAGCCGCTCAATGACGGCGTTGACGCGATCGTCACGCTCATCCAGCGGCTTGAGGTTGATCTGCAGACGCGCGCTGTTGAGCGACGGATTGGTGCCGTCCACGCCGACGTAAGCGGTCAGGCTCTCTACCGCCGGATCCTTCATGATGATGTCAGATACCTGCTGCTGGCGCTGCGCCATATTGGCAAAAGAGACCGACTGTGGGGCCTGAAGCGTGCCCTGAATAATGCCGTTGTCCTGGATCGGGAAGAAGCCTTTCGGAATGAAAATCCACAGCATCACGCTGAGCGCTAGCGTGCCGAGCGCCACGCCGAGCGTGGCCCAAGGGTGGTTGAGGACTTTCGCCAGCACGCGACCGTAGGCGGCAATAATGCGCTCGAACATGCGCTCGGAGGCGCGCGAGAAGCGGTTTTGCTTGCGCAGGGACTCATGGCTCAGCATCCGGGCGCACATCATCGGCGTCAGGGTCAGCGACACCACGGCGGAGATCAGAATGGCGACCGCCAGCGTCACGGCAAACTCGCGGAACAGACGCCCGACGATATCGCCCATAAACAGCAGCGGGATCAGCACCGCAATCAACGAGAAGGTCAGCGAGATAATGGTAAAGCCGATTTCCCCTGCGCCCTTCAGCGCGGCGGCCAGCGGTTTTTCGCCTTTCTCGATATAGCGCGAGATGTTCTCGATGACGACGATGGCATCGTCCACCACGAACCCGGTGGCGATGGTGAGCGCCATCAGCGTCAGGTTGTTGATCGAAAAATCGAGGAACACCATCACCGCAAAGGTGCCGACCAGCGAGAGCGGTACGGCGACGGCGGGAATAATGGTCGCCTGAACGTTGCGCAGGAACAGATAAATGATCATCACCACCAGCGCAATCGCCAGCATCAGCTCGAACTGGGTGTCGGTGACCGACGCGCGAATGTTGGTGGTACGGTCGGAAAGCACCTTCACGCTGACCGACTTCGGCAGGCTTTCGATCAGCTGCGGCAGCATGGTGCGGATGCTGTCGGCGGTTTCGATGATGTTTGCGCCCGGCTGGCGCTGCACGTTCATCACGATCGCCTGCTGCTTGTTGGCCCAGGCTCCCAGCCAGCTGTTCTCCGCGCCTTGTTCTACGGTTGCCACGTCGCCCAGACGCACCGGCGCGCCGTTCTGGTAGGCGATAATCAGCTGACGATATTCGTCGGCGGACTGCATCTGGTCGTTCGCCGAGAGCGTGACGGCGCGGGTTGGGCCGTCCAGCGAGCCCTTCGCCGAGTTGACGTTGGCATTGCTGATGGCGCTGCGGATGGTTTCGCTGGTGAGCCCCAGCGCAGCGATGGCCTGCGCGTTAAGCTTAACGCGCACCGCCGGACGCTGTCCGCCCGCCAGGGTGACGAGGCCGACGCCGGAGACCTGAGAAATTTTCTGCGCCACGCGCGTTTCGACCATGTCTTCGACCTGGGTCATTGGCATGGCGGAGGACGTGACGGCCAGCGTCA
Source organism: Enterobacter sp. HMSC16D10 (assembly GCF_001807145.1). NCBI lineage: Bacteria > Pseudomonadati > Pseudomonadota > Gammaproteobacteria > Enterobacterales > Enterobacteriaceae > Enterobacter > Enterobacter sp. HMSC16D10. The sequence goes on from NZ_KV787896.1 coordinate 26,372, forward strand.
TGATCGGCGGATCCGCCGGGTTCACCTTGCTGTAGACCGGCGGGTTAGGCAGGTCTGACGGCAGCAGGTTGGTGGCGGCGTTGATGGCGGCCTGCACCTCCTGCTCGGCGACGTCCAGCGACAGCGTCAGCTGGAACTGCAGCGTCACGACGGACGCCCCACCGGAACTCTGGGAGGACATCTGTTTTAGCCCCGACATCTGGCCGAACTGGCGCTCCAGCGGGGCGGTGATGGCGGACGTCACGACATCCGGGCTGGCGCCGGGATAGAGCGTCACCACCTGAATGGTGGGATAGTCCACCTCCGGCAGCGCCGAGACGGGCAGAAAGCGATAGCCGATAATCCCGGCGAGCAGGATCGCCACCATCAGCAGCGTGGTGGCGACAGGACGGAGGATAAACAGGCGTGACGGCCCACCTGTGGAGCCTGGCGGCAGCACCTGCATCAGGAGGTCGCTCCCTGTTTCGCCGGTTCCACCACTTCCACTTTGGCCCCTTCGGTCAGACGGTCAATGCCGTCGGTGACCACGCGGTCGCCTGCGGAAAGCCCGGCGCTGATGACCACCGTCTGGCTGTCCTGAATCCCGGTTTTCACCAGATGCTTGCTGACCTTATTGTCGCTGTTAAGCACCCAGACAAAGTTACCTTCGTTACCCATCTGCAGCGCAGCGGTGGGGATCACCACCGCGTTTTCTTCGGTCGCCACCAGCATGCGCGCATTGACGAACTGGTTCGGGAAGAGGGCATCGTCCTGGTTATTAAAGCGCGCCTTCAGCTTGATGGTGCCGGTGGTGGTGTCGATCTGGTTATCCAGACTGAGCAGGGACCCTTCACTCAGCTTCTGCGTGTTGGTGCGGTCCCAGGCTTCCACCACCAGGCCTTTACCGGCTTTTTGCGCCTGCATGACGGTCGCGATATCGCTTTCCGGCAGGGTAAAGACTAAATCAATCGGGTGGGTCTGGGTGATCACCACGATGCCCGTGGTGTCGCCGCTGGAGATTTGGTTGCCGATATCGACCTGCTTCAGGCCGACGCGTCCGTCAATCGGCGCGGTGATGCGGCTCCAGTCCAGCTGCAGCTGGGCGCTGGCCACCGCGGCTTCGTCCGCTTTGATCGTGCCCTGCGTTTCACTGACCAGCGACTGCTGGGTATCCAGCTCCTGACGGGACACCAGGTTTGTTTTCACCAGCTGCTGGTAGCGGGCTAAATCGCGCCGGGCGTTGGCGAGGGTCGCGTTGTCTTTCGCGAGCTGTCCCTGCGCCTGGGCAAGGGCGACCTTAAACTGGCTCGGGTCGATTTCCGCCAGCAGATCGCCCGCTTTGACCTGCTGACCTTCCTGGAAGTGGATCGCGATGAGCTGGCCGTCGACGCGGCTGCGCACCGTGGCGGTGTTGGCAGCGGTGATGGTCCCGAGACCGGTGAGATAGCGAGGAACGGCTTTATTCACCGCCGTCGCCGCCTGAACCGGCGCCAGCGCGCCGCCGCGCATGCCGTGACGACCTCCACCCGTTGGGCGCTGGGTCTGGCTTGTGGCGCCGGCCGGTGCGGCGGTGTTCGCGGATTGACTGTGCCAGTACCAGGCGGCGGCAAGGGCCACCACAATGATGCCAGCGGCGATTGCCCAGCGGGATTTGTTACTGCCTTTCATCGTTATACGTTCTCATCCTGAATACTTCGGGGAATGATACTAGTTTAGTCAGGCAATACAGCGGAAAAATGGAGGAAATATGGAAGACTGTCGGGAATTGTCTGAGTGTTGCCGGGTGACGCTTCGCTTACCCGGCCTACAAGGTAAATGCGAACGGCAACGGATGTTGCCGTTTTTGGTGTTTTGTGGGAGAGGGCACCAGACCGCACTACAACAACACACGTTTTGTAGGCCGGGTAAGGCGAAGCCGCCACCCGGCACAACCGCACTAGCTAAACATCACCTGCGCCCAGCGCGCCAGCCCTGCGGTAACGGAGCCAAAGTCATCGCCACCCGCGATAGGTATTCCCGGCAGCTGTTCGGCCAGCGCTTTCTTGATCAGCGGTGAACGAGCGCTACCGCCGGTCAGGTAAATCACGTCCGGCTTCTCTTTGCCGTTCTCCAGCGCGAGCTGCACCTGTTCCAAAATGCGCTGTAGCGGCTGTGCGAGCGCCGTCTCCAGCCCGTCCTGCGAAATGGCGGTGGCCAGTTCGTCACTGATAAACGGCAGGGAGACCGCATGTTCAGCGCGGTCGGACAGGGCAATTTTGCTCTCTTCCGCCGTACGCACCACGCGGTAGCTCAGACGCTGACGCCACACTTTATAGAGCAGGGCGACCTTTTCGCCGTCCTGGGCATCGCGCACCAGATCGTTAAGGAAGCGGCCGTTGGCGGTGCTGTAAAAATCACTCTGCGCAGGCACGTCGTTGATGGCTATCGCGTTCCACCACGGCAGGATCGGCAGGGCGATGCCTTTTTCGGTTTGCCCCCCCATGCCGAGCAGCGGCATCAGGCTCTTGAAGGCCAGGGCGATATCCAGATCGTTACCGCCCACGCGGCAGCCGCTGTGCCCGAGCAGGCTGTTTTCACGATCGCGACGGTGATGCCACTGCGGCCCCATCAGCAGCAGCGAGCAGTCCGTCGTGCCCCCGCCGATATCCACGACCAGTACGCGCTTCTCTTCCGTCAGCGTGGCTTCGAAGTCCAGCCCTGCGGCAACCGGCTCATACTGGAATACCACGTCGCGGAAGCCGGCACGGTGCGCCGCGCGCTCCAGGATCCCCTGCGCCTGCTGGTTGGCCTCGTCGCCGCCCAGCCCCTGGAAGTTGATCGGGCGGCCAATCACCGCCTGGGTAATCGCATCGGAGACCTGCGTCTGCGCCTGCTGGCGAATATGCAGCATCATCGCGCACACCAGGTCTTCGAACAGCGCGACCTGCTGTGGCTTCAGGCCGCTGGCGCCGAGGAAGGATTTTGGCGACTTAACGAAATAGACCTCTTCGGGGTCTTCAATGTAGTGCCCGAGCGAGGAGAGGCCGAACTGCACGCTGGAGGGCGTAACGTCGATATCTTCCTCGCGGTTAAAGCTGACCGCCCGGCGCAGCAGCGCCTGGGTCTCCGCCGCCGTGGCCGGAACCTGATGGTGGCGGAACAGCCATTCGCTCACGGCTTCACGCGTCGGTGCGCAGAGCATTGACGGCAGCAGCGTGCTCTCTTTTTCCATCTTCAGGAGCCGTGGCTGCCCGTCTTGCATAATCGCAACCGAGCAGTTTGCCGTACCGTAGTCAAATCCAATAAACACGATGAATCCCCATGCCGGTGAGAAGGGGCGAGACTTTAACGAAATGTCTGCATGGCGACAACAGGAATATGAAAGCAAGGCAAAACAGGGTCTTTACGTTTATGCTGATAACACTAAAAAAGGAGCAACGATGTATACCCTCACCTGGCTTCCCCCTTATGACTGGCAGTGGATGTTTGGTTTTCTTGGCGCGCGCGCGGTAACGGGTATTGAAACCGTCACCAACGATTACTATGAGCGCAGTTTTGCCTGCGAGGGGCATCAGGGGATTTTCCGCGTGACGCCGGATATCGCCAGCCATACGCTGAGCGTGACGCTCAGCCCGGGGTTAATTCCGGTTGCGCAGGCCTGTCTTGAACGCATCGAACGCCTGTTCGATCTCCGCTGTAACCCGCAGCAAATAGCAGAAACGCTGGGCGAACTCGGTGCTGCAAGGCCAGGCTTGCGTTTACCGGGGGCGGTGGATGCGTACGAGCAGGGCGTCCGGGCGATCCTCGGGCAGCTGGTGAGCGTGGCGATGGCGGCGAAGCTGGCGTCACGCGTGGTGGCGCTCTGTGGCGAACCGGTGGCGGATTGTCCGGGCTATCTCTGCTTCCCCACGCCCCAGGCGCTGGCGGCAGCGGACCCGCTGGCGCTGAAGGCGTTGGGTATGCCGCTAAAGCGCGCGGAGTCGCTGATTCATCTGGCGCAGTCGGTTATCGACGGAACGTTTCCGCTTTCCCCGCCCGCGAATACAGAAGAGGGGATGAAGGCGTTACAGCAGCGGCCGGGGATAGGGCGCTGGACGGCAAATTATCTGGCCCTGCGCGGCTGGCAGGCGAAAGATGTGTTTCTGCCGGATGATTACCTGATTAAACAGCGCTTCGCCGGAATGACGCCCGCGCAAATTCGTCGTTATGCCGAACGCTGGAAGCCGTGGCGCTCCTACGCGCTGCTGCACATCTGGTATACCGACGGCTGGGCACCGTCAGTTGATGGCGAAATAGCTGGTGTTGAGCAGAAGATCTAATGGCTGCGGCTCGGCGATGGTGTCACCAAAGATAAAATCGATGCCGATGCCGGAGAGCGTATCCATCATGATGGGCTGGTTACAGGGGCCCGCGATAGTTTTCATTCCCACACGCTGGGCGTGGCCCTGAACAATGGTCACCATCATCTCATCCATCAGATTGCCATACACGTTGGTTACCACCTCTGCATCCAGCATCAGATAGTCGGCCATATTCGCGGTCAGGTGGGTAAAGACGTTCATGTCGCGTCCCACCTGGCTGAAGATCACGCGGCAGCCCGCCTGGCGAAGCTTTTGCAGACCCCTGTGTAGGTTCTTATCCGGGTTGCACACCACATCGGCAGAGATAACCAGATGCAGCAGGCGGCCCGGCATCGGGCTTTTATCCAGCAGGTCGAGCAGTTCATCGACCAGCGTCACGCTGGCTAAACCGGCCTCCGAGAGCGGCAGCGCCACGCCCATGCCTTTGCTGGCGATCTGGGTGGCATAGGTGCGGAAAAACTCGCTAAAGATCCGTCTGTCGAGGGCGTGCAGAAGCTCAGGCTCCGCCAGACCCGAGCGGAAGGCATGCTCTTCCTGAACTTCGCCCTGGCTGGTCCACAGGCGTAACGACAGCAGCCAGAAATTACTGCTCTCCGGGATGCGCGGGGAGGCGACGCTGCGGGCAATCATCATCAGATGATTGTCTTTAATCATGTGCCACTGTTCATCAAGCGACATCATGCTGCGCGTGTGATGATCCCGCTCCTGCTGGGGTTCATACACCGTCACCATGCCACGCCCGCTGTTTTTTGAGGCGTAACAGGCAATGTCCGCCTGCGACATGATCTCCGACGCCTGATGGTTATTTTCATCAATCAGCGTGATGCCGGCGCTGGCGCCGATCCGGTGCAGGCGGCCTTCCCACATAAAGTGATAGTCGTTGATGGCATGAATCAGGCGACCGGCGATATAGCGCGCGCTTTCCAGGTTGCAGTCCGGTAACAGTAACCCGAACTCGTCCCCGCCCAGACGCGCCAGCACGTCGCTGGAGCGGAGCATGGTCAACATCAGGGAAGCCAGTTCCCGCAGCAGGGCATCACCCGCGGCGTGGCCAGCCGTGTCGTTGACGGCTTTGAAGCGATCGAGGTCGATAAACACCAGGGCATGGCGCTGGCGCGTTTCGCGAACGGTCTGCAAGAGCCGTTTGAGATGGTTTTCGAAGCTGACCCGGTTTGCCAGATGGGTCAGGGCATCGTGGGAGGCGCTGTAGCTTAGCTGGCGCAGCATTTTGCGCGACTCGGTCACGTCCTGAATCACGATCACCGAGCCAATATTCTGTCCATCCAGCGTGCTGAGCGGCGTAATGCTGTAGTGGATATCATAATTGCCGCCGGTACGGCAGTTCAGCACCACATCCTGATCGATATCGGAACGGGACATATCGCCGCTGTGAATATTCTCCATCAGCGGCCCTTTTTCGCCGAAGGTAATGTGTAACACCTTCAGGATCGGCTGGCCGATAGCCTCGGTCTGGAGCCAGCCGCTCATTTTCTCCGCGACCGGGTTCATAAAGGTGACGTTCATGTTGATATCGGTGCACAGCACCGCTTCACCGATGGAGTCGAGGGTAATGTGCAGACGCTCTTTTTCCTGGAAGAGGGCCTCGTTAAGCTGCTTAACCTCGGTCATGTCCATGTTGATGCCGAGCAGCCGTTCAACTTCCCCCTGCTTATTGAGCACCCGGTTCGCCAGGGATCGAATATGACGCACGCCTTCCTTCACGCGGATGCGGAATTCCAGCTTAAACGGCAGACGGGAAATCAGGGAGTCCCGCAGCACCTGCTCAGCGTGGACGCGATCCTCCGGCAGCATCGTGTCGTGCCAGAGCTGCCAGGTGGGCTTGATGTGCGGCGGTATTTCATAGAGCTCAAACATCCGCTTATCCCAGCTGATAATGTCGGGTTCCAGATCCCACTCCCAGATGCCGATGCCCCCGGCTTCGTTAGCCAGCGTAATGCGCTCCATCAGGCGCTTATTGACCCACTCGGTCTGCTTCAGATCGTTAATGTCTTCAATCTGGGCAATAAAATAGAGCGGCGAGCCGTCGGCATGGCGCACCACGGAGACGGCAAGAAGCGCCCAGACCACTTCCCCGTCGCGGGTGTAATAGCGCTTTTCGAGGGAGTAGGTATTGATCTCGCCGTTGACCAGCTGTTCGAGCTGCTCGAGGTCGGTATTCAGATCTTCTGGCCAGGTGAGCTGCTGGAAGGTCAGCGACTGAAGCTCCGTCTGGCTGTAGCCGAGGAAATTGCACAGCGCCTTGTTAGCCTGAAGCCATTTGCCTTCAATGCTCACCAGCGCCATGCCGATGGCGGAATATTCCATCGCGTTACGAAAGCGCTCTTCGCTTTCGGTGATATGTTTGCGTTCGGCGCGGAAGGCGTACATCACCATGGTCATCACGTTAGCGGGCAGGAGCAGCATCAGGAACGGCAGCCAGGGGGCGTTCAGCATCGGCCCGGCGTGCTGGGTGGTCAGCGCCAGAGGATTGCGGGCAATCATCAGCGACACCACCATCACGGTGACCAGAAACACCATGAACGCTTCCATTCGCGGCAGGCGCACGGCGCTCCACATCAGCAGAACGATCACGCAGGTGAAGGGCCACGGCAGCCAGGTGATGGCTGCCCAACTGAGGGCTAACGTCACGGCCAGCGTGGTCAGCGTTTCCAGCAGCAATCGCGGGTCACGGTGGCGCAGCAGATAATGCGGCTTAAATAACAGCCCCAGTGGCACCAGCGCCAGTGCGCCAATGGCTTCTGACAACACCCAGACGAAGAAATTACGCAGGGGCTCAGAGCCGGGTGCCAGCAGAGACACCAGAATGCCGCCCATCAGTGGCGGCACCAGCGCGCTGCCGATGGCCACGCGGATCCAGTCATTCAGATTCTGCAGCGGGTTGTACCACGGGAGCCATTTACGCAGGAACAGCGCGCCGATAACGGCCTCAATGACGTTGACCGTAGGGTAGATGAGGCTGACCGAACCCCAGGAGAACAGCATCCATGAGGCCAGAATATTGCCGAACGAACAGGCCAGGGCAATGCCCGGCCACATTTTTCCGGCATGGCGGTAAAACGCCACCATCATAATGGCGGTGGGAAACCAGAGCGGGGCCAGCAGGGTGCCGAAGCGGGTGAGCTCCAGCGAAAATAAGGTAAAGATAAAGGTGACCAGGCCCAGACAGACAAGTCGTAATAAAGGATGTGGGGTGGTCACCAAAACCCGCTGGTATTGTTTATTCATTACCGCTTTATCCAGAGACGCCATGCCGTCAGGGAAGAAGATGTCCGAACGCGTGAATTTGATAATTTGGTTTATGCTAGTACAAACAATTTACAATTCATATGGTGACCGCTCAGAATTTGACAACACAGACTTATTAAATACTTACTCCGTGAAAAAAATCGGGTAAGCGGCGAAAAAATGCGCACTTAAATTTCATTCAGGGAATAACTCGTCACTTTTCGGTCAGTCTCGCAGAACCTGAGTATTCGACTGGTATCACGCCCGCGAAATCCCTATAATTGCCGCGTTTGACGCTCCGGCGTCGTCCTTCCTTTACATCCAGGTTAATCAGGTCGCTAAATTTATGACTGATAAGTCTCATCAGTGCGTCATTATAGGCATCGCCGGCGCATCGGCTTCAGGTAAAAGTCTAATTGCCAGTACGCTTTATCGCGAACTGCGTGAACAAGTAGGTGATGAGCATATCGGCGTCATTCCCGAAGACAGCTATTACAAAGATCAATCCCATCTGTCGATGGAAGAGCGCGTTAAAACGAACTATGACCACCCAAATGCGATGGATCACAGCCTGCTGTTCCAGCATTTAGAAGCGCTTAAGAGCGGCCAGGCGATCGAACTGCCCGTTTACAGTTACGTAGAACATACCCGCACCCAGGAAACGATCCGCATCGAGCCGAAAAAGGTCATTATCCTTGAAGGCATCCTGCTGCTGACCGACGCCCGCCTGCGTGAATCCATGAACTTCTCGATTTTCGTCGATACCCCGCTGGATATTTGCCTGATGCGCCGCATCAAGCGTGACGTTAATGAACGCGGCCGCTCAATGGACTCCGTGATGGCGCAATACCAGAAAACGGTCCGCCCGATGTTCCTGCAGTTTATTGAGCCCTCCAAACAATACGCCGATATCATCGTGCCGCGCGGGGGTAAAAACCGCATCGCGATCGATATCTTAAAAGCGAAAATCAGCCAGTTTTTTGAATAAGCCGCGTGAATTGTGTACCGTTCAGAGATAACCTGGTTTTACCCTGAGCGCTTACCGGCTCAGGGTACGATGCATGAAAGGAGAAAAAGGCATGCGTCTTTGTGATCGCGATATTGAAGCCTGGCTGGATGAAGGCCGTTTGTCTATTACCCCACGTCCACCTGTTGAGCGTATCAATGGGGTGACCGTCGATGTCCGGTTGGGGAATAAATTCCGCACCTTTAGCGGCCATACCGCACCGTTCATTGACCTCAGCGGACCGAAGGACGAAGTCAGCGCCGCGCTCGATCGCGTGATGAGTGACGAAATCGTAATCGAAGATGGCGAAGCCTTTTATCTGCATCCGGGTGAACTGGCGCTGGCGGTAACGTTTGAATCCGTCACCCTGCCTGCGGACCTCGTCGGCTGGCTTGACGGCCGTTCTTCGCTGGCGCGACTGGGACTGATGGTACACGTGACCGCGCACCGTATCGATCCAGGCTGGTCGGGCCGTATTGTGCTGGAATTCTTCAATGCCGGTAAATTGCCGCTGGCGCTTCGTCCGGGGATGATGATCGGCGCGTTAAGTTTTGAACCGCTGTCAGGCCCGGCAGACAGGCCGTATAACCGCCGTCAGGACGCAAAATATCGCGACCAGCAGGGTGCGGTTGCCAGCCGTATTGATAAAGACTGATCGTTAGTCCATTGAGGATGCCATGAGAAGAGTTCTGACAACGCTGATGATTTTGCTGGTGGTGCTGGTGGCTGGCCTTTCGGCGTTGGTTCTGCTGGTTAACCCTAACGACTTCCGCGCGTATATGGTGCGGCAGGTTGAGGCACGCAGTGGTTATCAACTGAAGCTGGACGGGCCGCTGCGCTGGCACGTCTGGCCGCAGCTCAGCATTCTCTCTGGCCGCATGTCGCTCACGGCGCCGGGGGCGTCCCAGCCGCTGGTGTCCGCAGACAACATGCGCCTTGATGTGGCGCTGATCCCGCTCATTTCCCATCAGCTGCTGGTGAATCAGGTGATGCTGAAAGGCGCGGTGATTCAGCTCACCCCACAAACTGAAGCTGTCCGTGATGCCAACGCGCCGGTGGCACCGCGTGAAAATACCCTGCCTGATGAACCGTCTGATACTGGCTGGTCCTTTGATATTGGCAAACTGAAAGTGGCCGATAGCGTGCTGGTTTTCCAGCATGAGCACGAAGAGCTGGTCACCGTTCGCAACATTAATCTGCAGATGGAACAGGATGAGCACCATCTTGCATCGGTGGAATTCAGCGGGCGCGTGAACCGCGATCAGCGGGATCTGACGCTGTCGTTGAATGCTAATGTAAATGCGTCAGACTATCCGCATCAGCTCACGGCGAACATCCAGCAGCTTAACTGGCAGCTGACGGGGGCCAATCTGCCCACCCAGGGGATCGCCGGTCAGGGGACGCTGCAGGCCGTGTGGCGTGAGGAACAAAAACAGCTGGAGCTGGATAATCTCAACCTGCAGGCAAATGACAGTAGCCTGAAGGGACAGGCGAGCGTCACCTTTGAAGAGAAGCCGAAGTGGGTGCTGAATCTGCAATTTGACAAGCTCAACCTGGAAAACCTGTTGCCACCTCTGCCAGCCAGCGCCACGGACAGCGAGGCGACGCAGACGGGGCAAAGCCAGGCACCGGTATCACGTCCGGTTATTTCGTCGAATCTCGATCAACCTGACTATAACGCTCTGCGCGGATTCACGGCGGATATTCTGCTGAAAGCCACCAGCCTGCGCTGGCGCGGCATGGACTTTACCGACGTGAGCAGCCAGATGTTTAACCATAACGGTTTGCTGGTGATCTCCGAACTGAGCGGCAAGATGGGCGCAGGACACCTCTCACTGCCCGGCACGCTGGATGTCCGTAAAGACGTTGCCAGCGCCGAATTCCAGCCGCGTCTCGATAACGTTGAGATAGGCACCATCCTGACCGCGTTTAACTACCCGATCTCTCTGACGGGGCAGTTGACGCTGGCGGGGGATTTCTCCGGCACGAAAATTGATGCCGATGCTTTCCGCCGCGAGTGGCAAGGGCAGGCGCATCTTGATCTGAAAAACTCCCGTATGGAAGGGCTTAACTTCCAGCAGCTGGTGCAGCAGGCGGTAGAGCGCAGCAGCGATGTGAAGGCCCAGGAGAACTACGACAGTGCCACGCGCCTCGACAGCTTCACCACGGACCTGACGCTGAACAACGGACAACTCTCTCTCGACGGAATGCAGGGTACCTCTTCACTCTTATCAGTAACGGGCGAGGGTAAGCTGGATCTGGTCAAAGAGACGGCGGACACGCGCTTTAACGTGCGGGTACTTTCCGGCTGGCAGGGGGAAAGCAAGCTCATCGACTTCCTGAAACAGACGCCGGTCCCGCTGACCGTATACGGCAAATGGCAGGCCCTGAATTACAGTCTGCAGGTGGATCAGATCCTGCGTAAGCATCTGCAGGATGAAGCGAAACGTCGACTCAGCGGCTGGGCGGATCGTAATAAAGATTCACAGGACGGCAAGGATGTGAAGAAGCTGCTGGATAAGCTTTGATGCCTGTTGCGCCGGGTGGCGGCTTCGCCTTACCCGGCCTACAAAAACCGAATACCGCAGGCCGGGTGAGCGAAACGCCACCCGGCTTTTTCACACCTCAAAATCCAGTTCTTCCTCTTCCCGCAGCGGTATCAGCTGAACCTTCTGCACGCGATGGTTTTCAATCTGGAGCGTTTTAAGCCGATAGTCGCCGACCTGAACCTCTTCCCCCGGCTGTGGGATACGCTGCAAATACTCCATCAGCAGACCGGCAATGGTGTGGTATTCCCGTTTATCATCCAGCGGCAGCGGCACATACTGCACCAGGTCTTCCAGCGGCATATGGCCGTTAGCCGTCCACGAGCCGTCGGCGTTTTTCTGAATGTCGTGGCGGGCGTCAATCTCATCCACCTCGTTTGGCAGATTACCGGCAATGGTTTCCATCACGTCGCTGAGCGTGACCAGCCCTTCCACCGAACCAAACTCATCCACCACAAAGGCAAAGTGGGTGCGCGCGTTACGGAATTGCTCAAGGGCGGAAAGCAACGGCAGCCCCTCCGGGAAGACCAGCGGCTGGCGAACCAGAGCGCGGAGATTGAGCGGCTCACCGTGGAGCTGCTGCTGGAGCAGATCAATGACGTGTACCACGCCCAATAGCTCCTCTTCCGCTTCCCCGCCGGTCACCACCACGCGGGTGTGCTGGTTTTTATCCAGCAGGGCGCGAATGTGCGCTTCCGGGGCCGTCAGGTCAATATGCTCAATGTCATGCCGCGACGTCATAATGCTGCTGACCGTACGCTGGTTCAGATTGAGCACTCGCTCAATCATCCGTCGTTCCTGCGGGTCAAAGATCTGCCCGTCGCTGTGGTCGGCCAGCATGGCGGAGGATTCGGCGTCCAGCTCCGCATCCTCTTTCTTGCCGCTTAACAGACGCATGACCGTGTCGGCTGTGCGCTGACGCAGAGTCTGATTGGCGGAAAGGAAGCGACGGCGGTTGAATATCGCCAGCTGGTTAAGCGCTTCAATCATGACGGAGAACCCGATGGCGGCATACAGGTAGCCTTTCGGAATATGGAAGCCAAAACCGTCGGCCACCAGGCTGAAGCCAATCATCAGCAGGAAGCTCAGGCAAAGGATAACGATGGTCGGGTGACTGTTCACGAAGCGGGTCAGTGCCTTGCTGGCCATGACCATCAGCGTGATGGCAATAATGACCGCGGCCATCATCACCGCAAGGTGGTCCACCATCCCGACGGCGGTGATCACCGAGTCCAGGGAGAAGACCGCATCCAGCACCACGATTTGCGCGACCACCGGCCAGAATTTTGCTCCGCGGCGCTGGGTCGGGTTCTCGCTGTCTTTGCCTTCCAGCCGCTCGTTGAGCTCCACGGTGGCTTTGAACAGCAGGAATAGCCCGCCGAAAAGCATGATCAGATCGCGGGCACTAAAGCTCAGACCGTGAATGGAGAACAGAGGCTGAGTGAGCGTGACCAGCCAGGAAATAGAGGCCAGCAGCAGTAAGCGCATCACCATCGCCAGCAGCAGCCCCGTTACGCGCGCGCGATCGCGCTGGGAAGGGGGCAGTTTTTCAGCGAGGATGGCGATAAAAACCAGATTATCAATCCCGAGCACCAGCTCGATGACAACCAGCGTAACCAGCCCGGCCCAGATTGAGGGATCGGCAATCCATTCCATAGTAGTAGCAATACCTTCTGTAATATGACTAATGACACAATTCGATCATGGATAAAGCTGTGGGAAAATGCAATGTCAGTATGAGATTTCTCTCAATAATCATTAAATTAAAACTGGCGGGTATAATAGTTTTAATTTATCCAGAAAATCTGTATTTATCCGAAATAACAAAATTAAGAAATATCGCATTAAAAGATGGTCAATCATAACGCTGTCAACATAAAGAAATTCTTAAAAATAAAGTGCATTTCTAAATAAATTCTTAAAAGTTGACGTTCGGAACCCGTTTTCTTGCCTGTTTTGGGATTAACTGTTACAAGATTATTAGCCTAAAAAAGGATATCTCCCGTTAAGGATTGATGTTTTTTTTGGGCGATTAACGAAATAGTGCCTGCGTATTTTGAATGCTTCATTTATTTCACCAGCAAAAAATTCTTGCGGTTTTTTGCCTGTAATTCATTGTGTTATAGCGTATTGGTAGCTGGAAGCCAAGGGCGGTAGCGTGCCTGAATGTGTGTGGGTGGGCCATGATTACGTTGTCAACAGTGACTGGCCAAATAGCGTTTTTTTTAGGAATGATGCCACTTATATTTTTATTTAATTAGCTACATTCTTAATGCATTTTAGATTCACACGTATTTAAATTGCACAGGATAATTACTCTGCCAAAGTGATAAATAATCAATGATGAACTCCAAAATGAAATTGATGCCATTATTGGTGTCTGTGACCTTGATGAGCGGTTGCACGGTCTTTCCCGGAAGCAATATGTCTACAATGGGCAAGGATGTGATCAAGCAACAGGATGCCGATTTTGATCTCGACAAAATGGTGAATGTTTATCCACTTACGCCTCGTCTGGTCGAACAATTACGCCCACGTCCAAACGTTGCCCAGCCAAATATGTCACTGGACCAGGAAATTGCTTCCTACCAGTATCGCGTAGGGCCTGGAGACGTCATTAACGTGACCGTCTGGGATCACCCCGAACTGACCACGCCAGCGGGCCAGTACCGTAGCTCAAGCGACACCGGTAACTGGGTGCAGTCAGATGGCACCATGTTCTATCCCTACATTGGTAAAGTCCATGTAGCAGGGAAAACGCTTGCCGAGATCCGCAGTGATATTACCGGCCGCTTAGCGCAGTACATCGCCGATCCGCAGGTGGACGTTAATATCGCCGCATTCCGCTCGCAAAAAGCCTATATCTCCGGCCAGGTGAACAAATCTGGTCAGCAGGCCATCACCAACGTTCCTCTGACCGTGCTGGACGCCATTAACGCCGCAGGCGGGTTAACCGACGGCGCCGACTGGCGCAACGTGGTACTGACCCACAACGGGAAAGAGCAGCGCATTTCGCTGCAGGCGCTGATGCAAAACGGCGATCTGACCCAGAACCGCCTGCTTTATCCGGGCGACATCCTCTATGTACCACGCAATGACGATCTTAAAGTCTTCGTGATGGGTGAAGTGAAGAAACAGAGCACCCTCAAGATGGACTTCAGCGGTATGACGCTGACCGAAGCGCTGGGCAATGCTGAGGGTATCGATCTGACGACCTCTAACGCGACCGGTATCTTCGTGATCCGTCCGCTGAAAGGTGAGGGCAGCGCGAAAGGCAAGATTGCCAACATCTACCAGCTGGATATGTCCGATGCGACCTCTCTGGTGATGGCGACGGAGTTCCGTCTCCAGCCATACGACGTGGTGTATGTCACTACCGCACCGGTTGCCCGCTGGAACCGTCTGATCAACCAGTTGCTGCCAACCATCAGTGGCGTTCGCTACATGACGGATACGGCGCGCGACATTCATACCTGGTAATCCGCGATGTTTAACAAAATTCTGGTGGTATGCGTGGGGAACATTTGCCGTTCCCCTACGGCTGAACGGTTGTTGAAACACTACCAGCCCGAACTGACCGTTGATTCGGCAGGGCTGGGTGCACTGGTCGGTAAAGGTGCCGATGAGCGCGCAATGAGCGTGGCGCGGGACCATCACCTCTCTCTCGACGGGCATGTTGCCCGCCAGGTCACTGGCCGCATGTGCCGTGAGTATGACCTGATTCTGGCGATGGAAAAACGCCATATTCAAGCGCTGTGCGATATCGCTCCGGAGATGCGCGGTAAGGTGATGCTGTTTGGACACTGGGACAATGAGCGTGAAATTCCCGATCCATATCGCAAAAGCCATGAGGCTTTCGAGGCGGTTTACACCTTACTTGACCAGTCTGCCCAACAGTGGGCGCAGGCACTGAAAGCTCAGCAGGGATAACAATGACAGAAAAAACAAAACCTTCTGCCGCCCCGACTTCGGGCAGTGATGAAATTGATATTGGGCGCCTGGTTGGCACGGTTATCGAGGCAAAGTGGTGGGTGCTGGGCATTACCGCCGTGTTTGCCGCGGCGGCCTTCGTCTATACGCTGTTCGCCACCCCTATCTACAGCGCCGATGCGCTGGTGCAGATCGAGCAGAATACCGGTAACTCGCTGGTGCAGGACATTGGCTCCGCGCTGGCGAACAAGCCGCCGGCCTCTGACGCTGAAATCCAGCTCATCCAGTCACGTCTGGTGCTGGGTAAAACGGTTCACGACCTTGGGCTCGATATCTCCGTCACCAAAAATACCTTCCCAATCTTTGGTGCGGGCTGGGATCGGCTGATGGGCAGAAGCAACGACACGGTGAAGGTCACTGACTTCGTGCTGCCTAAAGGGGCAGCCGATCAGACCTTTACCCTGACGGTGCTTGGCCCGAAACAGTATCAGTTGACCAGCGACGCGGGCTTTAGCGCGCGCGGTGAAGTCGGACAGATGCTGAGCAAAGACGGCGTCAGCATGATGGTCAGTGCGATCAACGCCCAGGAGGGCGGGGAGTTTACCGTCACCAAATTCTCAACGCTGGGGATGATCAACAACCTGCAAAACAACCTGACCGTCACCGAAAACGGTAAGGACACCGGCGTGCTGAGCATGACCTTTACCGGGGAGGATAAGGATCAGATCCGCGACATCCTGAACAGCATTACCCGCAACTACCTTGAGCAGAACGTTGAGCGTAAGTCGGCTGAAGCGGCGAAAAGCCTGGCGTTCCTGTCGAAACAGCTCCCGGAAGTGCGCGCCCGCCTGGATGATGCCGAGAACAAGCTGAACGCCTACCGCCAGGATAAAGACTCTGTCGACCTGCCGCTGGAGGCGAAATCGGTCCTCGATTCGATGGTCAACATTGACGCTCAGCTCAACGAGCTGACCTTCAAAGAGGCGGAGATCTCCAAGCTTTACACCAAACGTCACCCGGCTTACCGCACGCTGCTGGAGAAACGCCGCACGCTGGAAGAGGAGAAGGCGAAGCTCAATGACCGTGTGACCGCGATGCCGAAAACGCAGCAGGAGATCGTGCGTCTGACCCGCGACGTGGAGTCAGGACAGCAGGTTTACATGCAGCTGCTGAACAAGCAGCAGGAGCTGAAAATCACCGAGGCAAGCACCGTGGGTGACGTGCGCATCGTCGACCCGGCGATTACCCAGCCTGGCGTGCTGAAGCCGAAGAAAGCGCTGATCATTCTCGGCAGCATTATTCTCGGCCTGATGCTCTCCATCGTTGGCGTGCTGCTGCGTTCGCTGTTCAACCGTGGTATCGAAAGCCCGCAGGTGCTGGAAGAGAACGGTATCAACGTCTATGCCAGCATTCCGCTGTCTGAGTGGCAAAAATCCCGTGACAGCGTGAAAACCATCAAAGGCGTTAAGCGTTACAAACAAAGCCAGCTGCTGGCGGTGGGTAACCCAACCGACCTGGCGATTGAAGCGATACGCAGCCTGCGTACCAGTCTGCACTTCGCCATGATGCAGGCTAAAAACAACGTCCTGATGCTGACCGGTGTTAGCCCGTCAATCGGTAAAACTTTCGTCTGCGCCAACCTGGCGGCGGTCGTTAGCCAGACCAACAAGCGCGTGCTGCTGATCGACTGCGATATGCGTAAGGGCTACACCCACGAGCTGCTGGGCACCAACAACGTCAACGGTCTGTCAGAGATCCTGCTTGGCAAAGGTGACATCAGCCAGAGCGCAAAACCGACTACCGTGCCGAAATTTGACCTGATCCCACGTGGTCAGGTACCGCCTAACCCGTCCGAGCTGCTGATGAGCGAACGCTTTACCGAGCTGGTGGAGTGGGCGAGCAAAAACTACGACCTGGTGCTGATCGATACGCCGCCGATTCTGGCCGTGACCGACGCTGCCGTTGTGGGTCGCCATGCGGGTACCACCCTGATGGTGGCGCGTTACGCGGTGAACACCCTGAAAGAGGTGGAAACCAGCCTGAGCCGCTTCGAGCAGAACGGGATTGAGGTGAAAGGGGTGATCCTGAACTCCATCTTCCGCCGCGCGACCGGGTACCAGGATTACGGGTATTACGAGTACGAATATAAGTCTGACAGCAAATAACAATCCCCCTCACCCTAACCCTCTCCCGAGGGGAGAGGGGCGGGGTGAGGGATCAGGGGAAGATCATGACCACACAACGCCCTTTAGTTTCAATCTATATGCCGACATGGAATCGTCAGCAGCTGGCGATCCGCGCAATCAAGTCGGTGTTACGTCAGGATTACGATAACTGGGAGCTGATCATCGTTGATGACTGCTCTTCCTCGTATGAACAGCTGCAAAAATTCGTGACTGACCTCAACGACCCGCGGGTGGTCTATACCCACAACGAGATTAACTCTGGCGCCTGTGCTGTACGTAATCAGGCGATTATGCAGGCCAAAGGGCAGTATCTGACCGGCATCGACGACGATGACGAATGGACGCCGAACCGCCTGTCTATTTTCCTGTCGCATAAAGAGCAGCTGGTCACGCACGCGTTCCTGTATGCCAACGACTATGTCTGTCAGGGCGAGGTGTACTCGCAGCCTGCCAGCCTGCCGCTCTATCCGAAATCACCGTACTCTCGACGCCTGTTTTACAAGCGCAACATCATTGGTAACCAGGTCTTCACCTGGGCGTGGCGCTTCAAGGAGTGCCTGTTCGATACCGAACTGAAGGCCGCGCAGGATTACGATATCTTTCTGCGGATGGTGGTGGAGTATGGCGAGCCGTGGAAAGTGGAAGAGGCCACGCAGATCCTGCACATCAACCACGGGGAGATGCAGATCACCTCGTCGCCGAAGAAGTTCTCGGGCTACTTCCATTTTTACCGCAAGCACAAGGACAAGTTTGACCGTGCCAGCCGTAAGTATCAGCTCTTTACCCTCTATCAGATCCGCAATAAGCGCATGAACTGGCGCACGCTGCTGACGCTGTTGTCCATACGTAACGGCAAGCGCCTGGCTGATGGACTTCGGGGGAAATAATGTTTCTGGAAGATTGCCGCGCTAACAGCTGGAGCCTGCGCCCTTGCTGCATGGTTCTGGCGTACCGCATCGCGCATTTTTGCTCGGTGTGGCGTAAGAAAAATATCCTTAACAACATCTGGGCGGCCCCCGTGCTGGTGCTGTACCGCATCATTACCGAATGCTTTTTTGGCTATGAAATTCAGGCCGCTGCCACCATTGGCCGTCGCTTTACCATCCATCACGGCTATGCGGTGGTGATCAACAAGTTCGTGGTCGCCGGGGATGATTTCACCATCCGCCATGGGGTGACCATTGGCAACCGTGGGCCAGACAGCCTGGCCTGCCCGGTCATTGGCAATAACGTCGAGCTGGGCGCGAACGTGGTGATCATTGGCGACATTACGATTGGTAACAACGTCACGATTGGTGCGGGCAGCGTGGTGCTGGACACCATTCCGGATAACGCGCTGGTGGTGGGAGAGAAAGCCCGCGTGAAGGTGATTAAATGAATATTCTGCAATTTAACGTACGCCTCGCAGAAGGCGGAGCGGCAGGGGTGGCGCTGGATCTGCACCAGCGCGCGCTGCAAAAAGGACTTCAGTCTCGATTTATTTATGGCTATGGCAAGGGCGGCAAGAAAAGCGTCAGTCACGATAACTTCCCGCAGGTGCATAAGCACACGCCGCGCCTGACCTCGATTGCCAACATTGCGTTGTTCCGTCTGTTTAACCGCGATCTGTTTGGCAACCTGAATACGCTTTATCGCACGGTGACCCGCACCACCGGCCCGGTTGTGCTGCATTTTCACGTGCTGCACAGCTACTGGCTGAATCTGGAAGAGGTGGTGGCGTTTTGTCAGAAGGTGCAGGCCCACAAGCCCGACACCCGCTTCGTCTGGACGCTGCACGATCACTGGAGCGTAACCGGCCGTTGCGCGTTTACCGACGGCTGCGAAGGCTGGAAAAACAACTGCCAGAAATGCCCGACGCTGAGCAACTATCCGCCGGTGAAGGTGGATCGCGCGCACAAGCTGGTGGCCGGAAAGCGCCAGCTTTTCCGCGACATGCTCTCGCTCGGCTGTACGTTTATCTCCCCGAGCCAGCACGTGGCCGATGCCTTCAACAGTCTGTACGGGGCAGGGCGCTGCCAGATTATTAACAACGGCATCGACGTGGCGACGGAAGCCATTCTCGCCGACCTGACGCCGGTGGCGCAAACCACGGGCAAACCGAAAATCGCTATCGTTGCGCATGACCTGCGTTACGACGGGAAAACCAACCAGCAGCTGGTGCGCGACATGATGGCGCTGGGTGACAAAATTGAGCTTCACACCTTCGGCAAATTTTCACCGTTCGAAGGGGCTAACGTGGTGAACCACGGGTTTGAAACCGATAAGCGCAAGCTGATGAGCGCGCTGAATGAAATGGATGCGCTGGTGTTCAGCTCCCGCGTGGATAACTACCCGCTGATCCTCTGTGAAGCGCTCTCCATCGGCGTGCCGGTGATTGCCACCCACAGCGATGCAGCACGTGAGGTGCTGGAAAAATCCGGCGGGAAAACTTTTGCGGAGCCGGAGGTTCTGCCGCTGGTGCAATTGCCGAAGGCGCAGATCGCTCAGGCCGTTTTTGGCACCGACCTGGAATCGTTCCGCAACCGCAGCCGCAAGGCCTACAGTGGACAACAGATGCTGGAGGAGTATGTCTCGTTCTATCAGAATCTGTAGTTATCTGCTGCTGCCGCTGATTTACCTGCTGGTCAACGTTAAGATTGCCCAGCTCGGCGAAAGCTTCCCGATAACTATCGTCACCTTCTTGCCCGTTCTGCTTCTGCTGTATGTCGATAAAATCAACCTGAAGAAGCTGATGATTGCCTTAGGGTTGGGTACGGGTCTGACGCTGTTTAACTATATCTTCGGCCAGTCGCTGGATGCCAGTAAATACGTCACCTCGACCATGCTGTTTGTTTATATTGTCATTATTATCGGCATGGTCTGGAGTATTCGCTTTAAAACGATTTCTCCGCATAATTATCGGAAAATCCTCAGGTTCTTTTATATTGCCGTTGCGTTAATTGTTATGCTTGCTGCTATGGAGATGGCGCAAATTATTCTCACCGGCGGCAGCAGCCTGATGGAGATAATTTCGAAATATCTCATTTACAGCAACAGCTATGTATTGAACTTCATCAAGTTCGGCGGGAAGCGTACCACGGCCCTCTATTTTGAACCGGCGTTTTTCGCTTTGGCGTTAATCTCAATTTGGCTCAGCATCAAACAGTTTGGTATCAAAACGCCTAAGACCGATGCTATGATTCTTGCAGGAATCGTTCTGTCTGGATCGTTCTCAGGGGTAATGACATTTATCCTGTTTTACCTGCTGGAATGGGCGTTTCAGTACCTGAACAAAGATGCGATTAAGAAAAAACTGCCGCTGGCGATTATCTCCCTGACGGTATTTATGGTGGGCGTGATATTTGCCTTCCCCTACATCTCAGAACGTCTGGGTGATTTGGGAACGGAAGGATCCTCGTCCTATTATCGCATCATTGGACCACTGGTGATGGTGGGTTATTCCTTAACCCATATTGATGGTGTAGTAAGATTCGGCTCACTTTACGAATATGTTGCATCATTCGGAATCTTTAACGGTGCGGATGTCGGTAAAACCATAGACAATGGTCTGTATCTGTTAATTATTTATTTTTCGTGGTTCGCCGTACTGTTGACGCTGTGGTATCTGTTTAAAGTTTTCAAAATGATGATTAACGCGTTTGGTGATAACCAGAACTTTCGCGTGCAACTTTATCTGTTTACGCCGGTGTCGCTGTTTTTTACCGGGTCAATATTTAGCCCGGAATATGCTTTCTTGATTGTCTGTCCGTTTATTCTGCGCAAAGCGCTTAATATTACGCACGTATGACGAAATGAGGTGATTTATGTTTCTTAGCGTCATTACTGTCGCTTTTCGTAATTACGAAGGGGTGGTAAAAACCTGGCGCTCGCTGCGCAACCTGGCGCGCGATCCAAGCCTCACCTTTGAGTGGATTGTGGTCGACGGCGGCTCGAACGATGGCACGGCAGAGTTTCTGGAAAAACTCAACGGTGAGTTCAACTTACGCTACATCAGCGAGAAAGATAAAGGCATCTACGATGCTATGAACAAAGGCATTAACATGGCGCAAGGCCGTTATGCCATCTTCCTGAATTCGGGTGATATCTTCCATGACGACGTGGCGCTGTTTGCCCGCCAGCTGGCGCGCCAGAAAGAAGACGCCATGTATATTGGCGATGCGCTGCTTGATTTTGGCGACGGACATAAAGTGTGCCGCAGCGCGAAGCCGGGCTGGTATATCTACCACAGCTTACCGGCCAGCCATCAGGCCATTTTCTTCCCGGTAAAAGGTCTGAAAAAACAGCCTTACGATTTGCAGTATAAAGTATCATCCGATTATGCACTGGCCGCCAGTCTGTATAAGTCAGGTTACCCGTTCCGCCGAATTAAAGGGCTGGTATCTGAGTTTTCAATGGGGGGGGTGTCAACCTCGAATAATCTGGAGTTGTGCCAGGATGCCAAAAACGTGCAGCGTAAAATATTACGCGTGCCGGGATTCTGGGCGGAATTATCTTATTTTTTACGCGTGCGCACCACGAGTAAAACGAAAGCCTTATATAACAAAGCCTGAATATAAGGAAACGTAATGCAGGATCTGAACGGTTTCTCCGTACCGAAAGGTTTTCGGGGGGCGGGCGGTATTAAAGTGCAGCTATGGTGGGCCGTTCAGGCCACCCTATTTGCCTGGTCACCGCAAATACTGTACCGCTGGCGAGCATTTTTATTGCGTCTGTTTGGCGCAAAAATAGGAAAAAACGTAGTCATTCGTCCTTCGGTGAAAATTACCTATCCCTGGAAATTAACGCTTGGGGATTACGCCTGGGTAGGGGATGACGCGGTGTTATATACCCTGGGCGAGATTACGATTGGCGCGAATTCGGTAGTTTCACAGAAATGTTATTTGTGCACCGGCAGCCACGACTTTATGAGTCAGCATTTTGATATTACCGCTTCGCCTATTGTGATCGGTGAAAAATGCTGGCTGGCAACGGATGTTTTTGTTGCACCGGGTGTTTCTGTTGGCGATGGCACGGTAGTCGGTGCCCGCAGCAGCGTTTTTAAATCGCTACCGGCAAATAAAATTTGTCGTGGCAACCCCGCAGTGGTGATACGCGAACGCGTTGAAACTGATTAAATTCATAAGTAGAGGAATATAAACATGTCTAAAGTCGCTCTCATCACCGGCGTTACCGGGCAGGATGGTTCTTACCTGGCAGAGTTACTGCTGGAAAAAGGTTATGAAGTACACGGTATTAAACGTCGTGCGTCTTCATTTAACACCGAACGTGTCGATCATATTTATCAGGATCCTCACGCGGCGAACCCGAAATTCCACCTGCACTACGGCGACCTGACCGATACCTCCAACCTGACCCGTATCCTGCAGGAAGTGCAGCCGGATGAAGTGTACAACCTGGGCGCGATGAGCCACGTTGCGGTCTCCTTCGAGTCTCCGGAATACACCGCTGACGTGGACGCCATGGGTACCCTGCGTCTGCTGGAAGCGATCCGCTTCCTGGGTCTTGAGAAGAAAACCCGTTTCTACCAGGCATCCACCTCTGAGCTGTACGGCCTGGTGCAGGAAATCCCACAGAAAGAGACCACGCCGTTCTACCCACGTTCTCCGTATGCGGTAGCGAAACTGTACGCCTACTGGATCACCGTGAACTACCGTGAATCCTACGGCATGTACGCCTGTAACGGCATTCTGTTCAACCACGAATCTCCACGTCGCGGCGAAACCTTCGTGACCCGCAAAATCACCCGCGCTATCGCCAACATTGCGCAGGGTCTGGAATCGTGCCTGCACCTCGGCAACATGGACTCCCTGCGTGACTGGGGCCATGCCAAAGACTACGTGAAAATGCAGTGGATGATGCTGCAGCAGGAACAGCCAGAAGACTTCGTGATCGCCACCGGCGTGCAGTACTCCGTTCGTCAGTTCGTTGAAATGGCTGCCGCTCAATTGGGCATCAAGCTGCGCTTCGAAGGCACCGGCGTGGAAGAGAAGGGCATCGTGGTTTCCGTGACCGGCCATGACGCACCGGGCGTGAAGCCAGGCGACGTGATTGTGCAGGTTGACCCACGCTACTTCCGTCCTGCTGAAGTGGAAACCCTGCTGGGCGACCCAACCAAAGCGCACGAGAAGCTGGGCTGGAAACCAGAAACCACTCTGCAGGAGATGGTTTCCGAGATGGTAGCCAAAGATCTTGAAGCAGCGAAAAAACACTCCCTGCTCAAGTCTCATGGCTACGAGGTTGCCATCGCGCTGGAGTCCTGAGAATGACAAAACAACGTATTTTTGTCGCCGGTCATCGCGGAATGGTGGGTTCCGCGATTGTTCGCCAGCTCGAACAGCGCGGTGACGTCGAAGTGGTTGTCCGCACGCGCGACGAGTTGAACCTGCTCGACAGCCGTGCGGTACAGGACTTCTTTGCGAACGAACGTATTGACCAGGTGTATCTGGCGGCGGCGAAGGTGGGCGGCATTGTTGCCAACAACACCTACCCGGCGGATTTCATCTACGAAAACATGATGATTGAGAGCAACATCATTCACGCGGCGCATCTGCACAACGTGAACAAGCTGCTGTTCCTCGGCTCATCCTGTATTTACCCGAAAATGGCAAAACAACCGATCGCCGAAAGCGAGCTGCTGCAGGGCACGCTTGAAGCCACCAACGAGCCGTACGCGATTGCCAAAATTGCCGGGATCAAGCTGTGCGAGTCCTACAACCGTCAGTACAACCGAGACTATCGCTCGGTGATGCCGACCAACCTGTACGGACCGCACGACAACTTCCACCCGAGCAATTCGCACGTGATCCCGGCGCTGCTGCGCCGCTTCCACGAGGCGACCGCCGAGAACGCGCCGGATGTGGTGGTGTGGGGCAGCGGTACGCCGATGCGCGAATTCCTGCACGTGGACGACATGGCTGCGGCCAGCATTCACGTGATGGAGCTGGATCGCGAGGTGTGGCAGGAGAACACCGAGCCGATGCTGTCGCACATCAACGTGGGCACCGGCGTGGACTGCACCATTCGCGAGCTGGCGCAGACCATCGCGCAGGTGGTGGGCTACAAAGGCCGCGTGGTGTTTGACGCCACGAAACCGGACGGCACGCCGCGCAAACTGCTGGACGTGACCCGTCTGCATCAGCTGGGCTGGTATCACGAGGTGTCACTGGAGCAGGGGCTGGCCAGCACCTATCAGTGGTTCCTGGAAAACCAGCATCGCTTCCGGGGGTAACGATGTTTTTAAGTCAGGAAGATTTTGCCACGGTAGTGCGTTCCACTCCGCTCATCTCGATTGATTTGATCGTGGAGAACGAACGCGGCGAGTTCTTGCTGGGGAAACGAACCAACCGTCCTGCACAGGGCTTCTGGTTCGTGCCCGGCGGGCGCGTGCAAAAGGATGAGACGCTGACCGATGCGTTTGAGCGTCTCACTCTGGCGGAACTGGGCCTGCAGTTGCCGATGGCAGCGGGCCAGTTTTACGGGGTCTGGCAGCACTTCTATGACGATAACTTTTCGGGTACCGGGTTCTCCACGCACTACATCGTGCTGGGGTTCCGCCTGAAGGTGAGTGAGGCAGACCTGCGTCTGCCTGATTCTCAGCATGACGACTACCGCTGGCAGACGCCAGAGGCGCTGCTGGCGAGCGACAATGTGCATGACAACAGCCGTGCCTATTTCCTCGCTGAACGTCAGTCCGGGGTGCCGGGCTTATGAAGATCCTCGTATACGGAATCAACTACTCGCCGGAATTAACCGGTATCGGGAAATACACCGGCGAGATGGTCGAGTGGATGGCGAGCCAGGGACATGACGTGCGGGTCATTACCGCGCCGCCGTACTACCCGGAGTGGAAAGTAGGGGAGCGCTACTCAAGCTGGCGCTACCGTCGCGAAGAGGGTGCAGCGACCGTCTGGCGCTGCCCGCTGTATGTGCCTAAGCAGCCCTCGACGCTGAAGCGCTTGATTCATCTCGGCAGCTTTGCCCTGAGCAGCTTCTTCCCGCTGATGGCGCAGCGTCGCTGGAAGCCGGATCGCATTATCGGCGTGGTGCCGACGCTGTTTTGCACGCCGGGCATGCGCCTGCTGGGCAAACTCTCCGGCGCGCGCACCCTGCTGCACATTCAGGATTATGAAGTGGACGCCATGCTGGGCCTGGGGATGGCAGGGAAAAGCAAAGGCGGCAAGGTGGCGAAGCTCGCCAGCGCGTTTGAGCGCAGTGGCTTACACAACGTGGACTACGTCTCAACGATCTCGCGCTCCATGATGAACAAAGCGCAGGAGAAAGGCGTCCCGGCGGAGAAGGTGATCTTCTTCCCGAACTGGTCCGAAGTGGCGCGTTTTCGCGACGTGACTGAGCAAGACGCTCAGGCGCTGCGCGCGCAGCTCGGTTTGCCTGAAGATCAAAAAATCATTCTTTACTCAGGCAATATCGGCGAAAAGCAGGGGCTGGAGAGCGTGATCGAGGCGGCTCAACTGCTGAACGAACATCCATGGATGTTTGTGATTGTCGGGCAGGGCGGTGGAAAAGCGCGGCTGGAAAAAATGGTAAGCGAACGCGGCCTGACCAACGTGAAATTCTTCCCGCTTCAGTCTTACGAGGCATTGCCTGCGCTGCTGAAGATGGGCGACTGCCATCTGGTGGTGCAAAAGCGCGGCGCGGCGGACGCGGTGCTGCCGTCCAAGCTGACCAACATTCTGGCCGTGGGCGGTAACGCGGTGATTACGGCCGAAGCCGAAACTGAATTAGGCCAGCTGTGTGACAGCTATCCGGGGATTGCGGTGTGCGTAGAGCCGGAATCGGTTCCGGCGCTGGTCACTGGCATTGAACAGGCACTCGCCATGCCAAAAGTGAACACGGTGGCACGTGAATATGCCGAACGCACGCTCGAGAAAGAGAACGTGCTGAGCCAATTTATTGCAGATATACGGGGATAAATCATGAGTCAAACCACTTTGTATCCGGTTGTGATGGCTGGTGGCTCTGGTAGCCGGTTGTGGCCGCTGTCCCGCGTGCTCTATCCAAAACAGTTCCTCTGCCTGAAAGGGGATCTCACCATGCTGCAGACGACGGTAAACCGTCTCCACGGCGTGGAGTGTGAAAGCCCGGTGGTGATCTGTAACGAACAGCACCGCTTTATTGTTGCCGAGCAGCTGCGCCAGCTGAACAAACTCACAGAAAATATCATCCTGGAGCCTGCCGGACGCAATACCGCACCGGCTATCGCCCTGGCGGCGCTGGCGGCAAAACGCAGTAGCCCGGACTGTGACCCGCTGATGCTGGTGCTGGCGGCAGACCACGTGATCCAGCAGGAAGAGGCCTTCCGCGACGCGGTGCGTGCGGCCATTCCTTACGCTGAGCGCGGCAAGCTGGTGACCTTCGGCATCGTGCCGGATCTGCCGGAAACCGGCTACGGCTACATCCGTCGCGGCAACGTGACGCCGGGTGAAGGCGACAGCGTGGCGTTTGACGTGGCGCAGTTCGTTGAAAAACCGAATCTGGAAACCGCGCAGGCGTATGTCGCCAGCGGGGAATATTACTGGAACAGCGGGATGTTCCTGTTCCGCGCCGGACGCTATCTGGAAGAGCTGCGCAAATATCGCCCGGATATTCTGAGCGCCTGCGAGAAAGCGATGGCGGTTGTGGATCCGGATCTCGACTTCATCCGCGTGGATGAAGAGGCCTTCCTCGCCTGTCCGGAAGAGTCCATTGACTATGCGGTAATGGAACGCACGGCTGACGCCGTCGTGGTACCGATGGATGCGGGCTGGAGCGATGTTGGATCCTGGTCCTCCCTGTGGGAGATCAGCGCCCATACCCCGGAGGGTAACGTCCATCACGGCGATGTTATTAGCCACAAAACGGAAAACAGCTACGTCTACGCCGAGTCCGGCCTGGTCACCACGGTTGGGGTAAAAGATCTTGTTGTGGTCCAGACCAAAGACGCCGTGCTGATTGCCGACCGTAACGCCGTGCAGGACGTTAAAAAAGTGGTGGAGAAGATCAAGGCGGATGGCCGTCACGAGCACCACATTCATCGCGAAGTCTACCGTCCGTGGGGCAAATATGACTCCATTGACGCCGGTGACCGCTATCAGGTGAAACGCATCACCGTGAAGCCGGGCGAGGGGCTGTCGGTGCAGATGCACCATCACCGCGCCGAGCACTGGGTGGTGGTCGCGGGTACCGCCAAAGTCACCATCGACGGTGAAGTGAAACTGCTGGGCGAAAACGAGTCCATCTATATTCCGCTGGGGGCGACGCACTGTCTGGAGAACCCGGGGAAAATTCCTCTCGACTTAATTGAGGTGCGCTCCGGCTCGTATCTGGAAGAGGACGATATCGTGCGCTTCCAGGACCGCTACGGGCGAGTGTAGCTCTCTGCATCATGCCCGGTGGCGCTGCGCTTACCGGGCCTACGAATGACAAAAAAATTAATTTGGCCATTTAGTGGTCAGGACCGACTGTTGCCTGAAAAAGGGGTCATCATGGATAAATTAACCTGTTTTAAAGCCTACGATATTCGCGGCAAGCTGGGCGAAGAGCTGAATGAAGACATTGCGTGGCGCATTGGCCGCGCGTACGGCGAATACTTAAAACCGCAGACCATCGTGCTGGGCGGTGACGTGCGTCTGACCAGTGAATCCCTCAAGCTGGCGCTGGCGAAAGGGCTGCAGGACGCGGGCGTGGACGTGCTGGACATCGGTCTTTTCGGAACCGAAGAGATTTACTTTGCCACCTTCCACCTGGGCGTGGACGGCGGTATTGAAGTGACGGCCAGCCACAATCCGATGGATTACAACGGCATGAAGCTGGTGCGCAAGGGCGCCCGTCCTATCAGCGGCGACACCGGCCTGCGTGATGTGCAGCGTCTGGCGGAAGCCAACGATTTCCCGCCGGTGAACGAGGCGAAGCGCGGCAGCTACAAAAAAATCAACCTGCAGAAAGAGTACATCGACCACCTGCTGGGCTACATCAACGTGGCAAACCTGAAGCCGCTGAAGCTGGTGATTAACTCCGGCAACGGCGCGGCTGGCCCGGTTGTCGATGCCCTTGAAGCGCGCTTTAAAGCACTGAACGTGCCGGTGACCTTCGTCAAAGTGCACAACACCCCGGACGGCAACTTCCCGAACGGCATTCCTAACCCGCTGCTGCCGGAGTGCCGCGACGACACCCGCAACGCGGTGATTGAACACGGCGCGGACATGGGTATCGCCTTTGACGGCGATTTTGACCGCTGCTTCCTGTTCGACGAGAAAGGGCAGTTCATCGAGGGCTACTACATTGTCGGCCTGCTGGCGGAAGCGTTCCTCGAGAAAAACCCTGGCGCGAAGATCATTCATGACCCGCGCCTCTCCTGGAACACCGTCGACGTGGTTTCTGCCGCAGGCGGCACGCCGGTGATGTCCAAAACCGGTCACGCCTTCATCAAAGAGCGCATGCGCGAAGAAGACGCCATCTACGGCGGCGAGATGAGCGCCCACCACTACTTCCGTGACTTTGCCTACTGCGACAGCGGGATGATCCCGTGGCTGCTGGTGACTGAACTGCTGTGCCTGAAGGGAAAAACCCTGGGCGAGCTGGTGCGCGACCGTATGGCGGCGTTCCCGGCGAGCGGAGAGATCAACAGCAAGCTGGCACAGCCTGCCGAGGCGATTGCCCGCGTGGAGCAGCACTTTGCCATCCACGCGCTGGAAATTGACCGTACCGACGGCATCAGCATGGCGTTCCCGCAGTGGCGCTTTAACCTGCGCTCGTCCAATACCGAGCCGGTGGTGCGCCTGAACGTGGAGTCCCGCGCTGACACCGCGCTCATGGAAGCCCGAACGAAGGACATTCTGGCGCTGTTGAATCAGTAATAACTGCCCCTCCCGGTGGGAGGGGGAACCGAATACAGGAACAACGATGACGAATCTAAAAAAACGCGAACGAGCGAGAACGAATGCATCGTTAATCTCTATGGTGCAGCGTTTTTCTGATATCACCATCATGGTCGGTGGATTGTGGGCGGTGTGTCGGATCAGCGGGCTGCCGTTCTTATATATGCATCTGCTGATGGCCCTGATTGCGCTGGTCGTGTTTCAAATGATCGGCGGTATGACCGATTTCTACCGCTCGTGGCGCGGCGTCAAAATGACCACTGAACTGATGCTGCTGCTGCAGAACTGGACCCTGAGCCTGATCTTCAGCGCAGGCCTGGTGGCATTTAGCCATGATTTTGATAATCGCCTCGTGACCTATCTGAGCTGGTATCTGTTGACCAGCGTCGGCATGGTGGTGTGCCGTTCCCTGATCCGCTTTGGCGCGGGTTGGCTGCGCAACCGGGGCTATAACCGTCGCTTCGTGGCGGTGGCAGGCGATCTGCCGGTTGGGAAAGTGCTGCTCGACAGCTTCCGCAAAGAGCCGTGGTTAGGCTTTGAAGTGGTCGGGATTTATCACGACGCAAAGCCTGGCGGCGTGCCTGCCGACTGGGCGGGCAACTACGATCAGCTGATTGACGATGCCAAAGCCGGCAAAATTCACAACGTCTACATCGCCATGCAGATGAAAGACGAATCCCGCATTAAGCAGCTGATGCGCGAGCTGGCGGATACCACCTGTTCAGTGATCCTGATCCCGGATGTGTTTACCTTCAACATTCTTCACTCCCGTATTGAAGAGGTGAACGGGGTGCCGGTCGTACCGCTGTACGACACGCCGCTGTCCGGTATTAACCGCGTGCTGAAGCGTCTGGAAGATATCGTGCTCTCTTCGCTGATTTTGCTGCTCATCTCCCCGGTGCTGTGCTGCATTGCCCTCGCGGTGAAGCTGAGCTCGCCAGGACCGGTTATCTTCCGTCAGACCCGCTACGGCATGGACGGTAAGCCGATTATGGTGTGGAAATTCCGCTCTATGAAGGTGATGGAGAACGACAAGGTGGTGACCCAGGCCACGCAGAACGATCCGCGCGTCACCCGCGTGGGGAACTTCCTGCGCCGCACCTCGCTGGACGAGCTGCCGCAGTTTATCAACGTCTTTACCGGCGGGATGTCGATTGTTGGCCCGCGTCCGCACGCGGTGGCGCATAACGAGCAGTACCGCTCGCTGATTGAAGGCTACATGCTGCGCCATAAGGTGAAGCCGGGCATCACCGGCTGGGCGCAAATCAACGGCTGGCGCGGCGAAACCGACACGCTGGAAAAAATGGAAAAACGCATCGAGTTCGATCTGGAGTACATTCGCGAGTGGAGCCTCTGGTTCGATATCAAGATTGTTTTTCTGACCATTTTCAAAGGTTTCGTGAACAAAGCGGCGTACTAAGATGAGCTTACGTGAAAAAACCATCAGCGGCGCCAAGTGGTCAGCGATGGCGACCATCGTCATCATTGGCCTCGGCCTGGTGCAGATGACGGTGCTGGCGCGCATTATCGATAATCACCAGTTCGGCCTGCTGACCGTCTCGCTGGTGATCATTGCGCTGGCCGATACGCTGTCTGACTTTGGTATCGCCAACTCGATTATCCAGCGCAAAGAGATCAGCCATCTTGAGCTGACCACGCTCTACTGGCTGAACGTGGGGCTGGGGATTTTCGTGTTTGTGCTGGTGTTCCTGCTGAGCGATACCATCGCCAGCGTGCTGCACAACCCGGATCTCGCCCCGCTGATGCGTACGCTGTCGTTTGCGTTCGTGGTGATCCCCCACGGGCAACAGTTCCGCGCGCTGATGCAGAAAGAGCTGGAGTTCAACAAGATCGGCATGATCGAGACCAGCGCCGTGCTGGCGGGCTTTACCTTTACCGTCGTGAGCGCCCATTTCTGGCCGCTGGCGATGACCGCCATCCTCGGTTACCTGGTGAACTCTGCCGTGCGCACGCTGCTGTTCGGCTACTTTGGGCGTAAAATTTACCGCCCGGGACTGCATTTCTCTCTTGCGTCCGTCTCGTCCAACCTGCGCTTTGGCGCGTGGCTGACGGCGGACAGCATTATCAACTACGTGAACACCAACCTTTCGACGCTGGTGCTGGCACGTATTCTCGGCGCGAGCGTGGCGGGGGGCTACAACCTGGCCTACAACGTCGCGGTGGTGCCGCCGATGAAGCTGAACCCAATAATCACCCGCGTGCTGTTCCCGGCGTTTGCCAAGATTCAGGACGACACCGAAAAGCTGCGCATTAACTTTTACAAGCTGCTTTCGGTAGTGGGGATCATCAACTTCCCGGTGCTGCTGGGGTTGATGGTGGTGTCCAGCAACTTCGTGCCGCTGGTGTTTGGCGATAAGTGGAACGGCATCATCCCGATCCTGCAGCTGCTGTGCGTGGTGGGGCTGCTGCGCTCCGTGGGAAACCCGATTGGGTCCCTGCTGATGGCAAAAGCGCGCGTGGACATCAGCTTTAAGTTCAACGTATTCAAAACCTTCCTGTTTATTCCGGCAATTATCGTCGGCGGGCACATGGCGGGCGCTATTGGCGTGACGCTGGGCTTCCTGCTGGTGCAGATCGTCAATACCGTCCTGAGCTACTTCATCATGATTAAACCGGTGCTGGGCTCCAGCTACCGTCAGTACATCCTGAGCCTGTGGCTGCCGTTCTATCTCTCATTGCCGACCCTGGCGGTGAGCTACGGCCTGGGCATTATCCTCAGCGGGCATCTGCCGCTGGCCGCGCTGCTGGCGGTGCAGGTTGCCGCGGGTGCGCTGGCCTTCGTCGTGATGATTGTGCTGTCGCGCAATGCGCTGGTCGTTGAGATGAAGCGCCAGTTTTGCCGTAACGAAAAAATGAAAACGCTGCTTCGCGCAGGCTAGTTATTTAAGAGGCCATTATGAAATTATTAATTCTTGGCAACCATACCTGCGGCAACCGTGGCGACAGCGCCATCCTGCGCGGTTTACTGGATGCAATTAACACCCTTAAGCCTGAGACCGAAGTGGACGTGATGAGCCGTTATCCTGTCAGCTCATCCTGGTTACTGAACCGCCCGGTGATGGGCGATCCGCTTTACAGCCAGATGAAACAGCATAACAACGCCGCGGGCGTGATGGGCCGCGTGAAGAAAGTACTGCGTCGTCGCTACCAGCATCAGGTGCTGCTTTCCCGGGTGACCGATACCGGCAAGCTGCGCAACATCGCCATCGCGCAGGGCTTTACCGACTTTGTTCGTCTGCTGTCCGGCTATGACGCCATTATCCAGGTCGGCGGTTCGTTCTTCGTCGATCTCTACGGCGTGCCGCAGTTTGAGCATGCGCTTTGTACGTTCATGGCGAAAAAGCCGCTGTTTATGATTGGCCACAGCGTGGGGCCTTTCCAGGATCCGCAGTTTAACCAGCTGGCGAACTATGTGTTTGGCCACTGCGATGCCCTGATCCTGCGTGAGTCGGTCAGCCTTGACATGATGAAGCGCAGCGAGATTGATACGTCAAAAGTTGAGCACGGCGTGGATACCGCCTGGCTGGTGGATCACCAGGACGACAGCTTCCAGCCGAGCTACGCGGTGCAGCACTGGCTCGACGTTACGGCGAAACAGAAAACCGTCGCGATCACCCTGCGCGAGCTGGCGCCCTTCGATAAACGTTTAGGCACGACGCAGGCGGCGTATGAGCAAGCATTCGCCGACGTGGTAAACCGCGTGCTGGACAGCGGGTACCAGGTGCTGGCGCTGTCCACCTGTACCGGTATCGACAGCTACAACAAAGATGACCGCATGGTGGCGCTCAACCTGCGCAACCTGGTGAACGATCCGTCCCGCTATCACGTGGTGATGGACGAGCTGAACGACCTGGAGATGGGCAAGCTGCTCTCCGCCTGCGACCTGACGGTGGGCACCCGACTGCACTCGGCCATTATCTCCATGAACTTTGGCACGCCGGCCATTGCCATTAACTATGAGCACAAGTCCGCGGGCATTATGCAGCAGCTCGGTATGCCGGAAATGGCCGTTGATATTCGTCATCTGCTGGACGGATCGCTCGGTGCGATGGTGGGCGACACGCTTGGCCAGCTGCCTGCAATCAATGAACGTCTGGCGCTGGCGGTGAAAGCCGAGCGCGAGAAGGGCATTGGGATGGTGAAATCGGTACTTGACCGCGTGCGGGAGGGGAAATGAAGGTTGGTTTCTTCTTACTGAAATTTCCGCTGTCGTCTGAGACCTTTGTTCTGAACCAAATCACCGCGTTTATCGATATGGGATATGACGTGGAGATTATCGCCCTGCAAAAGGGCGATACCCAAAACACCCATGCGGCGTATACCCAGTATGGGCTGGAGGCCAAAACACGCTGGCTGCAGGATGAGCCGTCCGGGAAGCTGAGCAAGCTGCGCCACCGCGCCAGCCAGACCTTACGTGGGATCCATCGCGCGTCGACGTGGCGGGCGTTGAATGTTTCCCGCTATGGGTCGGAATCACGCAATTTAATTCTCTCGGCCATCTGCGGGCAAACGGCGCAGCCGTATCGTGCTGACGTGTTTATCGCCCACTTTGGCCCGGCAGGCGTGACCGCCGCGAAGTTACGCGAACTGGGCGTGATTGACGGTAAAATTGCGACCATTTTCCACGGTATCGACATCTCCAGCCGTGAAGTGCTGAACCATTATACGCCGGAGTATCAGCAGCTTTTCCGCCGCGGCGACATGATGCTGCCCATCAGCGAACTGTGGGCCGGACGCCTGAAAAGCATGGGCTGCCCGGGAGAGAAAATTGCCGTGTCGCGCATGGGCGTGGATTTAACGCGCTTTACCCGCCGTCCGGTGAAGGTGCCGGGCAAGCCGCTGCAGATCATCTCCGTCGCGCGTCTGACCGAGAAGAAAGGCCTGCATGTGGCGATTGAAGCCTGCCGCCAGCTGAAAGCGCGCGGGGTGGATTTCCACTACCGCATTCTCGGGATTGGGCCGTGGGAGCGTCGTCTGCGCACGCTGATCGAACAGTATCAGCTGGAAGATGTCGTAGAGATGCCGGGCTTCAAGCCGAGCCACGAGGTCAAGGCGATGCTCGATGAGGCAGATGTGTTCCTGCTGCCTTCCGTAACGGGAGCCGATGGCGATATGGAGGGCATTCCGGTGGCGCTGATGGAGGCGATGGCCGTCGGGATACCGGTGGTCTCGACCATTCACAGTGGGATCCCGGAGCTGATTAAGTCTGACCATTCCGGCTGGCTGGTGCCGGAGAATAACGCCATGGCGCTCGCCGATCGCTTAGCTGCCTTCAGCGATATCGACCAGCAGGCGCTGGAGCCCGTGCTCCATAATGCCCGACAAAAAGTTGAAGCCGATTTTAACCAGCAGGTGATTAACCGTCAGTTAGCCAGCCTGCTGCAAACGTTGTAACGCCGAGGATGTATGCTGAAAAAGATTACCCGACGCACCTTTGTCTCGTCTCTGTCCGTTCTGGCGGCTACGCCGCTGCTGTCGTCCCGGATTGCGCGGGCGGCGAGTGGAAGAACGGTCTCTGTTAATCAGTACAATAACAACGACTGGATCGCGGCCTTTAAGCAGGCGTTTAATGACGGGGACACGGTCGTTGTCCCTGCCGGGCTGACCTGTGAAAACATCAACACGGGTATTTTCATTCCCGACGGTAAAACGCTGCTGATTCGCGGGGCGTTAACCGGCAATGGCCGCGGCCGCTTTGTTCTGCAGGAAGGCAGCAAGGTGGTAGGCGAAGGCGCTGGCCGCACGGAGAACATTACGCTCGACGTTCGCGGCTCTAACTGCGTCATCAAAGGGCTGGCCATGAGCGGTTTTGGCCCTGTGACGCAAATCTACATCGGCGGTAAGAAACCGAGCGTGATGCGCAATCTGGTAATTGATAACATCAGCGTGAGTCAGGCCAACTACGCCATCCTGCGCCAGGGTTTCCACAACCAGGTGGACGGCGCCCGCATCACCAACAGCAAATTTAGCCATCTGCAGGGCGATGCGATCGAATGGAACGTCGCCATCAACGATCGCAATATCCTGATCTCCGATCATGTCATCGACAACATCAACTGCACCAACGGCAAGATCAACTGGGGCATCGGCATTGGCCTTGCCGGGAGCACCTACGACAACGACTACCCGGAAAAGCAAACCGTTAAGAACTTCGTGGTGGCCAACATCACCGGCAGCAACTGTCGTCAGCTGGTGCATGTGGAAAACGGGAAGCACTTTGTTATCCGCAATATTAAGGCCAAAAATATCACCCCAGACTTCAGTAAAAAGGCGGGAATAGACAACGCCACGGTGGCGATTTATGGCTGTGATAATTTCATTATTGATAATGTCGACATGGTCAACAGCGCGGGAATGTTAATCGGCTATGGGGTCATAAAAGGCGATTATTTGTCCATTCCGCAGAACTTCAAGCTCAATAATATTCATCTCGATAACCGCCAGCTCGCCTATAAATTGCGCGGAATACAGATTTCATCCGGTAATGCGACGTCGTTTGTGGCGATTACCAATGTGGAAATGCAGCGCGCAACGCTGGAACTGCACAACAAGCCTCAGCACCTTTTCTTACGTAATATCAATGTGATGCAGGAAGCTGCCGTGGGTCCTGCCCTGAAGATCAACTTCGATCTGCGCAAAGATGTAAGAGGTAAATTTATGGCGAAAGACGAGACGCTGCTTTCGCTGGCGAACATCAAAGCTGTGAACGAGAAGGGGCAAAGCTCGGTGGATATTGACCGGGTCGACCAGCAGGTGGTGAATGTGGAAAGACTGAACTTTGCGCTGCCGCACAGATAATCGACAATAATCTGTTTTAAGACGATTCCTGGCATATAAGCGCGATCGAATCAGATTACAACTACAGAAATATGTGATGCTAAGGCGTAACATTGCTTCAGGATTACGGCAAATCATGCTGGCGAAAACAGGTTTAAGAGCTATAATTCGTCAACCATTTTAAGGTGGAAGAAATAATGATTAATTTGAAAGCAGTCATTCCGGTAGCAGGCCTGGGCATGCATATGCTGCCCGCCACAAAAGCCATTCCTAAAGAGATGCTGCCGATCGTCGATAAGCCAATGATTCAGTACATTGTCGACGAGATAGTTGCTGCAGGGATCAAAGAAATCGTCCTGGTTACGCACTCGTCCAAGAATGCGGTAGAAAACCACTTCGACACCTCTTACGAACTCGAAGCGTTGCTTGAGCAGCGCGTTAAGCGTCAGCTGCTGGCGGAAGTGCAGTCTATTTGTCCGCCGGGCGTGACCATCATGAACGTGCGTCAGGCGCAGCCGCTGGGTCTGGGTCACTTTATTCTGTGTGCCCGTCCGGTGGTGGATGATAACCCGTTCATCGTTGTGCTGCCGGATATCATTATTGATAACGCGTCTGCCGATCCGCTGCGATACAACCTGGCGGCAATGGTGGCACGTTTCAACGAAACGGGCCGTAGCCAGGTGCTGGCGAAGCGCATGAAAGGCGATCTCTCCGAGTACTCCGTAATTCAGACCAAAGAAGCGCTGGAAACGGAAGGGCAGGTGAGCCGCATCGTTGAGTTCATCGAAAAACCGGATCAGCCGCAGACGCTGGATTCTGACCTGATGGCGGTGGGCCGTTATGTTCTGAACGCGGATATCTGGGCCGAGCTGGAAAAAACCGAGCCAGGCGCCTGGGACCGTATTCAGCTCACCGATGCGATTGCCGAGCTGGCGAAGAAGCAGTCTGTCGATGCGATGCTGATGACCGGTGAGAGCTATGACTGCGGTAAGAAGATGGGCTATATGCAGGCGTTCGTGAACTACGGGCTGCGTAACCTGAAGGAAGGGGCGAAGTTTAGAAACCGGATTGAGAAGTTGCTGGCTAACGACTGATATTCCTGCCACAAATTGAACAAGCGGCAGTCATTATTTTGGTGTATTAATCTATAACCAAAATGATGGCTGCCGTTTTTTGTTATTAATGTAATGATTACATAGGGTTATGTGATTTAAATCTCAACAGCTTTGTAGCGATTTGTGCTTGTTTCTGAGGTCGTTTAGGACGACAATTAACGCCAGTTTTTTGTCTGTATCCAGACAAGAAAAATCATTTAATCAAGCATCGCTCAGTGCATTGGTAGCTGTTAAGCCAGGGGCGGTAGCGTGCTCAATTTCTGAAACCGTCAGTTAATAAGTACTCAGGTTTCAGAGCGGCAGTATCCAGACATTTCCAACATACGGAACAGATAACGTGAAAATTCTTGTGACGGGCGGGGCCGGCTTTATCGGCTCAGCGGTTGTACGACATATTATTAAAAATACCCAGGACGACATCGTCAACGTGGACAAGCTGACCTATGCCGGCAACCTTGAGTCGCTTAGTGAAGTCAGCGATAGCGACCGCTATGTTTTTGAGCATGCGGATATTTGTGACAAAGATGCCATGGATCGTATTTTCGCAAAGCATAAGCCTGACGCGGTGATGCACCTGGCCGCTGAAAGTCACGTCGATCGTTCAATTACCGGCCCGGCTGCTTTTATCGAAACCAATATCGTCGGCACTTATGTGCTTCTGGAAGCCGCTCGTGCATACTGGTCAACGTTGGATGAGCAGGCGAAGAACGCCTTCCGTTTCCATCACATCTCTACCGACGAAGTGTATGGTGATTTACCGCATCCGGATGAGCATCCGGCATCAACTGAGCTGCCACTCTTCACTGAAACTACCGCGTATGCGCCCAGCAGCCCTTACTCAGCGTCGAAAGCCTCCAGTGACCATCTCGTGCGTGCCTGGCTGCGTACCTACGGTTTCCCGACTATCGTCACCAACTGTTCGAATAACTATGGCCCGTACCATTTCCCGGAAAAACTGATCCCGCTGGTCATCCTGAATGCGCTGGACGGCAAAGCACTGCCTATTTATGGGAAGGGTGACCAGATTCGTGACTGGTTGTATGTAGAAGATCATGCGCGTGCACTCTACACCGTTGTTACTCAAGGAAAACCGGGTGAAACGTATAATATTGGCGGCCATAACGAGAAGCAGAACCTGGACGTAGTGCATACGATTTGCGATCTGCTTGATGAGATAGTGCCTAAAGAGGGGTCATATCGCGATCAGATTACGTATGTTGCTGACCGTCCGGGGCATGACCGTCGCTATGCGATTGATGCACATAAAATTGGCGTTGAACTGGGCTGGAAGCCTGAGGAGACGTTCGAAAGCGGCATTCGTAAAACGGTGGAGTGGTATCTGAGCAATATCGATTGGGTGGAAAACGTAAAAAGCGGGGCTTATAAAACCTGGATTGAGCAGAATTATGGAGAACGTAAATAATGAATATTCTGTTGTTCGGGAAAAATGGTCAGGTAGGCTGGGAGCTACAACGGGCACTCGCGCCCCTGGGAAATATTATCGCCCTTGATGTGCATTCTACCGATTTCTGTGGCGACTTTAGTAATCCTGAAGGTGTTGCTGAAACCGTACGAAAAATACGTCCAGATGTGGTTGTGAACGCTGCTGCACACACTGCTGTGGATAAAGCTGAATCCGAAGTGGACTTTGCACAATTGCTTAACTCCACAAGCGTAGAGGCTATTGCCAAAGCTGCTGCTGAAATAGGCGCGTGGGTTGTGCATTACTCAACTGATTACGTTTTTCCGGGTACCGGTGATGCGCCTTGGCTTGAAGAAGATGCCACTGCACCATTAAATGTTTATGGCAAAACGAAACTGGCCGGTGAAAGAGCATTACAAGAGCATTGTCCAAAGCACCTTATTTTTCGTACCAGTTGGGTTTATGCTGGCAAAGGCAATAACTTTGCAAAAACCATGTTACGTTTGGCTAAAGAGAAAACTGAACTTTCCGTCATTAACGATCAGTTTGGTGCGCCTACCGGTGCAGAATTATTGGCGGATTGTACCGCTCATGCTATTCGGATTGCACAGAAAAATCAGGAAGTTGCTGGCCTTTATCACCTCGTAGCGAGTGGTGTCACTACATGGTATGATTATGCTGCACTGGTATTTTCCGAAGCCAGAAAAGCTGATGTTGCACTTGCAATCAAGCAGTTAAATAAAGTACCAACCAGCGCTTACCCAACCCCTGCATGCCGACCAAATAACTCTCGTCTTAATAATGAAAAATTCCAGCGTACCTTTGGGCTTGTTCTTCCCAATTGGGAGAAAGGCGTTAAACGTATGCTGAATGAGTTGTTTGCTGCGACAGCAATCTGAATATAATGTTAGTGCCCGTCACTGGGTACTTTTGCGTATAAAGAGATAATGAAATGAAAACCCGTAAAGGCATTATTTTAGCTGGTGGTTCTGGTACCCGTTTATATCCAGTGACCATGGCTGTCAGCAAGCAATTGTTGCCCATATATGACAAACCAATGATCTATTACCCGCTCTCAACGCTAATGTTAGCGGGTATTCGTGATATTTTGATCATCAGCACTCCGCAGGATACACCTCGTTTTGAGCAATTACTGGGTGATGGCAGCCAATGGGGTTTAAATCTACATTATAAGGTTCAGCCTTCGCCGGATGGTTTAGCCCAGGCATTTATCATCGGTGAAGACTTTATCGGAAATGATGACTGCGCGTTGGTACTCGGCGATAATATTTTTTACGGACATGATCTGCCTAAATTAATGGAAACGGCGGTCAATCGAGAAAGTGGTGCGACCGTATTCGCATACCACGTTAACGATCCTGAACGTTATGGTGTCGTTGAATTTGATAAGAATGGAACTGCCATCAGCCTTGAAGAAAAACCGCTAGAACCGAAAAGTAATTATGCGGTCACCGGATTATATTTCTATGATAACGATGTTGTAGAACTGGCTAAAAACCTGAAGCCTTCCGCGCGGGGCGAGCTTGAAATTACTGATATCAATCGAATTTATATGGAGCAAGGACGTTTGTCTGTAGCAATGATGGGGCGCGGTTATGCCTGGTTGGACACGGGGACGCATCAGAGTTTGATTGAAGCCAGTAACTTCATTGCCACTATTGAGGAGCGTCAAGGCCTTAAAGTTTCTTGTCCAGAAGAAATTGCTTACCGCAAAGGATTTATAAATGCTGAGCAAGTTAAAAAATTAGCTGTTCCGCTATCAAAGAATGCTTATGGGCAATATTTGTACAAAATGATTAAAGGCTACTAGTAATGAATGTTATCAAAACAAATATTCCTGACGTATTATTGATTGAGCCAAAAGTGTTTAGTGATGACAGAGGCTTCTTTTATGAAAGCTACAATCATACGAAACTTGAGGCCTGTGTCGGTCGTACCCTTACGTTTGTTCAGGATAATCATTCCAGATCAAAACGAGGAGTATTGCGTGGATTACATTATCAGACTGGGCCTCATGAGCAGGGAAAATTGGTCCGTTGCATTGTAGGTGAAGTTTTTGATGTTGCAGTAGATATCCGGCCGGATTCAGAAACTTATGGTAAGTGGGTTGGCGTTATATTATCTGCAGAAAACAAACGACAGTTATGGATTCCTGAAGGTTTCGCACACGGTTTTGCCGTATTAAGCGATAATGCAGAGTTTTTATATAAGACTACTGACTATTATGCACCCACAGCAGAAAGAAGTATTGCGTGGAACGATCCCACGTTAAATATCGAGTGGCCTTTAGACGAAAATGAAATAATACTTTCTGTCAAAGATATGAAAGCTGGCAGTTTTGCAGATTTAAAATAAAGGAAAAAAAATGATTCCATTCAATAAACCCTATTTACATGGGGATGAATTAGTTTATATTGCACAAGCTGCAAAAGACGGAAAGATTTCAGGGGACGGAAAATTTACTAAGAAATGTCACGAGTTCTTTGAAAAAAAATACAATTTTAAAAAAGTATTACTTACTACTTCTTGTACTGACGCACTTGAAATGGCAGCAATATTGCTGGACATTAAACCAGGAGATGAAGTAATTGCACCTTCGTATACATTTGTATCGACTGTTAACGCTTTCTCATTAAGAGGAGCAAAAGTTGTATTTGCTGATAGCTATACTAACAATCCAAATGTTGATCCAGACTCAATACGTGCTTTAATTACACCACAAACAAAAGCGATAGTAGTAGTTCATTATGCTGGAATTGCATGTGATATGGATAAATTATTGGCTATATCTAAGCAATATAATATTCCTATTGTCGAAGATGCTGCTCAAGCGATTGATTCATATTATAAGGAACGCCCACTGGGAAGTATTGGAGCATTTGGAACGTTTTCGTTTCATGAAACAAAAAATATAATTTCTGGTGAAGGCGGCATGCTTGTTATTAATGATGACAAATATGTCAAACGAGCCGAAATAATTCGTGAAAAGGGGACTAACAGATCTTCATTTTTCAGAGGTGAGGTTAATAAATATGGCTGGGTTGATATTGGTTCTTCATTTCTCCCTTCTGATATCAACGCTGCTTATTTATATGCACAACTCGAAAATATGGATGATATTCAGAACAAACGTAAAGAGCTTTGGCAACGTTATCAAGAAAAATTAACACCACTTGCACAGCTAGGACTTATCAATCTACCTGTGGTTCCTGAGTATGCCACTAACAATGCTCATATGTTTTATATCGTATGCAGCAATATCAACGTTCGTACTGATTTAATTAAACATTTGAAGGATAATGGTATACATGCTGTTTTCCATTATTTATCATTAAATAAAAGTGATTTTTATTTATCTACTAACGAAGATGTAAACTTAAAAAATAGCGATTTGTTCACTGACAACTTGCTGCGCCTTCCCTTATTTTATGAATTAACTTTAGAACAAGTTGATTATATATGCTCCAATATAACTGATTTCTTCCGATAGAAAGAAAAGACGAGTTGATACTTTGTGAGTTGGTATGTTCAAAAAAATATCTATACTATATGCATCTCAATTATATCGAGCTGCATTTCCGTTATTGTTAGTACCTTTGATTATAGGATTATTAGGCACGGAGCGATATGGAATAGTTTCATTCTTTACTATGCTTATAACACTTATGGGGTTGTTAGATGCAGGTATCAGTGGAACATTTGTGAAATTAATAGCGACAAATAAGTATCAACTCGTAAGTTTCGCTAAAGTAATTAGTTTGTTTTTGAGAGTCTTTTGTGGCTTTGTTTTTATTGCTTGCATAGTTGCATTTATTTTTAACTATTTCTCACTATTTATAGTAAATGATTGGTTGAAAACAACTTTATCTAACAACGAAACATTATTTTGCATAAAATTGATAGGTATAATTTTAGCACTATTATATTTGCGATCTTATTTACAAAGTTTCATAAATGGAATGGAAAGGCAAGATCTCATAGCCCTATGGGGAATGGTCTATACAACTTGTTTTTATGGTGGCGGTTATATTGTTCTTGCCTATTACTCGAATTCATTAGCTGCTTTCTTTAAAGTATTGCTGGCTTTATCTGTTTTAGACGTCATCGTTACGGCTTATTGTGTTTACTACGTTATGCGCAAACATAATAAGCAACTGGAAGAAAAAGACAATAATAATAGCCTATATGAAGACGATGATCTTTCATTTGGAAAAGTAATAAAGTTTTCTCTACAACTTTCAGGCTTATCAATGATATGGGTTATAGCAAGTCAAGTTGATAAGATAGCTTTATCGACATATACAACATTAACAAATTACACACAATACCAAATCGGTGGCCAACTTAGTGCGGTAATCTTAACTCTGGTTATTCCCTTGTCACAAATTTTATTGCCACGATTGAGTGCGTTAATAAAAGAAAAAAACGAAAAGCAATTCATATCATTGTTCAGCTATAGTTCTATCGCATATGTTCTTCTCCTTGCACCATTAGTTCCGTATATGAATGTGTTTGGTAATGAACTGATTGCCTTGTGGCTTAAAAACGATGAGTTAGGCATTACCGTAAATCTTTATGCTAAATGGCTCGTCTCAGCTACTTTTTTTGCCGGTATAATGAATTTTATATTCATTCTGTTATACTCTATTGGAAAGTTAAAATATCATTTTTATGCATATGCTAGTTATTCAGCATTAACAATTCCATTGACAATAATTATTGCTAAGTATTTTGGTCCACATTGGTCTAGTATTTTCTATCTAATTCATACCGTTCTATTTCTTCTTATATGGGGTGGTTATTGTCTTCACAAAGAAAT
Source organism: Enterobacter sp. HMSC16D10 (assembly GCF_001807145.1). Lineage (NCBI taxonomy): Bacteria > Pseudomonadati > Pseudomonadota > Gammaproteobacteria > Enterobacterales > Enterobacteriaceae > Enterobacter > Enterobacter sp. HMSC16D10. Next base: position 69,654 of record NZ_KV787896.1, read on the forward strand.
GGGCTCTTTTGTGATAACATTGACCCTTCTAACATTCTTTATATTATTATTGTCAACGCTTATTTTTGAGAGTATAAAGCGTTTCTCTTTATTTTCTGATTATAAATATGCTTACATATTTGGGTCTCCGCTAATAAATTTTGTTGTTTTGTCCGTTGGGGTATTGGTTCTACGTAATTATATTTTTCAAGCGATAGCTAAAGTTAATTTAAAAAATATTAATATTTAAATCAGTGAGATGGAAAATGAAAATCTTACATTTGTCGACCGGTGATAGCAAAGGTGCATTCTATGGCGCTTATCGTACACATACAAACCTTAAAAAATATAATCATGACTCTGTAATGTGTGTATTAGATAAAACATCAAATGACCCTGATGTTATCGAGCTATCACAAACTAAAAGAAAGATATTTAGTTTTATAAATAAATTACTTCGCCGTTTGATTGTTAATCGTGATATAAATGAAGATAAAACCTATCTAATATATAACACAACATTCAGCGTTAATGACATATTTAAGAAATACACACAAAAGCCTGATTTGATAATTGTATACTATGTAGCTGATTTTCTCTCTGATAAGGACCTGCACAAAATACAAAGATATTATCAATGTCCAATCGCTTTCTACCTTATGGATGCAGGGATGATCACTGGTGGTTGCCATTATCCGTGGCAATGTGAAGGCTTTAAAAGTGAATGTAAAAATTGTCCTGCAATGCTGTATCCTAAACTTATAAAAATGCCACAGCGTGTGCTCAATAACAGAAAAAAATATTATTCAGAAATGGACTGTTTTTACTTATCTGCAAGTAAATGGCTAGATGAGCGCTGTTCGATGAGTGCAATAAAAGCCAGGCATGGAATGAAAAAAGCGCTGATTGGCATTGATGAAACTATTTTTACTCCACGACCGGCACACATAGCAAGTAAGCATCTCGGCATTAGCATTCCGGAAAAAAATCGGGTTATTTTTTTAGGAGCTCAGTCATTAAATGATCCAAGAAAAGGCGTTAAGTATGTTCAGCAATCGCTAGAATATATTAAAAAAACTTATCCAGAACTTTTGCAAAATGTAACTATTTTAACTGTTGGCGCCCAGTCTCAAAATATGATTATAGAAGATGTATCATTAGTCAATATTGATTTTATCCATGATAAGACTAAATATCCATATCTATATAACATTGCTGATGGATTCATTTGTTCCTCCGTTGAGGATGCAGGACCGATGATGATAAACGAAGCTTTAATGTCCGGCACGCCTGTTATTTCATTTAAAATTGGTGTGGCCGAAGATCTTATAATTAACGGGGAAAATGGTTTTCTTGCTGACAACATTAGTGCTAATGCACTGGCAGATGCTATAGTTAATTTTTTAAAAATATCTGTTTCTGAATTAACAGTAATGAAAAATTCCAGCAGAAATGGAGCTCAAAAAAAATGCTCATCATTATCACAAGTAGAAGCAATTGAGTCATTGCTAACAGGTACATTAAATTAAAAACAATCCATTTATGTGCAATGAATTTTAAAGAGAAAAAAGTTAATCAAATAAGGTTGGTATATGATTGGTTATAAATTACGTATAAAATTGATTAGCCTTATTTTTCTTGCATCGAAGTGTAAAAGAAAATTAAATGCGCTTTGTTTTAATATGATCACTGGGCATAAATTCAAAACGGTTGGGAAAAACTTTAAACTCAATGTTAAGCCTTATAATAAGAATAAAGATGGTGACACCAGATGGATAGATGGGCGAATCGGCGACAATTGTTGGATAGAGGCTGTATATTATTACGGTGAGCAATGTCTAGATCCACGAATGAATATTGGCAAACGATTATGCTTAAGTGATAATGTTCATATTTCATGCGCTGATGAAATAACTCTTGGCGATGATATACTTATTGGAAGTAAAGTATACATTGGAGATCACAGCCATGGAAGTTATAAAAAAGATCATTATGAATTTGCTCCTCCTGCCACAAAAATTTTAGGAGATGCAGCAGCTGTAAAAATCGGGAATTGTTGTTGGATTGGTGATAATGCCGTTATTTTGGCAGGAAGTGAAATATCTGATGGCAGTGTGATTGCTGCTAATTCAGTCGTTAAAGGATTGAAAGTTAGTAAACCAAGTTTAATTGGTGGGATCCCCGCTAAAGTTCTTAAGGTATTTTAACATGAATGTTTTTATCAGTATCTGTATACCGTCATATAATCGCGCAGAATTTTTAGAGCCTTTATTGGAAAGCATATATAACCAAGATTATGCTATTAATAATACAGACTTTGAGGTGATTCTTTGTGAAGACAAGTCTCCACAAAGGGAACAAATAGCTCATATTGTTGAAGAATATAAAATAAAAAACAATAGAACAAACTTACATCTTAATTTAAATAAAGATAATCTTGGTTATGATAAAAACTTAAAAAATTGCATAAGTTCTGCTACTGGTAAATATTGTATGATTATGGGTAACGACGATCTTCTGGCAGAAGGAGCATTATCAAAAATCGTTAGTGTCTTGAAAGCTAATCCTGAAATCGTATTGGCTACTCGTGCTTATGGCTGGTTTAAGGAAAACCCGAATGAATTATGTGATACCGTCCGTCATTTAACACAAGATACATTATTCCAACCTGGTGCTGAGGCCATTAAATTTTTCTTCCGAAGAGTTGGTGTAATTTCCGGTTTTATTGTTAACGCTGAAAAAGCAAATAAATTATCTTGTGATAAATTTGATGGCCGTTTGTATTATCAAATGTATCTTGCTGGAATGCTCATGGCTGAAGGACAGGGTTACTATTTCAGCGATGTTATTACTTTATCCCGAGATACAGAGGCTCCAGATTTTGGGAATGCAGGAACAGAAAAAGGCATTTTCACCCCGGGTGGTTATAAACCTGAGGGGCGAATACATATGGTTGAGGGACTTCTCCTTATCGCAAAACATATCGAAGATGCAACAAAAATAGATGGGGTTTATGATGGGATTAAAAAGGACTTAGCCAACTATTTCTATCCTTATATCCGCGATCAACTTAATCTACCATTTTTAGTCTATTTAAAAATGATAAATAGCTTCCGTAAAATCGGATTCTCAAATGAAAAGTTTTTCTATATACATGCCTTTTTGGGGTATATCTTGAAACGGAGAGGCTATGATGCATTAATTAAATACATTCGTAGTAAAAATGGCGGCACACCGCGTCTCGGTATTTAACCTTACAAAATTAAAAAAGTAGTTATATGAATATATTCTTTGCTGCGATATTATGTATTAATTTATTTTCTCCATACATCAGTTCATGGATGGTCGGAATCTTGCCATTTCCTCCTGGTGCCATCCTTAGAGATGTGTTGAACGCACTGTTTGTATTATCTGTACTTTTGCGTTTTGTCATTGATAGAAAAAAATCTCCTGTATCACTGATTTTTACCATCTTTGTATGGATAGCATTAATTTCATGGGTTGCAGCATTGATTATTTTTTCATCTGACAAAGTACAAGCAATAATGGGAGCTAGAAGTTATATTTTATTCCCCGCAGTCTTCATCTCTTTAGCAATATTGAACGTATCGTACCCAGAATCGTTAAATGTTAAAAAAATTGTTGTCTATATTATCCTTTTAATGTCTGCTGTTGCCGTCATATCGATTATCGATGTGTTAATGAAAGGTGAGTTCGTTAAATTACTTGGTTATGATGAGCATTATGCTGGTGATCAATTAAATCTTATTAACAGCTATGATGGAATGATTCGGGCCACTGGTGGCTTTAGCGATGCACTGAATTTCGGATATATGTTGGCGCTAGGTATCTTGTTATGTATGGAGTGTTTTTCGCAAGGATATAAAAGGACATGGATGCTAATTGTTAGCTTGGTTATTTTTACTGCAATCTGTATGACCCTAACAAGAGGGGCTATCCTTGTTGCGGTTATCATCTATGCTTTTTACATTATTTCAAATCGAAAGATGCTACTAAGCGGTATTACGTTATTTGTGATCTTTATACCTATTCTGGTCGTGTCCACAAATATCTTTGACAATTATATTGATACCTTAGTGGGCAGGTTTACAGACTCCTCGCAGAGTTCTCGTGGATCGACACAGGGACGAATAGATATGGCGATAAATTCATTGAGTTATCTTTCAGAGCATCCATCAGGTATAGGCTTAGGCACACAAGGTTCTGGAAATATGCTTTCAGAAAAAGATAATAGACTGAATACTGATAACTACTTTTTCTGGATGGCACTCGAAACTGGTATTGTTGGTTTATTTATAAATATGTTCTATATGGCAAGCCAATTTTATTCTTCGGTTTTTTTGGATAAAAAATATGGTTCACATCGAAACTATACTCATTTAAGAATCTATTTTTTGCTTGGAGTCGCTTTCTTTATAAGTGCTGCGTTAAGTTCTGCCCCTTCATCATCAACTTTTTCAATTTTTTATTGGTCGGTTCTTGCATTAATACCTTTTCTTAACCTAACCAACAACAGGTTCAATACTAATGAATAATAAAAAAATATTTATGGATGTTAGTTGGTCTAACATGGGCGGGATTGGGCGTTTTACTGATGAGATCGCTAAAAGACTCCCGGATATATCTCTCAAAAAAATATATAAAAAATGTGCTTCTCCTATAGCTCCCTTGGGCTTGGCTATTAATATTGCCTTACTTAATAAAGCCGATTTGATTTTTCTTCCTGGCTATATACCTCCTTTATTCTCCTCAAAAAGGTATATTGTGACAATTCATGATTTAAATCATCTTGATATAGATGATAACTCATCTTTTTTTAAAAAATTATTTTATAATTATTTTATTAAGCGTGGATGTCATAAAGCCTATAAGATTTTCACGGTTTCTGAATTTTCTAAAGAAAGAATAGCAAAGTGGTCAGGTGTTGAACCGGATAAAATTATAACTGTATTTAATGGCGTTTCTGAGGAATTTAATATTGATGTCCGACCAATGGAACTTGGATATGAATATCTATTATGCATTGGAAATAGGAAAACTCATAAGAATGAGCACCGTATAATTTCCGCTTTTGCTAAAGCAGAAATTAATCCTTCTATTAAACTCGTTTTTTCAGGAAATCCAAGCGATAATTTAGAAAAACTAATAATGGAGTGTGGGTTAGGTGAGCGTGTTAATTTTTTGGGGTTTATTTCCGACCATGACTTACCATCATTATATAAAGGCTCGAAAGGGTTAGTTTTCCCTTCATTATATGAAGGATTTGGATTACCAGTAGTTGAGGCTATGGCTTGTGGTGTCCCCGTATTAACTTCAACTACTTCATCCTTGCCAGAGGTCGCAGGAAACGCTGCTATACTGGTAGAACCTACTTCGGTAGATGCTATTACAGATGGCATTACAAAATTAGTTAATGATTCGATACTACGCGAGCAATTAATCTCTGAAGGCCTTATTCGTGCCCAAAAGTTTACTTGGCAAAACGTTATAAATAAGATCGAAATGGCATTTAAAGAGGCATGCAATGAAACTAAATGAGGCGAAAATATCTCTTGTTCATGAATGGTTATTAAGCTACGCGGGTTCTGAACAGGTCTCATCAGCGATATTACATGCTTTTCCTGAAGCTGAACTTTTTTCAGTTGTTGATTTCTTAACAGAAGAACAAAGAAAGAATTTTCTGGGAAAACATGCAACGACATCATTTATTCAAAAGTTACCAAAAGCTAAAAAATACTATCAGAAATACCTTCCATTGATGCCATTAGCTATTGAGCAGTTGGATCTTTCTGAAGCAGATATTATCATTAGCAGTGCTCATTCTGTTGCGAAAGGAGTTATTACAGGGCCAGATCAACTACATATTAGCTATGTTCATTCTCCAATCAGATATGCATGGGATTTACAGCATCAATATCTGCGAGAGTCTGGTCTGAATACTGGCGTTAAAGGGTGGTTAGCTAAATGGTTTCTTCACAAAATACGGATTTGGGATTATCGTACAGCTCATGGAGTTGATCACTTTATTGCTAATTCACAATACATTGCACGTAGAATAAAAAAAGTATACGGACGAGAAGCTTCTGTAATATATCCACCTGTAGATGTTGAAAATTTTGAAGTAAATAACGAAAAGCAGGATTATTACTTTACTGCCTCTCGTATGGTTCCGTATAAGCGTATTGATCTCATTGTCGAAGCTTTCAGCCAAATGCCAGATAAGAAATTGATAGTTATTGGTGATGGACCTGAAATGAAGAAAATACAAAGCAAGGTAAAAGATAATATAACTTTGCTTGGATACCAGCCATTTTCTGTTTTAAAAGAACATATGCAGAATGCGAAAGCGTTTGTGTTTGCAGCAGAAGAAGATTTTGGAATAATTCCTGTTGAAGCTCAGGCCTGTGGGACACCAGTCATTGCATTTGGCAAAGGTGGTGCTTTGGAAACCGTTCGACCGGTGGGTATCGAAAATCCAACAGGTATTTTCTTTAAGCAACAGACAGTTACTTCATTGCAGGACGCAATCGATGAGTTTGAGAAGACACAATCACTATTCACACCTAATGCATGTAGAGAAAATGCCGAAAGATTTTCGCGTGCAAGATTTGATCAGGAATTCAGAAACTTTGTAGAAGAAAAGTGGAGTCTTTTCACTACAGAGAAAATTATTAAACGTTAATAATGGTTTATTAAATGTCTAAATTAGTACCAGTAATTATGGCGGGGGGGACGGGTAGTCGCTTGTGGCCACTTTCGCGTGAACATCATCCGAAACAGTTTTTAACTGTAGAGGGTGAATATTCGATGTTACAAAATACCATCAGACGGCTGTCTCCACTTTTAGCTAGTGATCCAGTTGTCATCTGTAACGACAAACATCGCTTCCTCGTTGCTGAACAACTTCGTGCGCTTGATAAACTAGCTAATAATATTATTCTTGAGCCTGTTGGGCGTAACACAGCGCCTGCTATTGCCCTTGCCGCCTTTTGTGCTCTCCAAAATTCAGATGTGGAAGATCCGCTCTTGCTGATTCTGGCTGCGGATCACGTCATCCAGGATGACAAAGCCTTTATCGGGGCTATTAATCATGCTGAATCTCTGGCTGCTCTCGGTAAGTTAGTCACGTTCGGTATAGTCCCAACACATGCTGAAACGGGTTATGGCTATATTCGTAGAGGTGATGCAATTGGGGGCGATGCATTTGCTGTAGCGGAATTTGTTGAAAAACCAGATTATGATACTGCACGTGATTATATTGAATCAGGGCAATATTACTGGAATAGCGGAATGTTTTTATTCAGTGCAAAATCTTATCTGCATGAATTAAAACATCTATCACCCGATATATATGATGCTTGCCAGAAAGCTGTAGGATATATCAACCCGGATCTGGATTTTATTCGTATCGATAAAGAGGCCTTTACTGCATGCCCAAGTGATTCCATAGACTATGCAGTCATGGAACATACACAGCATGCAGCGGTTGTACCAATGGATGCCGGCTGGTCAGATGTCGGATCGTGGTCTTCATTATGGGATATATCAAAAAAAGATCAGCAAAAGAATGTTTTGCACGGAGATGTGTTTGCACACTGCAGTGAAGGTAACTACATATATTCCGAAAACGCCTTTATTAGCACAATTGGTGTAAATAACTTAGTTATTGTTCAGACCTCTGATGCTTTATTGGTAGCCAATAAAGATTCAGTACAAGATGTTAAAAAAATTGTTGATTATCTAAAAGATAATAACAGAAAAGAGCATGTACAGCATTTAGAAGTGTTTCGCCCGTGGGGCAAATATACTGTAATTGACAATGGTGTTAATTACCTGGTCCGACGTATAAATGTTAAACCGGGTGAAAAATTTGTCGCACAACTGCATAAGCATAGAGCAGAACACTGGATAGTCGTGTCGGGTACCGCTCGTGTTACAAAAGGCGAAAAGACTTTTTTAGTTTCAGAAAATGAATCAACGTTTATACCCGTTAATACTATCCATGCACTTGAAAACGCTGGCGTAATCCCGTTAGAGCTTATTGAAATCCAGTCAGGAAATTACCTTGGCGAGGATGATATTATTCGCATGGAAACGCGTTTTGGATATTCAGAGTGAGAGATAAATGAACCAGGTTTATAATAGTCGAGATATTATCAAAAATTCAGGCATCGCTTTTGGAACTAGCGGTGCCCGTGGTCTTGTTAGCGATTTTACACCTGAAGTTTGTGCTGCTTTTACTGTTTCATTCCTGACCGTAATGCAGCAACAGTTCTCGTTCGATACAATAGCACTTGCAATTGATAATAGACCAAGCAGTTACCAAATGGCTCAGGCTTGTGCCGCGGCGCTAAAGGGCAAAGGAATTGATACTGTATTCTATGGGGTTGTACCTACTCCAGCCTTGGCTTATCAATCTATGTCAGATTATGTGCCTGCGATCATGGTCACGGGTAGTCATATCCCGTTTGATCGCAATGGCCTAAAGTTTTATAGACCTGACGGTGAAATTACTAAAGAGGATGAAAATGTTATTGTTCAAGCTGAAGCTTCGTTCGGATACATTAAGACAGAAGAGTTATTGACTTCCTCGCTTGCCGCTGAAAATTATATCGCACGATATACCTCGTTATTTTCAACACCATTCCTGAAAAATAAACGTATTGGCATTTATGAGCATTCAAGTGCGGGCCGGGATCTTTATAAGCCTTTGTTTAATGCTTTAGGTGCTACTGTTATCAGTTTAGCCAGAAGTGATGAATTTGTTCCTATTGATACTGAAGCAGTAAGTGAAGATGATAGTCGTAAGGCAATAAAATGGGCAAAGGAATTACAACTAGATGCAATATTTTCTACTGATGGAGATGGTGACAGACCTCTTATCTCAGATGAAAATGGAAATTGGTTACGAGGTGATGTTTTAGGCTTATTATGTTCACTGGAATTAACCGCGGATGCTGTAGCGGTTCCTGTGAGTTGTAATAGTATCATTTCTTCACATAATTACTTTAAGCATGTGATGCGAACCAAAATTGGTTCTCCTTATGTTATTGCTGCATTTGCTGAGCTAGCTGCAAATTATGATTGTGTTGTAGGTTTTGAAGCTAATGGTGGTTTTTTATTGGGCAGTGATGTCTTTATTAACCAGCACTTGCTTAGAGCGTTACCAACTCGTGATGCAGTCCTCCCTGCTATTATGCTACTTTACAGAGCAAAAGATAATGGCATTGGTGAACTTGTTTCACAACTGCCAGCACGTTATACCCATTCCAATAGATTACAGAATGTAGATTCTGTAACAAGCGTGTCATTAATTAATTTGGGACTATCAGACCCCGTTAAGTTTATGGAGTATATCGGATTAAATGATTGTCAGATATTGAACTCAGATATTACTGATGGGTTTCGAATTACATTGGACAATAATAGTATTGTACACTTGCGCCCTTCAGGCAATGCTCCTGAGCTACGTTGTTATGCAGAGGCTGACACTCAAGACGCAGCATACAAACTTGTTGAAACTGTCCTTGCTAATATCGAAAAGCAGGTTGGGTAAAATCTTCAAATATAGTAAACCTTAAGCGTTTATCTTGTGAACGCTTAACTTGGCTATTTGGTACCCATTTAGAGGGCGTGAGTTTAATGGATAGTATTGATAACAAGTATAATCCACAGTTATGTAAGATATTATTGGCTATTTCAGATTTATTTTTTTTCAATGTAGCGTTGTGGCTATCTTTAGGGTGCGTATATTTAATTTTTAATGAGGTTCATCGTTTTATTCCGCAAGAACAATTAGACTCGCGCTTCTTTTCCCATTTCTTACTTTCAATCGTCTGTGTAGGATGGTTTTGGATACGTTTGCGTCATTACACTTATCGCAAACCATTCTGGTATGAATTAAAAGAAATTATTCGAACTATTGTGATTTTTGCCGTGTTTGACTTGGCGCTTATTGCGTTTACAAAATGGCAGTTTTCTCGTTATGTTTGGGTATTTTGCTGGTCGTTTGCGCTGATTTTGGTACCCTTTTTCCGTGTACTCACAAAGCACTTGCTCAATAAATTAGGCATCTGGAAAAAAACAACCGTCATTCTTGGCAGTGGTGAAAATGCGATCGGCGCATACAATGCCTTGCAGAGTGAAGAGATGATGGGTTTTAATGTTGTGGCTTTCTTTGATGCTGATGCTGCAACGTCTGAAGTTTGCTCTCTACCTGTAATACAAGATGCAGAGAAAATTTGGAGTTTAAATCGCACCGGAGATATTCATTATATACTTGCCTATGAATATACCGAGCTTGATAAAACACAATTATGGCTTCGTGAGTTATCTAAACACCATTGTCGTTCAGTTACAGTTGTGCCTTCTTTCCGCGGATTGCCCTTATATAATACCGATATGTCCTTCATTTTTAGCCATGAAGTGATGTTATTGAGGATACAAAACAATCTTGCCAAAAGGACCTCTCGTTTTCTTAAGCGTACTTTCGATATTGTTTGCTCTTCATTAATATTGTTAGTCGCATCACCACTCATGATTTACCTGTGGTACAAAGTGACACGTGATGGTGGGCCAGCCATTTATGGTCATCAGCGCGTAGGGCGAAACGGTAAGTTATTCCCGTGCTACAAATTCCGCTCAATGGTGATGAATTCTCAGGAAGTGTTAAAAGAGCTTCTGGATAGCGATCCGGAGGCGAGGGCTGAGTGGGAAAAAGATTTTAAATTAAAGAATGATCCACGTATTACTGCTGTGGGACGTTTTATTCGTAAAACCAGCCTTGATGAATTACCGCAATTATTTAATGTGCTTAAAGGCGAAATGAGCCTTGTCGGCCCACGGCCTATTATTTCTGATGAGTTGGAGCGGTACTGTGATGATGTTGACTATTATCTCATGGCGAAGCCTGGCATGACGGGCTTATGGCAGGTGAGTGGCCGTAATGATGTTGATTATGATACACGCGTCTATTTTGATGCCTGGTACGTCAAGAACTGGACACTATGGAATGACATAGCCATTTTGTTTAAGACGGTGAAAGTTGTGTTACATCGTGATGGTGCATACTGAGATCCTCAGACGATAATTTACTAGAAAATATGCGGTTTTGTGATGAGTGCATCAATTGCTACCCTCTTACCTCTCCCTTGAGTTAACATGTTTTTTACTTAACCCGTCGCTTTCATTCCGGCGGGGTATCCACACCTGACAGGAGTATGTAATGTCCAAGCAACAGATCGGCGTTGTCGGTATGGCAGTAATGGGGCGCAACCTGGCGCTCAACATCGAAAGCCGTGGTTATACCGTCTCCGTTTTCAACCGCTCCCGTGATAAGACCGAAGAAGTGATTGCCGGGAACCCAGGCAAGAAACTGGTTCCTTTCTATACGGTTAAAGAGTTTGTTGAGTCTCTGGAAACGCCTCGTCGTATCCTGTTAATGGTGAAAGCAGGCGCAGGTACCGATGCAGCTATCGACTCCCTGAAGCCTTACCTCGAAAAAGGTGACATCATCATTGATGGCGGTAATACCTTCTTCCAGGACACCATTCGTCGTAACCGTGAACTGTCCGCTGAAGGTTTCAACTTCATCGGTACCGGTGTATCCGGTGGCGAAGAGGGCGCGCTGAAAGGCCCATCCATCATGCCTGGCGGCCAGAAAGACGCATACGAACTGGTTGCGCCTATTCTGACTAAAATCGCCGCTGTTGCAGAAGATGGCGAGCCGTGTGTGACTTATATCGGTCCTGACGGTGCCGGTCACTATGTGAAAATGGTGCATAACGGCATCGAATACGGCGACATGCAGCTGATTGCTGAAGCTTATTCCCTGCTGAAAGGCGGTCTGAACCTTTCTAACGAAGAGCTCGCTGAAACCTTTACCGAGTGGAACAAAGGCGAACTGAACAGCTACCTGATCGACATCACCAAAGATATCTTCACGAAAAAAGATGAAGAGGGTAAATACCTGGTTGATGTGATTCTGGATGAAGCAGCGAACAAAGGCACCGGTAAATGGACCAGCCAGAGCTCTCTGGATCTGGGCGAGCCGCTGTCGCTGATCACCGAATCTGTCTTCGCACGTTACATCTCTTCTCTGAAAGAGCAGCGCGTCGCGGCATCTAAAGTACTGTCTGGCCCACAGGCTAAACCAGCAGGTGATAAAGCCGAGTTCATTGAAAAAGTGCGTCGTGCATTGTACCTGGGGAAAATCGTTTCTTACGCGCAGGGCTTCTCTCAGCTGCGTGCGGCATCAGACGAGAACAACTGGGATCTGAACTACGGTGAGATCGCGAAGATCTTCCGCGCGGGCTGCATCATTCGCGCGCAGTTCCTGCAGAAAATCACCGATGCCTATGCTGAAAACGCCGGTATCGCCAACCTGCTTCTGGCACCGTACTTCAAGAAAATCGCTGACGAATATCAGCAGGCGCTGCGTGACGTGGTTGCCTACGCTGTCCAGAACGGTATCCCGGTTCCGACCTTCTCTGCGGCAGTAGCCTACTACGACAGCTACCGTGCTGCCGTTCTGCCTGCTAACCTGATTCAGGCCCAGCGTGACTACTTCGGTGCGCATACCTACAAACGTACCGATAAAGAAGGCGTATTCCATACCGAATGGATGGAATAAGTTAACTGACTCGCTGTCATCAAAACCCGGAGCCTGTCTCCGGGTTTTTTTATGCAAAAACTGCCGCCTGTTACTCGAAGTAGTCTGAATCTCATCCTCCTCGCAGTGATTACTCCTGGTTTGCCTTGACAGCTCAGTTTGTCAGGAGGTACAAAGCCCAACAGTTATGTTTATCGCGATGGTCTGGCGGCCATCAGTACAGTTAACTCACAGAAGTCATTAGCGAATGAAAATAACAATCTCCGGAACAGGGTATGTCGGTCTTTCTAACGGCATTTTGATTGCTCAGAATCATGAAGTGGTTGCGCTGGATATCGTGCAAGCCAAAGTGGATATGCTCAATCAGAAGAAATCGCCGATTGTCGATAAAGAAATCCAGGACTATCTCAGCAATAAACCGCTGAATTTCCGCGCCACGACAGATAAAGAAGATGCATACCGCGATGCGGATTACGTCATCATTGCGACGCCTACTGACTACGATCCTAAAACCAACTATTTCAACACCTCAACGGTAGAAGCGGTAATCAAAGACGTTATCGCGATCAACCCTGATGCGGTGATGGTGATTAAATCGACCATCCCTGTCGGTTTTACCAAATCCATTAAAGAAAAATTCGGTATTGATAATATCTTCTTCTCGCCGGAATTCCTGCGTGAGGGGAGAGCGCTTTACGATAACCTGCATCCTTCGCGTATCGTTATTGGCGAACGTTCTGAGCGCGCTGAACGTTTTGCTGCGTTGCTTCAGGAAGGGGCGCTCAAGAAAGATATTCAGGTGCTATTTACCGATTCCACTGAAGCTGAGGCGATCAAGCTCTTCGCGAATACCTATCTGGCGATGCGAGTGGCTTATTTTAATGAGCTCGACAGCTACGCAGAAAGCCTTGGACTGAATACTCGCCAGATTATTGAAGGGGTGTGCCTCGACCCGCGCATTGGCAATCACTACAACAACCCGTCATTTGGCTACGGTGGCTATTGCCTGCCAAAAGATACGAAGCAGCTGCTGGCAAACTATCAGGCGGTGCCGAATAACCTCATCTCGGCGATTGTTGATGCCAACCGTACGCGTAAAGACTTCATCTCCGATTCTATCCTTGCACGTCAGCCGAAAGTGGTCGGTGTGTATCGTCTGATCATGAAGAGTGGTTCCGATAACTTCCGTGCCTCTTCCATTCAGGGGATCATGAAGCGTATCAAGGCGAAAGGCGTTGAGGTTATTATCTATGAACCTGCTATGTCGGACGATCAGTTCTTCAATTCACGGGTGATCCGCGATCTGGACGCCTTTAAGAAAGAAGCCGATGTCATCATTTCAAACCGCATGGCGGAAGAGCTGGCTGACGTGGCGGATAAGGTTTATACCCGCGATCTGTTTGGTAGTGACTGATTCTCTGCTCTATATTGTAAAAAACCCGGCTGAGTTGCCGGGTTTTTTATTTTTAGACTTTGTAGAAATCGCGGTACCAGTCAACGAAATTCTTCACCCCATCCTTAACCGAGGTTTGCGGTTTAAATCCGATCGCGTCATAAAGTGGCTGGGTATCGGCGCTGGTTTCCAGAACATCTCCTGGCTGAAGAGGCAGCATATTCTTCTCGGCTTTTTTACCCAGCGCGTCTTCCAGCGCAGTGATGTAATCCATCAGTTCTACTGGCGAACTGTTACCGATGTTATAAACCCGGTAAGGTGCTGAGCTGGTTGCCGGAGAGCCGGTCTCAACGGTCCAGTTTGGATCTGCCTGAGGAATAATATCCTGCAGACGAATAATGGCTTCAGCGATGTCATCAATATACGTAAAGTCGCGCTTCATCTTACCGTAGTTATAGACATCAATGCTTTTTCCTTCAATCATCGCCTTGGTAAACTTAAACAGCGCCATGTCCGGGCGTCCCCACGGACCGTATACGGTAAAGAAGCGCAGCCCAGTTGTCGGCAGGTTGTAGAGATGCGAATAGGTGTGTGACATCAGCTCATTAGCTTTTTTGGTCGCAGCATAAAGCGAAACCGGGTGATCCACGGAATCGTCAGTTGAGAAGGGCATCTTGCGGTTGAGGCCATATACGGAGCTTGATGATGCATACAACAAATGCTGAACGTTGTTATGGCGGCAGCCTTCCAGCACGTTGAGGTGGCCGATAAGGTTGGCGTCCGCGTACGCATGGGGGTTTTCCAGGGAGTAGCGAACACCCGCCTGCGCGGCCAAATGAATCACACGATCAAACTTCTCACCAGCGAAAAGCGCAGCCATGCCTTCACGGTCTGCTAACTCCAGCTTGTGAAAAGTAAAACGCTCTGATTTCAACAGTTCCAGGCGCGCCAGCTTCAGGCTTACATCGTAGTAGTCATTGAGGTTATCGATACCAACAACCTGATGTCCGGCCTCAAGGAGGCGTTTACTGACATTTGCACCGATAAAACCCGCTGCACCCGTTACCAAAAATTTCATAGCGTTCCTCATAATGCTATATTCTTACCGATGCCATAACGCATCGCACTGCATCTATCATAGCGCGAAGGGGGTAAGTTACATAACCTATCTTTCCGATATTACTCATCGGATTCTTATAGAAAAATCGCCAGTAATCGATAAACTATGCAAACTTAATTATGTTCCGCCCTTTTTCATCTGTTAGGGATTGTATGACGCAAAACAACAATAGCCAGGTCGGTCGAAATCATGACCCTGAGCAAATTGATTTACTTGATTTAATGCTGCAACTTTGGCGTGGAAAGTGGATGATAGCAACCTTTGTTATTGTTTTTATTGCCCTTGCTGTCGGATATCTGTTTGTTGCTAAAGAAAAGTGGACCTCAAGTGCAATTATTGCGCAACCCGATGCGGCTCAGATAGCACCCTATTCAAATGCATTGAATATCCTTTATGGTACCGCAGCACCTTCAATGCTGGATATTCAAACGCGCGCTATTGACCGTTTTAATGCATCTTTCTCAGCGTTATCGCAGGCGCTGGACAATCAGGCTGTGCCTGAAAAACTCACCATCGAGCCTGCGGTTAAAGGGCAAGCGCTGCCATTAAGCGTCACCTATACCAGTACATCAGCAGAGGCGGCTCAGAAGCAGCTGGCGCAGTACATTCAGCAAGTCGATGAGCAGACCGCAAAAGAACTAGCCCTTGATCTTAAGGACAATATTAAGGAGCAGATCAAAACCCTGAATGATTCACTGCAAAACCAGGAGAAGGTCGCGCAGGAACAAAAAGATCTGCGTATCAAACAGATTGCTGAGGCACTGAAAAACGCTGAGGCAGCGAAAATTACTTCGCCACAGCTCCAGCAAACCGAGGATGTCACACAGGAAACATTATTCCTGCTTGGCAGCGAAGGGCTTAAATCGATGATTGACAACGAAGCATCGCGCCCACTGGTTTTCCCCACCGCCTATTATCAGACCAGGCGAAATCTCTTGGATATCCAGAATCTGAACGTAAACCCGGACACAATCCACGTCTATCGTTACGTTATGAAGCCGGATCTTCCTGTCCGCCGTGACAGCCCGAAAAAAGCCGTGATTCTGGTTCTCGCCGTGCTACTTGGCGGAATGATTGGTTCAGGTGTGGTACTGGGGCGTAACGCCTTACGAAACTACAAACCAAAGGTCTGATTTGCAGATTAAAAAAAACCGGGGATATACCCCGGTTTTTTTATTTGTGACGTTTGCGAAGGTTTTCTATCACCGCCGTCAAATCCAGCGCCTGATCCTGCAGCAGCACCAGCAGGTGATACATCAAATCAGAGGCTTCGTTCGTCAGCTCCTCGCGGTCATGCACGGTCGCGGCCAGTGCTGTCTCAACGCCTTCTTCACCCACCTTCTGCGCAATACGCTTGGTTCCGCTGGCGTACAGCTTCGCGGTATAAGAACTCTCCGGATCCGCCGATTTACGCTCCGCCAGCAGCTGCTCCAGTTGGTACAGGAACAGCCACTGGTGACTCGCCTCGCCGAAGCAGCTGCTGGTGTCCTTGTGGCAGGTTGGTCCGATCGGATTGGCCAGCACCAGCAGGGTGTCGTTATCGCAGTCCGGCGTAATGCTTACTACATTCAGGAAATGGCCCGAGGTTTCGCCTTTGGTCCACAGGCGCTCTTTCGTGCGGGAGTAAAACGTCACTTTGCCACTGTCGATCGTTTTCGCCAGCGCGTCCTGGTTCATATAGCCCAGCATCAGCACTTCGCCTGAGACGGCATGCTGGACAACCACCGGCAGTAATCCGTCCGTTTTTTTCCAGTCCAGCTGCGCCTGTTGTTGCTCTGTTAACATACCCTGATCTCCACGCCCTGGTCGGCCAGGTACGTTTTTAACTCACCAATATTAATAATCTGTTTGTGGAACACGGAAGCGGCCAGCGCGCCGTCCACGTTCGCATCGCGGAAGGCTTCGAGGAAATGTTCCATGGTGCCCGCGCCGCCGGAGGCAATCAGCGGAACGTGGCAGACCGCACGAACTTTTTTCAGCTGCTCGAGATCATACCCGTTACGCACGCCGTCCTGGTTCATCATGTTGAGGACAATCTCGCCCGCGCCACGCTTCTGCACTTCCTGCACCCAGTCGAGCGTTTCCCACTGCGTCACGCGCGTGCGGCTTTCATCCCCCGTGTACTGGTTGACGTGATACTTGCCCGTTGCGGCGTCATACCAGGTGTCGATCCCAACCACAATACACTGCACGCCAAAACGATCGGCGAGGCGGGTAATGAGCTCCGGGTCGGCTAGGGCAGGGGAGTTGATGGAAATCTTGTCGGCACCAAACGAGAGAATTTTGGCGGCGTCGTCGGCGGATTTAATCCCGCCCGCCACGCAGAACGGAATATCGATCACTTCCGCTACGCGCGCGACCCAGCTTTTGTCGACTACGCGGCCATCGCTGGACGCGGTAATATCGTAGAACACCAGCTCATCTGCGCCTTCATCGGCATAGCGTTTTGCCAGCGGAACGATGTCGCCAATGATCTCGTGGTTGCGGAACTGCACGCCTTTCACGACCTGGCCGTTACGTACGTCCAGGCAAGGGATTATCCGTTTTGCCAGCATTGAATCGCCTCCGTCACCGTAAATTTACCTTCCAGCAGGGCCCGGCCCACAATCACGCCCTGTACCCCCGTTCCGCGCAGCGCGGCAATATCGGCTAAGTCACCGATGCCGCCAGATGACTGGAACGCCACCTGCGGATAACGGGCGCAAACTTCTTCATATAAAGAAACGTTGGAACCCGCCAGCGTGCCGTCACGGGAGATATCCGTGCACAGCACGTGCTTGAGGCCAACGGGCAGATAGGTATCAACTAGCGCCTCCAGCGTCACGCCGGAGTTTTCCTGCCAGCCGCTGACCGCCACCTGTTTATTACCCTGTTCGTCAATGCGCACGTCCAGCGCCAGCACCAGCGCGTCGGCGCCAAAGCGGCGGAACCAGCCCTTCACCGTCTCAGGATCTTTGACGGCGGTTGAACCGACCACCACGCGCGCCACGCCCGCGTCCAGCAGCGCCGCCACGTCATCTTCCGTACGCACGCCGCCGCCGACCTGTACCGGCACATCAACACCGGCAACCAGATTTTTCAGCAGCGGGATCTGGCGCTTCGCCGGATCTTTCGCACCCGTTAAATCGACCAGATGCAGCACCTGAGCACCCTGGGCGGCATAATCCTGCAGACGCGGCAGCGGGTCGTTTCCGTAGTCTCGCTGCTGCCCGTAATCGCCCTGATGAAGACGGACAACCGTGCCGTCAATTAAATCTAACGCGGGAATAATCATCACATCTCCAGGAAGTTTTTCAGCAGCTGCGCGCCCGCGGCGCCCGAGCGCTCCGGGTGAAACTGTACGCCGAAGAAATTGTCTTTCTGCACGGCTGCGGTAAACGCCTCGCCGTAAGTGCACTGGGCGATGGTATTGACGTTCACCGGCATGGCGTAACTGTGCACAAAGTAAAAATACGCGCCGTCTTCAATGCCGCGAAACAGCCGGTCGCCCGCTTTGGCGTACACGCGGTTCCAGCCCATATGCGGCAGAGGCAGACCGTGGTCGGTCATCTTCGGCACGTCTTCGTCGATAATGCCCAGCAGGTCAACGCCGTTGCTCTCTTCGCTGCGGCGGCCCAGGATCTGCATACCCAGGCAAATGCCCAGCACCGGTTGGGTACAGGCTTTGATCAGATCGACCAGCTCGCGCTCGCGAATCTGATCCATCGCCGCCTGCGCAGTGCCTACGCCCGGCAGAAATAACTTGTCGGCACGCAGCACCACGTCCGGGTCACGGCTGACCACCGGTTCGTAGCCGTGGCGGGTAATGGCCGACTTTACGGAGTTCAGGTTGGCGCATCCGGTATCCAGAATCACCACGTTCATTACAGCACTCCTTTTGATGAGGGCAGGGCGTCGCCTTCCACGCGAATTGCCTGGCGCAGCGTGCGGCCGAAGGCCTTGAAGAGACTCTCCACGCGGTGGTGGTCGTTCTTGCCTTTGGTCTTCAGGTGCAGCGTCAGGCCCATGGTGTAGGACAATGAACGGAAGAAGTGCTCCACCATTTCGGTGCTCAGATCGCCCACGCGCTGGTAATTGAAGTCTGCTTTGTATTCCAGATGCGGACGACCGGAGATATCCATCGCGCAGCGCGCCAGACACTCGTCCATCGGCAGGACAAAGCCAAAACGGTTAATGCCGCGCTTGTCGCCGAGCGCCAGCTTCAGGGCTTCACCCAGCGCCAGGCCGGTATCTTCCACGGTGTGGTGATCGTCAATATAGAGGTCGCCTTTTACCGCGATCTCCATGCGGAAACCGCCGTGGGTGGCAATCTGGTCCAACATGTGGTCGAAGAAACCCACGCCGGTGTGGATCTTGCTGCCGCCTTCGCGGTCCAGCCAGACCTTCACATCAATCTGTGTCTCTTTGGTGTTGCGTTCAACGTGTGAGTAGCGGTCACGTTTTGTCAGCTGCTCGCCAATCATCGCCCAGTTAAGGTTGTTGCGGTCATAGCGCAGCCCCGCGATGCCCATGTTCTCCGCCAGCGTAATATCGGTGATGCGATCGCCGATGACATAGCTGTTAGTCTTATCCAGCACATCCTCCGCCAGATAGTGCTCGACCAGCTTCACCTTTGGCTTACGGCAGTCGCACTCGTCGGCTGGCATGTGCGGGCAAATCAGCACTTCATCGAACACCACGCCCTGCGAGGTCAGCACCTGCATCATCAGATTATGCGGGCCGTCAAAGTCTGCCTGCGGGAAGCTGTCGGTACCCAGACCGTCCTGGTTGGTGATCATCACCAGCTTGTACCCGGCTTTTTGCAGCTTGAGCAGCACCGGGATCACGTCAGGTTCAAACGCCAGCTTGTCGAATCGGTCGACCTGAAAATCAGCTGGGGGCTCCGAAATAAGGGTGCCGTCACGATCGATGAAAAGGATCTTCTGGGTCATACTTTCTCCGCTTTCAGGGCGTCAATCACGCGCTGGCTCTCTGCACGGGTGCCGACGGTAATGCGCAGGCACCCGCTCAGAGAAGGTTGTTTATTCTGGTCTCGTAAGATAATGCCCTGATCCCATAAAGATTTAAATACGGCGCTGGAAGCGGTAAAGCGCACCAGGATGTAGTTGGTTTCTGAGTCGAATACCTGCTCCACGCACGGGATATCCTTCAGGGCGGTCACCAGGTACTGACGTTCCTCCAGGATTTGCGCCACGCGCTCGCGCATCGCGTTAATCCCCTGAGGCGTCAGCGCCTGTGCCGCAATATCGGCAACCGGCGTCGAGAGGGGGTACGGGGCGATCACCTTCAGCAGCAGGTCGATGACCTCTTTATTTGCCAGCGTGAATCCGCAGCGCAGACCCGCGAGAGCAAAGGCTTTTGACAGCGTACGCAGCACCACCAGGTGCGGGTACTCTTCCAGCCAGCCAGCCAGCGTCGCCTGCGGGCAGAACTCGATGTAGGCTTCGTCCGCGACCACCAGGGCTTTTCCGCGCGTCATCTCCAGCAGGGTACGGATATCCTGCGGGTTAATAATCTGCCCGGTCGGGTTGTTCGGGCTGCAAACAAACACCACTTTTACGCCTTCGAGATTGTCGGCAATCCCCTGCAGATCCAGCTGCCAGTTCTCCAGTGAGAGCACGTTGCGGCACGCCACCCCGAAGGTTTCCGCGCTGACGCTGTACATGCCGTAGGTCGGCTGGCAGTACATTACCGCGTCTTTGCCCGGCTCGCAGAAGGCACGGATCAGCAGTTCAATGCCCTCATCCGCACCGCGACTGACCAGCACCTGCTCTGGCTTCACGCCAGCGTACTGCGCGTAGTTTTCAATAACCGCCTTCGGCTGACATTCCGGATAGCGGTTCAGCGTCTGCTGCGACAGCTCAAACTGCACCGCCGTTGGATATTCGTTGGCGTTCAGCCAGACATCCCCTTTACCGCCCAGACGACGCGCAGACTGGTAAGGCGTCAGGCGACGGACATTTTCGCGGGCTAATTCTTCAATGTTCATGCTTGCTCCTTCAGGGCTGCAACGCGCAGCGTAACGGCGTTTTTGTGAGCGGTCAGGCGCTCGGCGGCGGCCAGGGTTTCAATAGTGGACGCCAGTGAGGCAAACCCTTCGCGGGAGAGTTCCTGCACGGTCATGCGTTTCTGGAAATCCGCCAGTCCCAGGCTGGAACAGGTTGAGGTATAACCATACGTTGGCAGTACGTGGTTGGTGCCGGAGGCGTAATCGCCCGCGGATTCCGGTGACCAGTCGCCGAGGAACACCGAGCCCGCGCTGGTAATGCTGTCGACCAGATCGCGCGCATTTCGGGTCTGAATAATCAGGTGCTCCGGACCGTACTGGTTAGAAATGGCAATGCACTGCTCGAGATCGCGCGCCACAATCAGACGGCTGGCCGCTAACGCCTGGCGTGCCGTGTCGGCGCGGGGCAGGTCGGCAAGCTGACGCTCCACGGCTTCGCCCACGCGTTTCGCCATATCGGCATCCGGCGTCAGCAGGATAACCTGCGAGTCCGGGCCGTGTTCCGCCTGGGAAAGCAGGTCAGACGCGACGAAATCCGGCGTTGCGCCGCTGTCGGCAATCACCAGCACTTCAGACGGTCCGGCAGGCATATCGATGGCCGCGCCGTCCAGACGCTGGCTGACCTGACGCTTAGCCTCGGTCACATACGCATTGCCCGGGCCAAAGATTTTGTCGACCTTGGGAATGGATTCCGTGCCGAACGCCAGGGCCGAAATCGCCTGCGCGCCGCCCACTTTATACACCGCCTGCACGCCGCAGAGCTTCGCCGCGTAGAGGATCTCATCGGCAATCGGTGGCGGTGAGCACAGCACCACTTTCTGACACCCGGCAATGCGCGCGGGAGTCGCCAGCATCAGTACGGTGGAGAAAAGCGGGGCAGAGCCGCCGGGAATATAGAGGCCGACGGACGCAACCGGGCGCGTGACCTGCTGGCAACGCACGCCGGGCAGGGTTTCGACATCCACGGTCTGCAGCTTTTGCGCGGTGTGGAAGGCATCAATGTTTTTCACCGCGACGGCCATCGCCTGCTTGATGTCGTCACCCAGGCGATTGCTGGCATCAATGATTTCCTGCTCGGTAACCTGCAATGCGCTGACGTCCGTCTTATCAAACTTCGCGCTGTATTCACGCAACGCGTCATCGCCGCGGGCTTTGACGTTATCCAGGATCTCCGCCACGGTGCGCGAGATGCTTTCAGAGGCGGAAATTGCCGGGCGCATCAGCAACTCGCGCTGCTGTGCGTCGCTACAGGTATTCCAGTCGATGATTGTGTTAAAGCTCATGGCCATTACTCCATCATCTTCTCAATTGGCAGCACCAGGATGGAGCTTGCGCCCAGCGCCTTCAGTTTTTCCATGGTTTCCCAGAACAGGGTTTCGCTGCTCACCATGTGCATCGCCACGCGCTGCTGATCGCCTGCCAGCGGCAGGATGGTTGGTCGCTCGGCGCCCGGCAGCAGGGCAATCACTTCATCCAGACGCTCGGTTGGGGCGTGCATCATGATGTATTTGGATTCACGTGCCTGAATCACGCCCTGAATGCGGGTCAGCAGCTTGTCGATCAGCTGCTGCTTAGCGTCGGCCATCTCTCCGTCACGCTGGATCAGGCACGCTTTAGAGCGGTAGATGACTTCCACTTCGCGCAGACCGTTCGCTTCCAGCGTCGCGCCGGTAGAGACCAGGTCACAGATGGCGTCCGCGAGACCCGCACGCGGCGCCACTTCAACAGAACCGTTCAGCAGACAGGATTTAAACAGCACGCCTTTCTGATCCAGATAGCGCTTTAACAGGTGAGGGTAGGAGGTGGCGATACGTTTGCCGTTCAGCGCGGCCGGGCCGTCCCAGGCTTCATCAACCGGCGTCGCCAGCGACAGGCGGCAGCCGCCGAAGTCCAGACGACGCAGGGTGAAGTAACGCGGGTCTTCGCCCTGCGCGCGGCGGGTCAGCAGCTCTTCTTCCAGCACGTTTTCACCGATGATGCCGAGGTCAACGACGCCATCCATGACCAGGCCGGGAATATCGTCATCACGCACGCGGAGAATGTCGATGGGCATGTTTTCAGCCAGAGCAATCAGGCGCTGGGTGTGCAGGTTGATTTTAATCCCGCAGCGGGCCAGCAGTTCGCGTGAATCGTCACTTAAACGGCCTGATTTTTGAATAGCTATGCGTAAACGTGAGTTATCTAACATTCTTTATTCCTCGTTAACCTGTTTTAACCTGTCTGAATTCGGTCCAAAAAAAAGCCCCCGGAAGACGATCTTCCGGGGGCTTTTTCATGCGTTCATGCACCACTGGAAGATCCAAACGTCTTCCAGCACACATCGCCTGAAAGACTAGTCAGGATGATGGTGATGATGGTGGTGTTTAAATTGAACGCGTGTCATATAAATTCTCGATGAATGCTTATTCATTTGATGTCTTTTAACCTAAACCAGTTGTGCGACATATTGCAAGGGCTTTTTTTGATCATTAATTCATTTCATATTGATGCTATGAATTGTGTGTTCTGCCGGGCTGGCGTAGCCTTATGAAAGACGAGTGAGAGTCAGGAGAATTCGCATGAAAAAGGTCGCGATTGTCGGTTTAGGATGGCTGGGAATGCCGCTGGCGATGTCATTAGCCGCGAAAGGCTGGCAGGTAACCGGGAGCAAGACCACCCGAGATGGGGTCGAAGCGGCGCGCATGTGCGGTATTGATGGCGTTGAACTGCGTCTGGAGCCGGAACTGGTGTGTGATGCGGACGATCTGGACACGCTGATGAACGTCGATGCGCTGGTGATTACGCTACCCGCGCGGCGCAGCGGCCCGGGTGAATCATTTTATCTGCAGGCGATGCAGGAGATAGTCGACAGCGCGCTGGCGCATCACGTACCGCGCATTGTTTTCACCAGCTCGACGTCGGTCTATGGTGAGGTTGAGGGCGTAGTAAAAGAAACTTCCGAGCGCCGTCCCGTTACCGCGAGCGGTCAGGTCCTGAAAGAGCTGGAAGACTGGCTGCACAATCTTCCCGGCACGCAGGTCGATATCGTTCGTCTGGCGGGGCTGGTAGGCCCTGGCCGCCACCCGGGACGCTTCTTTGCCGGAAAGACTGCGCCAGACGGCCAGCATGGCGTGAATCTTGTCCATCTTGAGGATGTTATTGGCGCAATTGAGCTACTCTTACAGGCTCCGAAAGGCGGACACATCTATAATATATGTGCACCGACTCATCCGGCGCGCAGCACCTTTTACCCGCTGATGGCACGTCAGCTGGGCCTGGCTCCGCCGGTCTTTGGTGAGGCAAAAGATGGCAGTAAAGGCAAAATTGTTGATGGCAATCGCATTTGTCATGAGCTGGGGTTTGAGTATCAGTATCCCGATCCGCTGGTGATGCCCATGGAATAAGTTCCGCAGCGGAGACGATCGCACACCAGAAGGGGGCGAGCATGAAACCGCTGCTGGATGTTCTTATTATTCTGGATGCACTGGAAAAAGAGGGGAGCTTTGCCGCTGCGTCGGCAAAGCTCTACAAAACCCCTTCGGCCCTGAGCTATACCGTCCAAAAACTGGAAAGCGACCTCAATATCCAGATCCTCGATCGCTCCGGGCATCGCGCACGCTTTACCCGCACCGGACAGATGCTGCTGGAAAAAGGCCGTGAAGTCCTCCACACCGTTCGTGAACTCGAAAAACAGGCCGTCAAACTGCATCAGGGATGGGAAAACGAGCTGGTGATTGGGGTGGATGACACCTTTCCGTTTTCTCTCCTGACGCCGCTGATTGAAATGTTTTACCAGCATCACAGCGTCACCCGGCTTATTTTCATCAACGGCGTGCTGGGCGGTTCCTGGGATGCCTTAACCCAGGGCAGGGCGGACATTTTTGTCGGTGCATTGCATGAGCCTCCCCAACTCAGTGAATTTGGTTTTGCCCGCCTTGGCGTGCTGGAGCAGGTATTTGCCGTGGCGCCTCATCATCCGCTGGCTCAGGAGCCCGAGCCGCTTAACCGCCGCGTGATTAAAGGCTACCGCGCGATTGTAGTGGGTGACAGCTCTCGCCCGGAATGTGCGGTCTCCTCGCAGCTGCTTGATGAGCAGGAAGCGATTACCGTTTTCGACTTTAAAACCAAGCTTGAGCTGCAAATTAGCGGTCTGGGCTGCGGCTATTTACCCCGCTATCTGGCGCAGCGCTTTATTGACAGCGGTGCGCTTGTTGAAAAACAGGTACTTGCTCAAAACAGCCATGAATCGGTGTGGGTGGGCTGGAATGAACAGACCGCCGGGCTGGCGAGTGCCTGGTGGCGGGACGAAATTTTAGCAAATAGTGCTATCGCTGCTGTATATGCTCAGGGCAGCGTCGAGAAATCAGCCAGTTAGCAAAAAGAAAATTACCCGGTGCGTTGCAAAGTATTGCCTTTTGTATCCGATGTGGGGCAAAATGCCGCCGCTGCAACCAAATGAATAATCGACGATATAAAAGGCGTCGGTTATTTTTTTTTGCATGTACGAAACGAAACTAAAAACCAAGAGGCCGGGCTTCGTACCGGATAGATATTTACTAAAATCCGACAGTTGTTGTCGCTGAGGAAGAAAGAAATGGGGCAATTTTTCGCTTACGTGGCGGTTATCACCGTAAAGGAGAATAACTATGTCGCATAACGCAACTCCAAACACCTCTCGCGTGGAA
Source organism: Enterobacter sp. HMSC16D10 (assembly GCF_001807145.1). NCBI lineage: Bacteria > Pseudomonadati > Pseudomonadota > Gammaproteobacteria > Enterobacterales > Enterobacteriaceae > Enterobacter > Enterobacter sp. HMSC16D10. The sequence goes on from NZ_KV787896.1 coordinate 95,448, forward strand.
TTACGTAAAACGCTTACGTTGATTCCGGTTGTTATGATGGGCCTGGCCTATATGCAACCGATGACGCTGTTTGATACATTCGGTATCGTATCAGGCCTCACAGACGGTCATGTGCCAACGGCATATGGCTTCGCGCTGATTGCGATCCTCTTTACCGCGCTGAGCTACGGTAAACTGGTGCGTCGCTATCCGTCTGCGGGTTCCGCCTACACCTATGCCCAGAAATCCATCAGCCCGACGGTTGGCTTTATGGTGGGCTGGTCTTCGCTGCTCGACTATCTGTTCGCGCCGATGATCAACATTCTGCTGGCAAAAATCTATTTTGAAGCGCTGGTGCCGTCGATTCCATCCTGGATGTTCGTTGTGGCGCTGGTGGCCTTTATGACGGCCTTTAACCTGCGCAGCATCAAGTCTGTCGCCAACTTTAACTCCGTTATCGTTGTGCTTCAGGTTGTGCTGATTGCGGTTATTCTTGGCATGGTGATTTACGGCGTATTCCACGGCGAAGGCGCGGGCACCCTGGCGAGCAGCAAGCCGTTCTGGTCTGGTGATGCGCATGTTATCCCGATGATTACCGGGGCAACCATTCTGTGCTTCTCCTTTACCGGTTTTGACGGGATCAGCAACCTGTCTGAAGAAACCAAAGATGCAGAGCGCGTAATTCCTCGTGCCATCTTCCTGACGGCGCTGATTGGCGGTCTGATCTTTATTTTCTCGACCTATTTCCTGCAGCTGTACTTCCCGGATATCTCTCGCTTCAAGGATCCGGATGCGTCTCAGCCGGAAATTATGCTGTACGTGGCGGGTAAAGCGTTCCAGGTCGGCGCGCTGATCTTCTCCACCATCACCGTACTGGCGTCCGGTATGGCCGCGCATGCAGGCGTTGCGCGTCTGATGTACGTAATGGGCCGCGATGGCGTATTCCCGAAAAGCTTCTTCGGCTACGTGCATCCAACCTGGCGTACCCCGGCAATGAACATTATCCTGGTCGGTGCGATCGCGCTTCTGGCGATTAACTTTGACCTGGTGATGGCAACGGCGCTGATTAACTTCGGTGCGCTGGTGGCGTTCACCTTTGTTAACCTGTCGGTGATCTCTCAGTTCTGGATCCGTGAAAAGCGTAACAAGACGCTGAAAGATCACTTCCAGTATCTGTTCCTGCCGATGTGCGGTGCCCTGACCGTGGGCGCGCTGTGGGTTAACCTGGAAGAGAGCTCGATGGTGCTTGGCCTGATTTGGGCGGGTATCGGTCTGGTTTACCTGGCCTGCGTCACGAAGAGCTTCCGTAACCCGGTTCCGCAGTACGAAGACGTCGCGTAAGACTGTGTCGGGTGGCGGCTATGCCTTACCCGACCTACATACCCCGTAGGCCCGCGTAAGCGCCGCGCCACCGGGCAAAAAAAAGCCGGAGACTTCGCCTCCGGCTTTTTTATACCTATCGATCAAACTATCTCTTGCGCGTACTGGAACAGGGATTTCAGCAGCGCCTGTTTCTCAGCATTCCCTTCATACTGGCCGTAGAGCATCTCCAGCTCCTGTGCATAGCTGTGCAGGTATTCTGGGGTAAACACGTTGCGACGATGCTGCAGCCAGCGTTCCTGCTCGGCTTCATCCAGCGTGCCGGGGTAATTACGCGCGCGGTAATTAAACATCAGCTTTTCGATGCGCTTATCGGCGAAGGTGATATCCAGCGCCGGTAAGTTGCGCGGCTCTGTTTGCAGAACGATATTCATGGCCGCGCGATCGGCATCGCTGAAGAAACCGTTATAGAGTTGGGCGTCCACGTTTTCAGACGGCACGAACGGCTCGGCTTCGGCAAAAATGGCCACGGCTTTCTCGCGCACCTGCGGATTTTCACGCAGCACTTTGAGATTATCGAGGCAGTGCTGGCGGTTAATGCCCAGCCTGTCAGCATCTTCCGGGCGCAGCGTATTCGCCTGCGCCAGGACCGGACATTTATTGATATGCACCAGTTTGACCGGCACCGCCGGCAGATCGCCGAGCTCGTTTTTCGGGGTATAAAGCCGTTCGCGCAGGGTATCGCTGTCGAGTTCGAGCAGCGGTGAAATATCGCCCGCCAGGTCCACCATGATGACCGCATTACGGTTGTCCGGATGCCAGGCCAGCGGCGCAACCCAGCTGGTATTGCCGCGCCAGGCGCCAAACATGCCGGAAATATGCACCAGAGGTTTCATCTGCGGTACGTCGATAAGGGTCATAAGCTTCTGCTTGCTGCGATGGCTCAGCAGATACTCAAACAGCCGGGGCTGTGCGCTTTTCACCAGCTTTGCCATGGCAATGGTGGCATAGACGTCCGCCATCGCGTCGTGGGCATTGCTGTGCTCGATACCGTTGGCGCGCGTCAGGTGTTCCAGCCGGAAGCTGGTCAGCCCTTCCTCATTTTCCGGCCAGTGAATGCCTTCAGGACGCAGGGCGTAGCAGGCGCGCATGATGTCGAGTAAATCCCAGCGTGAATTGCGGTTCTGCCAGCTCCAGGCATAGGGATCGTAGAAGTTGCGATAGAAGATGTTGCGCGTCACTTCGTCATCGAAGCGGATGTTGTTGTAACCGACCACGCAGGTATTGGGAACGGTAAAGAGATCGTGAATGCGTCGGGCGAACTCTGCCTCGTTAACGCCTTTCTCCCGCGCTTCCTGCGGGGTGATGCCGGTAACCATGACCGCGCCGGGCTGCGGCAGGTAGTCATCAGCCGGTTTGCAGTAAAAGACCTCAGGCTCGCCAATAATGTTGAATTCGTCGTCGGTACGGATGGCGGCAAACTGCGCCGGTCGGTCCAGCGCCGGATGCGTGCCAAAGGTTTCGTAGTCGTGGAACAAAAAAGTCGGGCGAGCGGCAGAGTCAGACACCAGTAATACCATCCTGTTAAAAAATGACGTCACTATGGTAAACGATCGCGCGGGTCAGACCGAATAAAAAGCACCGCCGCGAGGCAAATTTGCGCGCCAGCTTCAGAGAAAAATCTGCGTTCTGTCACATTTTTTTGCAATTAAGCCAGGTAACGACATCAGAACTCCCGTAAAAAGGTCATCGATTTTTAATGACCTGAGGATATACCGTTGAAACGCCGTCTGTTTATTGCTGTTTCTTTACTCGCTTCGAGTGTCTCATCTGCTTTTGCGGCCGAACCACTGGATTTTTCGCCGCAGCCTCCGGCCATTCAGGCTGGCTCCTGGGTGCTGATGGATTACACGACTGGTCAGATTTTAACGGCGGGCAACGAACATCAACAACGTAATCCGGCGAGCCTGACCAAGCTGATGACGGGTTATGTGGTGGATCGGGCCATTGATAGCCACCGCATTACCCCGGATGACATCGTCACCGTAGGGCGTGATGCCTGGGCAAAAGGGAACCCGGTGTTTGACGGTTCATCGCTGATGTTCCTGAAGGAGGGCGATCGCGTCACCGTGCGCGATCTGAGCCGCGGCCTGATTGTCGATTCCGGCAACGACGCCTGCGTGGCGCTGGCCGATCACGTGGCGGGCGGGCAGCCGCAGTTCGTGAAGATGATGAACGACTATGTGCAGAAGCTGAACCTGCGTGATACCCACTTCGAAACCGTCCACGGGCTGGACGCGCCTGGCCAACACAGTTCGGCGTATGACCTGGCCGTTCTCTCCCGGGCCATTATCCACGGTGAGCCCGAGTTTTATCATATGTACAGCGAAAAGAGCCTAACCTGGAACGGGATCACCCAGCAGAACCGTAACGGCCTGCTGTGGGATAAGACCATGAACGTAGACGGGCTGAAAACGGGGCATACCTCGGGGGCCGGCTTTAACCTGATTGCATCCGCCGTTGACGGCCAGCGTCGTTTGATTGCCGTTGTAATGGGAGCGGACAGCCCGAAAGGGCGTGAGGACCAGGCCCGAAAACTGCTGCACTGGGGGCAGCAGAATTTCGATACGGTGCAGATCCTGCATAACGGAAAAAAAGTGGGAACGGAGCGTATCTGGTACGGCGACAAGGAGCAGGTAAAACTGGGCACCGACCAGGACTTCTGGCTGGCCTTGCCGAAAGCGGAGGTGCCCAATATCAAAGCCAAATACGTGCTGGATAAAAAAGAGCTGGAAGCGCCGATTGCCGCGCATCAGCGTGTCGGGGAGATCCAGCTTTACGATCGTGACAAGGTGGTAGCCCACTGGCCGCTGGTCACGCTGGAAGCCGTTGATAAAGGCGGCCTGTTCTCTCGTCTGAGCGATTATCTGCATCACACGCTTTAACCGCCTATGAGCAGACTGGCAGGGTTGCGAGTCTGCTCACATAATAAACACTCCTCGTTTGCTGATAATGATAACCCAGTTTTATAGTGTATAAATATACAGTGATAAACGGAGGCAGCATGGACTACAGCATTACGCAGCAACAGAAACGTAAGATTGCCGGTTTTCATTTGGTCGGTCCGTGGGAGCACACGGTAAAACAGGGCTTTGAACAGCTGGTCATGTGGGTCGACGGGCGTCACATTGAGCCGCTGGAGTGGGTGGCGGTCTACTACGATAACCCCGATGAGGTCCCGGCCGAAAAACTGCGCTGCGATACGGCCGTTACCGTACCGGACGATTTTGTTATCCCGGAAAACAGCGAAGGCGTCATGATGACGGAAATCGCGGGAGGGGATTATGCCGTGGCGACGGCGCGTGTGGAAAACTACGACTTTGCCACGCCGTGGTATCAGTTCTTCAATTCCCTGCTGCAGGACAATAAGTATCAAATGGCGCTCAAACCCTGCTTCGAGCGCTACCTGAATGACGGCAACGCGGACGGCTACTGGGATATTGAAATGTATATCGCGGTAGAGCACAAACCGGTTTAGGCCTGCTGAATAAAGGGTTTTTCAGCCGGGACCGTTCCGCCCGGCTGAAAACACAGTACAATTGTGATTTGCCGTGTAGCTGGAGAGCGGGTGTGCGTCCCGACAAATCATTAACCCCTTTTGAAATTCGGTTGTATAAACACTACCGCGTGGTGCACGGGTGTCGCATCGCGCTGGCATTCGTATTGACGTTTGTACTGGTGCGTTTGCTGGAGGTTCCGGAAGGGACGTGGCCGCTGATCACGCTGGTGGTGGTGATGGGGCCCATCTCGTTTTGGGGCAACGTTGTCCCGCGCGCCTTCGAGCGTATTGGCGGGACCGTGTTAGGTTCGGCCCTGGGGCTAATCGCCCTGAAGCTGGAGCTTATCTCGTTCCCGGTCATGCTGATATGGTGCGGTGCCGCCATGTTCCTGTGCGGCTGGCTGGCGTTGGGCAAGCGTCCTTATCAGGCGCTGCTGATTGGTATCACGCTCGCGGTGGTGGTCGGCGCACCCGCCGGGGATATGACCACGGCGCTGTGGCGAAGCGGGGATGTCATTCTGGGTTCACTGCTCGCCATGCTGTTTACCGGCATCTGGCCGCAGCGGGCTTTTCTGCACTGGCGTATCCAGATGGCCAACTATGTCACCGCGTTTAACCGCGTCTATCAGGCCGGTTTTTCCCCTAATCTGGTTGAACGCCCCCGGCTGGAAAAGCATCTGCAAACCATCCTCAACGACGTGGTCAAAATGCGCGGCCTGATCACGCCCGCCAGCAAAGAGACCCATATTCAGAAAGCGATTTTCGAAGCCATCCAGACGGTAAGCCGCAACCTGGTGTGCATGCTTGAACTGCAAATCAACGCGCACTGGGCCTCTCGCCCGAGCCATCTGTTGATGCTTAACGCGCAGACCCTCAAAGAGACCCAGCAGATGACGCAGCAAACGCTGTTGACCATCGCTCATGCGCTCTACGAAGGTAACCCGCAGCCGATACTGGCAAACAGCGAGCGGCTGAATGAGATCGTTGCGGAGCTGAAGCAGTTAATCAATGAGCGGCAGGGCGATAACGTGGCGGAAACGCCCATTCATGGCTATGTCTGGCTGAGTATGGAACTGGCGCGACAGCTTGAGCTGCTATCGCATCTGATTTGTCGGGCGCTGCGCAAATAAAACGCGGATGTGACGCCTGCTGCTTCGATTCAGCAGCAATTGGGGTTATGATAGTTTTAAACGATATACTCATTGTCATTCGCAGCCGCTGTCAGTAAGGTTATTGTTACAACGGTTGCTTTAACGAATCCGAATCTCACATTATCAGGGGTGTAAAAATGGAAACTACCAAGCCTTCGTTCCAGGATGTTCTGGAATTCGTCCGCCTGTTCCGCCGCAAAAACAAGCTGCAGCGTGAAATCCAGGACGTTGAGAAGAAGATCCGTGACAACCAGAAACGTGTTCTGCTGCTCGACAACCTGAGCGACTACATCAAGCCAGGCATGAGCGTTGAAGCTATTCAGGGCATCATCGCCAGCATGAAGAGCGACTATGAAGACCGTGTTGATGATTACATCATCAAAAATGCTGAACTGTCCAAAGAGCGTCGCGACATCTCTAAGAAGCTGAAAGTGATGGGCGAAATCAAAAACGGCGAAGCAAAAAGCGAGTAATCGCAGCGAATCGTGAAAAAGGCTCTCTGGTGACAGAGAGCCTTTTTTTATGACTCAGAACGTGGCTGTAGCTGATAAATCCAGGCTTGAACCTGCTTGCCTTCAGAGGTAGTCACCGTGACCTCAACCCGGTCATAGCCGTCTTCAAACTCATCCAGCATTTGCCAGTGTGCGGAAAGGTTATCAGAGATAAACAGATAGCCTTCGACGCGCGGTCCATCGGAGTGGAGGACAATCCCGGGAAAGTCTGCCGCCGCACCCCAGCCGCGTTCGTAGAACGTACCGGAGACGAAACCGGCCAGCCATTCACCGCCGATGTTTTCAAGGATATGCGCATTAGAATGGCCCGGACGCAGCGTGCCGTAGACAAACAGAGCGTTCATTTTCCCTCATCCGCAAAGCAAAAAGCCTGCTTTAAAAGCAGGCTTTTTAAATTTGGCTCCTCTGACT